>JBEKGP010000014.1:0-39428 GCA_050012735.1 Candidatus Dormibacteria bacterium
GGTGGTCAGGGCGCTGAAGGCGTCGTCGGTGAGGGCAAGCGGTGGAGCGGGAGCGAAGGGCATGTCAACATCATGACCTCGGCTGGCCCCATATGCAAGCTATTTCAGAAACGAGACACTAGTTGATCCCCGCCGCCTCCAGCCCGACCTGGTGGAGGAGGCCGTTGCTCGACAGGCCCGTTCCACCCACCGGTGAGTCCGCGCTCCGGTCGGTGAAGCGGCCACCTGCCTCCTCGACGATGAGGGCCAGAGCGGCGAAATCCCAGAGGTTGGCTCGCGCCGACCAGCCGATGTCGGCCGTGCCCCGGGCCACGGAGAGGTGGGAGAGCGAGTTGCCCATGCCGCGACTGTCCCAGCAGCGCCCGGCCAGCGCGCGCAGGCGATCGTCCTGCCCGATGCGAACAAAGCCGGACACACTGGTGTGGGCGAGCATGGCCGCCTCCACCCGGTCGATGGCGGAGACGTGGATCGGCTTGCCGTCGACGGTCGCCCCCTCCCCCCGCGCCGCTGCGTAGCGCTGCCCGAGGGCCGGGACCGACGCGATCGCGCAGACCGTGACCCCGTCGCGTTGGAGCGCGATCAGGCAGGCCCAGGTCTCGTAGCCACGGATGAAGCTCCGCGTCCCGTCGATGGGGTCGACCACCCACCGGGTTCCGGAGGTGTTGGCGAAGTCGCCGCCGAACTCCTCGCCGACCACCCGCTCGGAGGGGCGGTGGACGCGGACCTGCTCGCGGATCAGCTCCTCGATCTGGCGGTCCGCCTCGGTGACCTCGGTGAGGTCGGGCTTGCGTTCGACGCGGAGGTCGAGGCTGCGCCACCGGCTCATGGCGATCGCGTCGGCCATGTCGGCCATCCCGTGGGCAAAGCGGAGATCGGGGTTCATGGGCTCAACCGTAGCAGCCTGTCCGGGTGTGGCCTCACCGGGACAGGCTGCTGCCCAGCGCCATCCCACCGGGCCGGGGGGCGGTGCCACTAAGCTTTTGATGCCCACACCATCCAGAGAGGACCTGCCCGATGGCACACCGCAAACTCCCCATTCTCGACCCCGCCGGTTTCGTCGTCCTCGGCCCCCACCGGGGCCCGTCGATTCCCTCCACCGAGTGGCAGGGTCTGGAGTTCATTGACTGGAAGTCCGGCGGCGACACCAACTTCGCGCCGCTTGCCTCCGCCCTCGGCGAGATGGAGTGCCACGGATTCTGGGACCACGGCAAGCCCGACAAGGACGGCATCTGGACCAAGAACCGGGAGATCGCGCCCTCGCTGGTCCGCTACGTCGAGCGCATCGGGGCACGCTATGGGCGGGTGCGGGTGATCGAGCTCAACCCGAGCGACGAGGCCACGGCGCTCCGCCAGCTGCATCTCGACGACAACAATCGGCTCAATCCCGACGGCGAGGGCTGGGTGGTCCGCGCCTGGCTGGAGCTGGACGCACCCCCCGGTGCGACTTTCATCATGCGCGAGCAGAAGGACGACCCTGCCACCGAGAGCCGGATCCCCCTCCACCCCGGGATGCAGATGGTGATCGACACCGAGAGGCTCTGGCACGTGGTCCACAACCCGGGGCCCAAGCCTCGCCACGCGCTGATCACATCCTTCGAGTCCGGGGACGCCCTCCAGGCCTGGATCGACAGCCAGCTGCCCGTCGAGGGCGCCGCCCGCCCCTCGTGACGCCGCAGACCGCGGGTGTGATGGCGACGTCGCTCCCGCGGTCGCCAGGCTCAAGCCTGGGCGGTGGCCGCGCAGCCGGCGCAGGTGCCGGAGAACTCGAGGTGGTGGACGACGTTGACGAAACCGGCGTCCGCCGCGACCCGCTCCGCCCAGCGCCAGACCACGGTGTCCTCCACCTCCACGGTGCGGCCGCAGGCGCGGCAGACCAGGTGGTGGTGGTGCTTGGCGGTGTCGCAATGGCGGTAAAGGAGCTCGCCGGCGTCTGACCGCAACGAGTCGATGAGGCCGGCCGCGGCCAGGGTGCGCAGCTGCTGATAGACGGTGGTCAGTCCCACCCGCTCCCCGCGGGCCCGGAGGGCGGCGTGGACCTCCTGGGCGCTCCGGAAGCGGTCGGTCTCCGCGAGCACGCCGGACAGGGCGCGCTTCTGCCGGGTCGAACGGACGTCGGCCGCGCGCGAGACGGTCGGGAGGGGAGCCCCGAGCGCGGGCAGAGGGGCGCTGGTACCGCGTGCCGCCGGCGGGTTGCTATCTGGAACCATACCGGATAAAATTCGCAACCGCATCCATTACGGATAAGCCTACCATGGATCTGGGGAGCTGATGGGCAAGCTGCTGACGAGGCGCGCGGGGAGCCGGGGCCTGGGCTCCGTGACCCTCGTGGCCGTCGCGATGCTCGCCGGCGCCGTCGCCGCCGCGTGTGCTCCCGGCTCGGCCTCGGACCCCGGCAGGATCGCGGCGGTCGGCGCCGAGAGCGAGTACGCCAACGTCATCACGCAGATCGGCGGGCCGTACGTGGCGGTGAGCGCGGTCATGAGCAATCCCAACATCGACCCGCACACCTACGAGGCGAGCCCGCAGGTGGCCCAGACCGTGAGCACCGCCCAGCTGGTGGTGCAGAACGGGGCCGGCTACGACGGCTTCATGGAGACCATCGAGGTGGCGACGCCCAGCTCCACGCGCAGGGTGATCGACGTCCAGAGCCTGCTCGGGTTGCCAGCCACCACTGAGAACCCCCATCTCTGGTACAGCCCCGCCACCATGCCCGCGGTCGCGAAGGCGATCGGGAAGGATCTCGCCGCGCTGGCGCCCTCTCATGAGGCGTATTTCACGGCGGAGGTCGCGGCCTTCGACACCTCGCTGGCGCCCTGGACCCAGGCCATCGCCGCGCTGAAGTCGAGCTCCTCCGGGGCCCCGGTGGCGACCACCGAGCCGGTGGCCGACTACATGCTCCAAGCCGCTGGGCTCGACAACCTGACCCCGTGGCCCTTCCAGGCCGACGTCATGAACGGGGTCGATCCGTCCGCTCAGGACGTGAGCCTCGAGCAGGGTTTCTTCACGGGTCACCAGGTCAAGGCCTTCATCTACAACCAACAGGTGACCGACTCCCTGACCCAGTCGCTGCTGACGATCGCCCATGAGAACGGCATCCCCGTGGTCGGCGTCTACGAGACCATGCCCACACCGGGCTACGACTACCAGACCTGGATGGTGGCCGAGGTCAACGCCGTGCAGAAGGCGCTCGCCAGCGGCGTGTCCACGACGCGGCTGTGAACGTCCCCGCCCCCGACCCGAGTGCCGACGACGCCATCCTGAACGTCGATGGCGTCGGCGTCTGGCTGGCCGGGCGGGAGGTCCTCCGCGACGTCCGCTTCCGGATCATGCCGGGCGAGTTCACCGGTCTGATCGGCTCCAACGGGGCGGGAAAGACCACCCTCTTCCGGGTCATCCTCGGGCTCCAGACGTCGAGCACCGGGAGCGTTCTGGTGGGTGGCCGGCCGCGCAACCGGCGCAACCCGATCATCGGCTACGTCCCCCAGAAGATCTTTCTCGACCCCGACATGCCGCTGCGGGCCCGCGACGTTGTGGCTCTCGGCCTCGACGGGCACCGGCTCGGCGTGCCCCTGGGCTGGGGCCGGCGCCGCAAGGCCGTCGACTCCATGCTTGACGCCGTCGACGCGCGGCGCTTCGCCGACGCCCGCGTGGGCAACCTCTCCGGGGGCGAGCAGCAGCGGGTCCTCATCGCCCACGCCCTGATCAGCCGGCCCCGGCTGCTGCTCCTCGACGAGCCGCTCGCCAACCTCGACATCGGGGCCGAGGGCGAGGTCGTCGCGCTCCTGGCCCGCATCGCCCGGGAGCAGCGCATCGCCGTGTTCATCTCGGCCCACGACGTCAACCCGCTGCTCCCGGTTATGGACCGGCTGGTGTACATCGCGGCCGGCAAGACGGCGAGCGGGACCACTGCCGAGGTGATCCGGCCGGAGGTTCTGAGTGCCCTCTACGGCCAGCACGTCGATGTGCTCCGCGTCCACGGCCGCATCCTGGTGGTGGCCGGGACGGAGGGACCGCCGGCGGTCATGTTCGAGCAGCCCAACAGCGCCGCGGTCGGCCCCGGCATCGCCTCGCCCCGATGAACGAGGTGCTGTCCGCCCTCTTCGCGCCGGGCTTCTTCGCGAGCGATCCGGTGCGTGCCGCACTGGTGGTGGGGGCGGTGGTGGCGCTGGTGACCGGGGCGGTGGGAGTCTTCACCGTGATCCGCGGTCAGGCCTTCGCCGGGCACGCCCTCGGCGAGGTGGGCTCGGCGGGGGGCTCGGCGGCCTTCCTGGGCGGCGCCAACCCGCTCTGGGGTTTCATGGGCATCGCGATCGTCGCCGCGGGGCTCATCGAGCTGCTCGGGCTGCACCGGCCGCGGGCCCGCGACGTCGCGACCGGGCTGGTGCTGGGAGCCGGCCTGGGACTGGCCGCACTCTTCCTCTACCTGGATGCGACCTCCTCGAGCACCACCGGGGTGGCGGTGACCATCCTCTTCGGCTCCCTCTTCGCGGTGAGCCAGCAGATGCTGCCGAGCATCGTGGCGCTGAGCGCCGTCTCCCTGCTGGTCATGGCCGTCTGCTACCGGATGCTGCTGCTCAGCTCCCTGAGCTCCGATCTGGCCGCCGCGCGCGGGGTGCCGGTGCGCGCCATCGGCATCGCCTACCTGGTGATCATGGCCGTGGCGGTCTCGCTCGCCGCCGAGACCATCGGGGCGATCCTGGCCACGGCCCTCGTGGTCGGCCCTCCGGCGACCGCCCTGCGCCTGACCAAACGTCCCGGCGGGGCGCTGCTGGTCGCCGGGTTGATCGGTGTCGTGGCGGTGTGGCTCGGCATCGTCCTCGCCTACGACAGCTACTACTGGCCGCCGGCCGGGCACGGCTGGCCGGTGAGCTTCTTCGTGGTGGCCCTGGTCTTCGTCTTCTACCTCGTCGCGGGGGCGCTGACGGGGATCGCGCAAGCACTGCGGAAACGCCGCTGGGAGACGGCGCCGCGCCTGGCCGCGAGCGGTTGCGCCGAGCATCCCGGTGACGCGGTCTAGGGGCAGAGGGTGTTCTCCGGCTTCATGGTCAACACCTGGATCGCCGCGACGCTGGTCGCGGTGATCGCTGGCGCCGTCGGCTTCTTCGTCGTGCTGCGCGGGGCGGCGTTCGCCGCCCACGCCATCCCGCACGGCGCCTTCGGGGGCGCGGCGGGCGCCGTCCTCATCGGAGTCAATCCCATCGCCGGGCTCGGCGTCTTCGCCGTCGGCGGAGCGCTCGGCATCGGGTGGCTGGGGAGACGCGGACGCCACGACGTGGCCACCGCTCTGGCGCTCGTGCTGATGCTCGGGCTGGGCGCGCTCTTCCTCTCCTTCAGCGTCGAGTACGCCGCGGCCGTCTACTCGCTGCTCTTCGGCGAGGTGCTCGGCGTCCCCTCGGACGAGCTGCTTCCCATCGCCGGACTGGGCATCGCCTGCATCGCCGCGCTGGCGGTCCTGTACCGCCCGCTGATGCTCACCTCGATCGCGCCCGAGGTGGCCGAGGCACGCGGAGTGGGGGCCCAGCGCATCGAGACCGGCTTCCTGCTGGTGGTCGCGCTGGCGGCGACCATGACGGTGCCGGTGGTGGGCGTGCTCCTGATGTTCAGCCTGATGATCGGGCCCGCGGCGACGGCGGGATCGCTGACCCGCAGCCCGCGCAACGCCATCGCCGTCTCGGTGCTGCTCGCCCTCGCCACCGTCTGGCTCGCGGTCGCGGTCTCGTACCTGACCAACCTGCCGGTCGGCTTCTTCGTGGGCACGCTCGGGGCCGTCTCATACGGCTGCGCGCGGATCTGGACGGCCCGGCGCCGTGGGCGGACCGCGCCGGCCTGAGCGAGGCGCGGCGGACCGCCCCGCCAGCTCAGAGCACTGCGTCCGCGGGCGACCTCCCGACCGCCGCGGACCTCCGGGTCAGAGCTCCGCGATCGCGGGCAGCACCTCCCGGCCGATGATCTCGAGCGGTGTGATCCGCCACACGTCGGTGACCCGACCATGGGCGACCTGGAAGCCCCGCTTGTGCAGGTCGCGCAGCCCGTCGACGAGCTCGCCGACGCGCTCGCCGGCCGGGCCGACGTCGAAGTTGAGGAGCACCGTCTTCTCGATCTCGTCGTAGTCGCGGCCTTCGGTCTCGCAGTGCTGGCGGAGCACGTCGAGCTTGTGGTCGAGGTCGGGCCCGGGGAAGAGGTTGCAGGCCTGGGCGTAGCGGGCCACCAGGCGTAGCGTCTTGCGCTCGCCGGAGCCGCCGATGAGGATCGGCGGGTGGGGGCGGCTGATCGCCTGGGGAGAGTTGAGGGTGCGCTCCAGCTTGGCGTGGCTGCCGGTGAAGGGACCGTCGTCGCCACTCCACATCTGCAGGCAGATCTTGAGCGCGTCCTCCAGCAGCTCGAACCTCTCCGCGATCGGCGGGAAGTTGAGCCCCAGGCCCCGCGACTCCTCCTCGTTCCAGGCGGCGCCGATCCCGAGCATGGCCCGGCCGCCGGATAGGACGTCGAGGGTGGTGACGGCCTTGGCGAGCAGGCCCGGCTGGCGGTACACCACCCCGGTCACGAGCGTGAGCAGCTTGACCCGTGAGGTGTGCGCAGCCAGGTATCCGAGGGTCGTGTAGGCCTCCAGCATCTCGTGCTCGGGGGGCCCGACACCGCGGATCTGGAAGAAGTGGTCCATCACGCTGACCCGGTCGAAGCCCGCCTCCTCGGCGGCCTGGGCGACTCGCGCGAGGTCGTGCCCGAGGCTGTCCGGCCCGCCGGGCCAGGTGTAGTCCGGGATGTGCAGACCCAGCTTCATGGTGCTGAACCTCCTGTGGCGAGTCGGGCGGCATGGGCGGCGAGCAGCCGCGCGGAAAGGGCTGGATCGACATTGCCCCCGGAGAGCACCACGGCGATGCGCGCGCCGGCGGGGGAGGGCGGGATGCGCCCGGCCATGAGCGCTGCGATGCCAACGGCTCCCGAGGGCTCGACCACCAGGTGGAGCCGGCTCCAGACCGCGAGCATCGCCTGCTCCATCTCGGCCTCGGTGACGGTCACCACCTCGTCGACCAGGCGGCGCCGTACGATGACCTCGAAGCCGCGGTCGCCGATGCTCAGGCTGCGCAGCCCATCGGCGATGGTCGCCGAGGGTGTGGCCAGCCGCTCGTGACGGCCGCTCCGCATGGAGGCGGCGGCGTCCGCCGCCAGCTCGGGCTCCACCCCGATCACCCGGACCTCGGGCCGGGCTGCCTTGATCGCGATGGCGCAGCCGGAGATGAGGCCGCCTCCGCCGACGGGACAGACCACCGTGCCGAGGTCGGCCAGATCCTCGAGGAGCTCGAGCCCGATGGTCCCCTGGCCGTGGATGGTGTCCCAGGCGTCGAAGGGGTGGATCATTGCCAGCCCGGTGCGCTCCTGCAGCTCGCGGGCGCGCTCCTCGCGGTTGGCACCAGTCACTCCCTCGCTCACCACCCTGGCGCCGAGGGCCCGCACCGCGGCCACCTTGATCGGGTTCGACCCCTCGGGCATGACCACGGTGCAGTCGAGACCCAGGGTGCGGGCGGCCAGGGCGACCGCCTGGCCGTGGTTGCCCGAGCTGACCGTGATCACGCCGCGCGCATCCGGCGAGCTGCCGAGAAGAGACAGGGCGGCGTTGAAGGCGCCTCGCACCTTGAACGAGCCTGTCGGTTGGAGCATCTCCGGCTTGACGGAGACCCCGGCCGCGATCTCGTCAGCCGGGAGCGCGGGTGTGCGTCGCACGTGGCCGGCAACGCGGGATGCGGCGGTGACGATCTCCCGCGCGTGCTTCCGGAGGAACGCGGGGGTGGAGCTCTCCGCTGGCACGGCGTCCGTCTCGGTCTCCACATGCTGAGGCTACCCGCCTGACCCGGCCTCCTGCTCGGAAGACGCCAGCCGGTGGTTGGCCTTGCATGAAGCGAGGGGATGATGGGTCAGCTGCCGGCACTGACCCACCACCCCGACGTGGTTCGGCTTCTCAGTACCCGCTGGGTGCGCCGGCGGCCGACCCCGAACCCCCGGAGCCGCTGCCGAGAGACGGGGTGGTGACGAACCAGACGCCGCCCTTGCCCTCACCGTTGCTCTGATCGGCGCCGCTGTCGCCGGCGTAGCGGTACAGCGGGTGCCCGTTGTACTCGACCTGGCGTCCATTCCCCGTCGTCGCCGTGGTCAGGCTCCCCGACAGCGAGGAGGCGCTGGCCGGCTGCCCGGAGGCGAGCAGGAGCGGCGGCCAGGTGCCGGCGCAACCTCCGGTGCAGCTCGCGGTCGTCGACGTGTCGTCGGTGTTGTAGTAGAGGGTGTGGCCATCGGATGCGGTGAGGACCTGCTCGGAGCTGCCGCTCACCGTCGCCATCCCGACCATGACCGTCGAGGCGGCGCTGGAGGGACTGCTGCTCGCCCCCGCCACTGCGGTCGCGGGGGAGTTGCCGCCTCCACTCGACGCTGCGGTTGATCCGCACGCGGCGACCAGGACGACGGCGGCCCCTACTCCGACAATTCGGGCGAGCTCTGAGCGATGCCCAAAGAGCCCCAGGTGGCGCCGCAGGACCTCTGAGCGGCGCTCGTGGTGGGGCTGGTGGCTTGGCAACGTGATGGGCCGGCCTCGTGCTGGTGCGTTCATGATGTTCTCCGCTGGTTACCTCCGGCGAGCATCCCGCCTCGGTGAGGACCGTTCCGATGCCCACCACACGACAGCCCGGACCCGGCGGTTCACCCGCCGATGAACCGGGGAGCTTCCAGGAGCGTGGTGGAGGTGTGCAGCCCACCGCCCCATGGAGTGAGCGGATCGCCGTGAGCTCAGATCCCGGCGAGACCTTCGTGGCCGCACTCTGGGATGAGCATGGAGACGCGCTGCTCGGATACGTCACCCGGCTGGTCGGGGATCCGGGCCGGGCCGAGGACATCGTGCAGGAGGTCATGCTCCGGGCCTGGCGGCATGCCGGCAACCTGGATGCGGCGACCCGCTCGCTGCGACCCTGGCTGTTCACCGTCGCCGGGCACTTGGCCACCGACCACCATCGCGCCCGGCGCAGCCGCCCCGAGGTCCTCGGCAACGAGGCGCTCGACCGTCGATCGGTGGGCGACGGCATCGACCGCGCCGTGGATGCCTGGGAGGTGAGCGCGGCCTTCGGCGCACTGAGTCCCGAGCATCGCGCGGTGCTCGTGGAGACGTACTACCGGGGGCGGAGCGTGGCCGAGGCGGCGGCCGCGCTCGGCGTCCCGGAGGGGACGGTGAAGTCCCGCACCTACTACGCGCTCCGTGCCCTGCGCCTGGCGCTGGAGGAAAGAGGTTGGCGACCATGAACGATGGCTGCGGCGAGCGCCGGATCGCGCTCGGCGCGTACGTGCTGGGTGCCCTCCGGCCGGACGAGAGCGACGAGATCGAGGCGCACCTGGCCGGCTGTGCCGGGTGCCGGGAGGAGCTGGCCGGCCTGGTCGGCCTGCCCGCGGTGCTCGGCCGCATGAGCCGGGAGGAGGCGGTGGCCGCCGGTTCCGCTGCCGGCGCTGGTGCGGGTGCCGTCGCGGTGCCCGCGCCCGGGCCCGGGCTTCGGGTCGGTTCCACCGCCGGATCGCGTCCCACCCTCGTGGAGCGAACCATCGCCGAGCTGGGCCGCCTGCGCCGGAGGCAGCGGTTGCGCTGGCGCATCGGGGCGGCGGCGGGTGGGGCGGCCGTCATCGCCCTGGCCGCCGCGGTGGGCGTGCTGGTCGTCACCCGGCCGGTTCCGGCTGCGCCCGCGATCGCGGCTGTCGCACGCCTTACCGGCGTCGATCCGAGCACCGGGGTCAGCGCCAGCGCCCAGCTGTACGCCGAGGCCTGGGGAACCTCCATCCACCTGGACGTCTCCGGGGTCACTCCGGGCGACCAGTGCGAGCTGGTGGCGATCGGGCGGGACGGCTCCCAACAGGTGGCGGGGACCTGGAAGGTCGGCTACACCGGCGGGGTGGACATCGACGGGGCCACCGGGATCAGCCCGGGCCAGCTCTCGTCGCTGCAGATCGTGACCACATCGGGGTCCGAGCTGGTGGCGCTCCCGGGCTGAGCCGGGGCTCGAACGGCGGGCGGTCGGCCCGCCGGGACGGCTACACGAAGAGTGCGCTCAGGTCGCCGTTGGCCGGGTCGCCGGCGCCGCCCAGCAGGGGCAGACCGTAGGCCTCCTCGACGCTGCGCAGGACGCCGAAGTGGTTGCCGGCGGTCGCCACGTTGCCGTGGCCCCGGGCATTGGCCGAGATCACGGTGAGCGGGACCGTACCGCCGGCCCCGGTGGTCAGCGGGCCGTTGTCCACCGTGATGACGACTGTCCCGTTGGCGGCGAACCACGGGGACGAGAGCACCGATGGCAGGGTGGCGCTCAGCCACGCGTCAATCTGCGAGACCTCTCCGGCCGGGGTGCAGACGTCGTGACCGTCGTCGCAGAGGTTCGGGGTGATCCACACGAAGTCGGGCGCGCTGGTCGAATCCAGGGTCGTGACCATGGGGGAGACGCCCGGGTAGGGGCGCACGTTGCAGGCGTTCGGCGCCATGTTGTCCTGGTAGTAGACCCAGGGGTCATGCCGGCGGACGTACTCCGCGGGGTCGGCGCCGTGGGTGAGATCGGTGTCGCACGCGGTCGGCATCGATTCCATGTATGCGGTCCAGGGGATGCCCGCCGCGGTCAGCTGCCCGCCCAGGTCCTGGGAGGTGATGCTGTCGGGCGAGCAGTTGTTGTTCGTGCAGCCCTGCATGGAGCCGCTCGTGATCGATGGGTAGTTGGGGAGGCTGTACGGCTGCTCGATGCCCGACCAATCCGTCATCGAGGCGTACTCGGAAGCCAACGAGCACCAGTAGGGGTCGGGAGCTCCGGCGTTGCAGGTTCCGAGGGCGCCCGCGTAACCCTGGGTCTCCTCCATGATCATGAGGATGTGCGGGTAGCCACCCGCGGGGACCGGTCGCGGGGTGGTTGCCTGGATGCCGCACCCGGCCACCGACCCGAGGATGGCCAGCGCGGCCACCACCACGGAGCCGTGCCCTCGCAGCGGTGCCCGACGTATCACCTCATCAGCCTGTCGCGCCTCCCGCCGCCGCGGCGATCGGCCGCCGAACGGGAATCGAAGCGATGCACTTTCGCTACCAGGGGGTGCTCAGCCGCCGCGCGCCGTCACTGCGCCGGTGGCTCAAGCGCCTCCAGGCGCAGCTCGAGGGGCGGATGGGTGGCCGCCATGACCCGATCCCAGCCCGACTGGCCCGGTTCCAGCTCTCCGAGCAGGCCGAGCGCGTCGTGGAGCGCATCGGCCCGGCCGGTCGCCGCCACCGCGGCGTCGGTCGCAAACTCCCGGGCCCGCGAAGCGACGGCGACGATCGGCCGGATGATGAGCCGGACCAGCAGACAGGCCGGCCAGAGCACCACCCATCCAACCAGGGCGATGAGCCCGTTCCCCTGCTGGGTCAGCCGGTAGCCGGCGTTGTAAAGGACCACGAGGGGCAGACCGCAGCAGCGGACCAGGAGGTCGCCCACGCCGTCACCCGACGCCCAGTGGTGGAGACCGTGGCAGAGCACCGCATCCAGCAGGGCGTCACCGGCCGGTCCGTCCCCAATCTCGTCACCGAGGAGGCTGCGGCCGATGACCAGATGGCGCGCGCACACCCGGACTCGAAGGTCATCGCCGTCCGCCATCAGCACGAGCGGGAGCGACCCGAGACCGAGGTCCGCAGCCCCGACCTCGAGCAACGGCATCACGCGGGACGCCCCGCGCCGGCTGAGGTGGCGAAAACCGCGGACGCGGAGCAGCCACGGCTCCAGCCCCACGCAGGCCACGAGCAGCGCCAGCGACACCAGCAGACCTCCGCAGAGCGCGCCGAGAAACTGCAGGGGCTCGTCGACGACCAGCGAGACGAGGCTCGACACCAGCCCGGTGGCGGCACCCCGGAGGGCGCCTCCGGCGACCGAGAGCGCGGCCCCACCCGGACTGCTGCCGTTGCTGCCCACGAGGGCCGAGCTGATCGAGGAGCCGATCGCGGAGAGGAGCGCGCCGCTCAGGGCATCCGCCACCAGCAGCCAGACCGCGAGCCACACGCCGGACCAGGCGCAGACCAGGGCGACCGCTGCCGCCGTTCCGCGTCGGCGGACTCCGGCCCGCATCCACCTGGCCATTCCCGTGAGGCCGGCCGGACTGCCGCGTGGGCTCCGCGCCGCCGGCGCGAGTGGGGGAGGGGTATCTGCGATGGGAGCGGTCACGTCGCGCCCACCGACACGGGCTGCAGCACTCGGAGGGTGGCCACACGCCGGACGCCGACGATGCTCAGCACCACCGCCTCGCCCGTCGCCAGCTGCTTCATCACGTTGGGGTCCACGCTGTAGCGGTCGATCGCGCGCACCGACCGCCGCGCGGCCTCGCCGTCGTCGCCGATGGTTCGAGTGACCTGGACACCGCGCCGTGTCCCGATGACGCGGGCGACCGCCTCGGCGTCGTCGGGGCCGATCCGGTGGGCGATGACCACGCCGGCGCCGAGCAGGGCGCTGCGCAGCGCGTGGGCGGTGCGCGGGTCCGGGAGCTGCTGGGTGCTGACCACCGTGCTGACTCGCGCCTCCCGCGCCTGACGCAGGAGGTCGTTGATCTGCTCGGGGTCGTCCAGAGCCGCGAACTCGTCGAGGACCAGCATCGCCGGTGCCGCATCGGGCTGCCGGAGCCGCTCGAAGGCCGCCTGCTTGAGATCCTGGATCAATACCCGTAGTAAGCAGCACGAGGGAAAACCGTTGCCAGAAAAGGCGTTTACCCTCTCTAAGAGGTCAACCACCTCCGCTTGGTGCGGGTATCGTGTCCACAGGATGTAGGCGGGGGACGAAGAAGGAGGGAGACCTGGATGATCCCTTCCCCGGAGGTGGGTGATTGTGGCGTGACAAGCACACAGAGTAGAGGGTGGTGCCCGAGTATCATGGGTTAGAAAACCCGTACGCTGGAGACCGCCCGTGACCGAACCACCCCTCTCCATCTCACTCTTCGACCCCGTCGACCCCGATGAGATCGAGGTCGAGATCGCTCGGCAGGAGGAGTACGTATCACTCTGTGATCAGGCAATCACCGACATCTGGGAGGATGCCGAGGAGGCAGAGGCGTGGCTCAGCGACTACTACGCCTCAAATGGGGAAGAGGAAGTCGAGGACCAGATCTCCCGTGATCGAACGTCTAGAGCGCTGTTCGAGCTCGCCTACGACCGGCGCCAGCACTGGCATGAGGCCTACATTGCCACCCTGTACCAGCGTCTGGACGAGCGGACCGGTACCGAGGCATCACAGCGGGCATAAGCCCGCCTTAGAGCCGTGCAGGTGCCCAGCAGCGGGGTTATAGAACGGGAGCGCCGCTCGGTCAGAGGCTAAGCCCAGTGGGTCAGGGTACCAACCACTCGGCGAACGAACCAGAGAAGCCGCTTTGCGGCGACCACTGCACTTTGGCCACCGTGACCGCGGTGGGAACCTGGAACACAACGCAACCAGTGGTGGATTCACCAGGGCCGAGCTGGAACTCCCCGTCGCTGAAGTTCGTGCACTCGCTAACACTGTCGAAATCCGCGGTGTAGTCCTGGTTGTCCGAGCCGATCAGGGTCGCGTTGCTATTGGCGTCCCCAGTTCCAGCCTGGGTCGCCGTGTCCTTGATGGTGAACACCGCTGCCACGAACCGCTTGCCCGTGTCAGGGACGGTGTACTGATCCCCTCCAGTGGCCGGGTCGATGACCTTTGTGAGCGTCACCTGTTCGTCAGTTAGGGTGAGGGTGGCCCCTACGTGGGCCGTGGCCTTCGCGGTGGCCGACGGGCTACTGGCCGCCGCCTGAGAGCTACTTGCCGCCGGTTGGTTGACCTCCGAGACCGAGCCGCAGCCAGTTCCAAGCAACGCAACCGCGCTCGCAAGACAAAGGGTCAATCCGAAAGGTCTAATCATGCAGACGTTCCTCCTGCTGCCGGCGGGATCGGTCCCGGTTCGGAGCAGATTCCTAATCGTCTAGCTTCGCGGACCAAGTTCAACTCCCATCAGAGGACGGAGGCACAAAGCCGCAGGGCCGAAAGACCCGAATGGACATAGGGGCCCACCCCGTCCGTGACGTCTGAGAGGCGGCGCTGCGTCAGCGCTGGGCATAGAAAAGGGGCACCTGGGACGAGGTGTCACAGATGCCCCCAACATGAGGTGGGTATTTCCCTACTGCTACTTCCAGAGGCGGCCGGAGCTCGTGCTGCCACAATCATGGCGACAACAAATACACGAGTAAGATGGTAGCCAAGGGGCGCGGCGATCGACCGGCTCCCCCGGCTCAGTGGAGGAGGTCAACCACCTCGTGGGCCGCCGCGGACATCTTCGGGTTCAGCTGGTGGAAGGTCCAGATGCCCCGGCGCGTGGAGACGATCAGCCCCGCCTCGCGGAGCTTCGCCAGGTGATGGCTGATCGTCGGCTGGCCCAGGTCGAAGGCTGCTGTGAAGTCGCAGACGCAGACCGGTTCGGTGGCCTCGGCGAGCATGTGGATCATCTGCAGCCGCGTCGTGTCCCCCAGGGCGCGGAAGACGGCGGCACACTCCTCCGCATCGGGCCCGGGGATGCGGGGCGCCACGGGCTGGCAGCAGCCCCGGGTGCGCAGGGGGATCGCGTCACGCGCGGGGGTCTGGGTGGCGCCGGACATGGCCCCATTGTATGCATTGACAACCATCGATGGGACCCAGTATGCTCCGGACGATCGAATCGACATATATCGATGTGAGGAGGCGCTGATGGGAGTCACGGGGAGCGACCAGGCGGAGGGGGAGAGGGTTCGCGAGGCGGTCCGGGAACGCTACGCGTCGGCCGCCAACGCGGTCGTGGGCCGCGGAGTGGCGGCCGAACCCGTGCTGCTCACGAGCGACACCGGTGCGTCGTGCTGCGGGGCCGCGGGCACCGTGGAGTCCTCGTGCTGCAGCGCCACGGCGCCCGCCGTTGTGAGCCGCGACCTGTACTCGGTGGACGAGGTGTCCGCACTGCCGCCCGCGGCCGTGCTCGCCTCACTCGGCTGTGGCAACCCGACGGCCCTGGCCGAGCTGAAGCCCGGAGAGGTGGTGCTCGACCTCGGCTCCGGCGGCGGCATCGACGTGCTGCTGTCGGCCCGGAGAGTCGGGCCCACGGGCTTCGCCTACGGCGTCGACATGACCGACGAGATGCTGGAGCTGGCCGCGCGCAACGCCGCCGAGGTCCAGGCGACGAACGTCCGCTTCCTGAAGGGCACGATCGAGGAGATCCCGCTGCCCGCGGGGGCGGTCGACGTGGTCATCTCCAACTGCGTCATCAATCTGAGCGCCGACAAGGGCAGGGTTCTGCGTGAGGCGTTCCGCGTCCTGCGACCCGGTGGGCGCTTCGCGGTTTCCGATGTGGTGGTCGAGGGGGAGCTCCCCGACGACGTGCGCAGGAGCACGGAGCTGTGGGTTGGCTGCCTCGCCGGAGCGCTCGAGGAGGACACGTACCGCGGGTTGCTCGTCGGTGCCGGGTTCGACAGCGTGGCCTTCGAGGTGACCCGCGACTACACCGCCGAGGACGCCGGCCAGGTGGCCGGGGCCGCCGGAGAGCGGGCGCTCGCCGAGGTGCACGAGGGTGGGGGGCGGGTGGTCAGCGCTTTCATCCGGGCCCGTAAGCCGGTGGCCGGCAGAGACGTCAATACCGAGACTGTCGGATGAAGGGGGTGCCTCGTTGAGGGAGGACGAGGCAGCCCAGGTGCCGGAGGTGCTCTTCGTCTGCATCCACAACGCGGGGCGCTCCCAGATGGCCGCCGGCCTTCTCGACCATCGTGCTGCCGGTCGCGTCCGGGTGCGGTCGGCCGGGTCGCAGCCGGCGGATCAGCTCAACCCGGCCGTGGTGTCGGCCATGGCCGAGGTCGGGCTCGACATCTCACGCGAGTTCCCCAAGCCGCTCACCGATGAGGCGGTCCACACCGCCGATGTGGTCATCACCATGGGATGTGGTGACGCCTGCCCCTTCTTCCCCGGCAAGCGCTACCTGGACTGGGAACTGGAGGATCCGGCGGGCAAGCCGCTCGCCACGGTCCGCCGCATCCGCGACGAGATCGACGTTCGCGTGCAGGCGCTGCTGGCCGAGCTGGTCGGGGACGGCGGAGCGGGCTGAGCCGGCAAGAGCACGGGTCGTCCGGCGAGGGGCCGGCTGCTCAGGCCGTCATCGACAGCAGCGCGCCCACCGTGGTCCAGTTGCGCGCGGTGGCGGCAACCTTGAACCCGCGCCCCGCCAGCAGGGTGGCGAGCCGGGAGTGGGCGATGCCCTCCGGGTGCCAGGCGTAGATCTCGCGGCCGATGACGGCAAATCGCTCCTCCGGGGTTGCCGCCACGGCCAGTCGGGGGGCCATGTCCGGGTCGGGAGCCGATTCGAGGAAGGTCACCTGGTAGCGCCGGGGGTCGGCCGCCGCCTCCGGCAGCGGGTTCGCGCGCACCACCGCCGCCAGCTCGACGTGCGTACGCACCACCGCGCGGATCTGGAGGCCGAAGCGTTCCGCGATCAGCGCCTCGCATCTCCGCGCCGCCGCCTCGGGCGAGCCGGACGAGGAGAGCACTACGTTGCCGCTCTGGAGGTGGGTGGCGACGTCACCAAAGCCGTCCTGGGTGAGCAGTGAGCGCAGCTCGGCCATCGGGATCCGGTTGTTCGGGCCGATATTGATACCGCGCAGGAGGATGGCGCAGCGGGCCATGGTCAGCCCGAGGCCCCGCGCGAGCTCATCGTCGTAGACCGGGCACCGGTCAGTAGTCGTTCAGGGTGGAACATCGCCGCCACCATCAACCCGGTCTCCTCCTCCATCACCGTGCCGGCGCGGCGTTGGGGGCGATGAAGAAACCCGCCACCTTGGCCGCGTCGTCGAAGACCACCCGTCCAGTGGCGTGGCGCAACCGGTCGCCGCGCCGGAGGGCGTCCGGTGCGTGGAAGGTGAGGGGCACCTCGACCATGGTGTGCTCGCCCAGCTCCACAACACGCGGTGCCCCGATGTCGACCGCCTCTGCAGCCTTGCCCGGGACCTGCACGCGCACCGAGGCGAGCAGTTCGACCGAGCAGCCGTCGAGCATCCGCTGGTTGAAGTGCGCGCGCAGCTCCTCCCACCTGCGGTTGAGAAAGTGTTCGAGGAGCTCAACCGCCCTGGGACCCGCGCTGCCCATGGGTCGTCGCGGCACCGGGGCGGAGCCGGTGTCGGCGGGGGCAGCGCCGAAGCGCTGCAGCACCGCCTGCCGCGTGACGTGAAGCACGTCGCCGATCTCAGCCCACGTGCGTCCGTCGCGACGGGCCCGGACGACCAGCCCGCGCAGGATGTCATCGACCACGACCCCGAGGCTTCGGGTGGCGGCCAGCGCGACCATGACCGGGTCGCCCTCCACCGGGTCGTCGCCGCGGAGCACGCGGACCATCAGCTCCGCGTTGGCCTGCGCCATCCGGGCCATCACCTGGCGATCCACCTCGAGCGCTGACGTCAGCGACGCGGCTCCCGGCGGAGGGGTGGGGGCGGTGCCTGCCGGGATCGCCCGCTTCGGATGTGCTCTCGGCGCACGCCGAGTGACCGGCGGTGTGCGTCCTGCCACGCTTGTCAAGGTACCTTACCTGCAGTCGCCGGTCAAGGTGACTTACCAGCGCGCTCACCGCCCTGGTCGTGGGCCGGGCGGTCTCTCGAGCCCTTGATCTGCCGCGCGGATCCGTGTATTGTCCGACCGACAGTCGGTCTGACAATCGGAGAACGCCAAGCCTTGCCCCGGACGGTGAACGTAGAGGCACGTGCCATCCGGCGCGAGGCGTTCGTCGAGGCGGCCCTCCGCCTGATCCAGACCAAGGGCTACGAGCAGATGAGCATCCAGGATGTCCTGGATGAGCTCGATGCCTCGAGGGGCGCCTTCTACCACTACTTCGCATCGAAGCTCGCCCTGCTCCAAGCCGCGGTCGACCATATCGTCGCGGCCGCCATGGAGGCCGTGTCCCCGGTGGCTGCCGATCCGCGGCTGTCCGCGCCGCAGAAGATCGAGCGCCTCTTCTCGGGCATCGCCGGGTGGAAAGCCGAGCGGAGGGAGCTGATGCTCGCGCTGCTCGAGGTCTGGTACTCGGACGACAACGCGATCGTCCGCGACAAGGTGCGGCGAAGCACCGTCACCGGTTTCGTGCCCCTGCTCTCCGTGATCATCGAGCAGGGGAGGGTCGAGGGGGTGTTCTCGACGAGCTTCCCGGACGGCGCCGCCCGCGCCGTCGTGGCCCTGCTCCTCGGAGCCCAGGACATGGCCGGCGAGCTCTTCTTCGCCCGGCAGGCGGGTGAGATCCCCTTCGAGGTCGTGGGGGACTGGATGGCGGGGCTGGCAGAGGCGCTCACCCGGGTGCTGGGGGCTCCGGTCGGGTCGTTGTCGCTGATCGACGATGCCACGCTGCGGCTCTGGTTCTCCTAACGGGCGCAGCGAGATGACCCGCGTGATCCGTGGATTGATCAAAAAGCAGGGGCGCCGTGGTGGCGTACGAGGAGGTAGCTGAGCATGGCCAACGCGATCCGGACCGAGGGGCTGACCAAAGATTACGGGGAATCGCGCGGGCTCTTCGACCTGGGCCTCGAGGTTTCCGCCGGCGAGATCTTCGGCTACCTGGGCCCGAACGGCGCCGGCAAGACCACGACCATCCGCCTGCTCATGGACATGATCCGTCCCAGCAGCGGGCGGGCCGAGATCTTCGGGATCGACTGCCAGTCCCACCCCGTCGAGGTCAAGCGCTTGGTCGGCTACCTGCCCGGCGAGATGCCCCAGTGGGGTGGGCTGCGCGGGCGTGATGTCGTCGCGTACGTCGGCGGGCTGCGCGGGCACATCGATCCTGGTCGGGTGACCGGGCTGGCCGAGCGTCTCGAGCTCGACCTCGGCCGCCGCTACCGCGAGTACTCGTCGGGCAACAAGCGCAAGCTCGGCCTGCTGCTCGCCTTCATGCACCCGTCGCGACTGCTGGTGCTCGACGAGCCGACCAGCGGCCTGGATCCCCTGATCCAGCAGGAGTTCTACCGGCTTGTCGAGGAGGCCCGGGCGGAGGGCACCACCGTCTTCCTCTCCTCGCACGTTCTTTCCGAGGTGGAGCGGGTCTGCGAGCGGGTGGGCATCCTGCGGCGGGGCCGGCTGGTCCAGGTGGCGCGCCTCGACGAGCTTCACCACCTCCGCTATCACCGTCTGGAGGCCGACTTCGTCGGAGACGTTCCGGTGGACGCGGTGCGCGCCCTCGACGGGGTCGAACAGGTGACCGTCGAGGACCACCACCTGAGCTGCGCGGTGCGCGGCGGCTTCGGTCCCCTCCTCCAGGTTCTCGGGAAGGGCCAGGTGCTCAACCTGATCACCCACGAGCCCACCTTGGAGGAGGTCTTCCTCGCCTACTTCCGCGACGAGCCGGAGCAGGCGCCGGTGGCTCCCGGAGCCGCCGCATGACGGCCGCGGTGCCGGTGTCGGACACTCCCGTCCCGGTCGTCGCCGCCGGCGGCGAGCGGGGCGGCGTGAGGACGATGGTCCGTTACGCGCTGCGCACCCATCGCTGGGCCTTCGCAGGCGTCGCCTTCATCGGGTTCGTGGGGCCGTATTCGACCGGCGCCTCGTACGCGAAGCTCGCGGCGACCGCGGCGGCACGGGCCTCATTCGGTTGGCAGACCACGGCCCTCGGCCCGCAGCTCGCCTATCTGGTGCCGCTGCCCATCCGCCCGGACACGGTCGCCGGGTACCTCTGGTGGAAGGGTCTGACGTGGATGCCCCTGGTGGTCGCCGTGTGGGGGCTCGCCGCCGCCACCGGCCTGATCCGCAACGAGGAGGAACGCGGGCTCATGGAGACCTGGCTGGCGACCCCGTTCAGCCGGGTGCGGTTGCTCCTCGCCCGCGTGGGCGCATTCGCCATCGCCGCTCTCGGAGCGGTTGTGATCACCGCCATCGGAACAGCCGCAGGGCTTGCCGCCGGCAAGGCCACCGTGGGGTTCCCGGCGCTGGTCGAACAGGGCGTGTCTCTTCTCGGCATGGCCCTCGCCGCCTTTGGGGTCGGGTTGGCAGCCGCCCAGCTGGCTTCCACGCGTCGGAGCGCGCTGGCCCTTGGCGGGGTGGTGATGCTCGCCCTCTACGCCTTGGACGCCCTGGCCCGAGTCAATCCGGGCCTGGACGGTTGGGCGACGATCTCGCCGTTCCACCTGGCGGACCTCACCACCGCGGTCGTCCCCGATGGCCACTTCGCCGGGGCGGCAACGCTCGCCCTGTATGGCATCGCCATCGTGCTGATCGCCCTTTCCGCGCTCGGCTTTCGGCGCCGGGACCTGCTGGCCTCGCTGCTCCCGCACCGGGCCGGAGAGACGCGGGTGGTGCGGTCGGCGTCCACCGTCCCTCTGCTCCGCATTCCCGTCCTGCGAACTCTCTGGCAGCAGCGGGTCGGGCTCGCCGGGTGGGTGATCGGGAGCATCGCGGGGGCGGCCTTCATCGTCTCCATCGCCCACGCTACCGGCAAGCTACTGCAGTCGGCCGGCGGCTTCAAGAGCTATTTCGCCGCGGCCGGGACCAGCTCAGCGGCGACAGCCGTGGTCACCTCCGTCTGGCTCAGCATCGCGGCCGTGATCGTCGCCGCCTACGCGATCACCCAGACCTCGCACTGGGCCAGCGAGGACGCCGGAGGGAGGTTGGAGATGGAGATCGCCCAGCCCATCGCGCGCTGGCGGGTCGTTGCGGAGCGAGCCATCGTCCTTATGGTTGGGGCCCTGGTCATGGCCGCGGTCGGATCCGTGGTGACCGGTGCGGTCGCGCCGAGCCAGGGTGTGCACCTCGACACCGGAGGACTCGTCACTGCGACGGCGCTGCTGGCGCTGCTCGCGCTCACCTTCGGCGCCGTCGGGGCGTTGGTCATCTCGCGT
This sequence comes from Candidatus Dormibacteria bacterium, assembly GCA_050012735.1. Lineage (GTDB taxonomy): Bacteria > Chloroflexota > Dormibacteria > Aeolococcales > Aeolococcaceae > Changshengia. The sequence continues at coordinate 20,843 of JBEKGP010000014.1, forward strand.
CTCCCCCGTGTCGCCGTTCCCGTGCTGGCGGTGGTCGCCGTGGCCGGTTTCTACATCCCCCTTTTCGCGCCGCTCTTCAAGTGGCCGGGCTGGGTCCTGAATCTCTCCCTCTTCCACCTCTATGGCACGCCGCTCACCACCGGGGTGTACTGGACGGGGCTGTGGGTGATGGTCGTGATCGTGGTGGTGGGCTTCGGTGGTGCCATGGCGGCGATGCGGGTCCGCGAGGTCGGCCGCTGACCGATCGTGACCTGAGGTTGTTTCAGGGGGAGTTCCGATGCGGGTCTTGTTGTCGACGATCGGGTCGCGTGGGGATGTCCAGCCGTTGGTGGCGCTGGCATCGAAGTTGAGGGGACGTGGGGCCGAGATCCGCCTCTGCGCGCCCCCTGACTTCGGCGGCTGGATCGCGGGCCTCGGGATCCCCTTCGTGCCCATCGGACCCGAGGTGCACAGCACTGCCCAATCCAGCCCACCGGTCGCGGTGGCGAAACCCACCCTCGAGCAGATGCGTCAGATTGCGGAAGCCACGGTAGCCACCCAGTTCGACGTGATACCGGCCGCCGCCGAAGGCTGCGACCTCCTCGTGGGAGGCGGGGCACTGCAGATCGCCCTTCGCTCGGTGGCCGAGCAGAGGGGAGTGCCCTACGTCTACGCCAGCTACTGCCCGATGTCGCTGCCCTCGTCGCACCACGCGCCGCCGGCATGGCGGGGAGACGTCCCGACGGCCGGTGCCGCGGACAACCGCAGGCTCTGGGCTGAGGATGCTCAGCGCTGGAACTCGTCCTGGGGTGCTGCCCTCAACTCGCATCGCGCAGCCGCCGGCCTGGCCCCGGTCGCTGACGTGCGGAGCCACATCTTCACCGGCCGACCCTGGCTGGCCGCTGATGCGATGCTGGCACCGTGGCCCGGGTCATCAGACCTGGACGTCGTGCAGACGGGTGCCTGGATCCTCCCGGACGAGCGTCCATTGTCGGAGCCATTGGAGGCGTTCCTCGAGGCGGGTGAGCCGCCCGTCTATCTCGGCTTCGGCAGCATCCGCGCTCCGCGGGGCCTCAGCGAGGTGATGACCCAGGCGGCCCATGCGCTGGGACGCCGTGTGGTCGTCTCCCGCGGCTGGGCCGGCCTGGTCCCACTGGACGGCGCCACCGATACCTTCTCTCTCGGAGAGGTCAACCAGCAGACGCTCTTCCAGCGGGTCGCCGCCGTCATCCACCACGGGGGTGCAGGCACCACGACCGCGGCCGCGCGAGCCGGCGTCCCCCAGGTCGTCATTCCCCAGCACTATGACCAGCACTACTGGGCACAGCGAATCGACCTCCTCGACATCGGGATTGCCCACCCGCCGGTCGTTCCGACCGCCGACTCGCTCACCGACGCCCTCAGCCGTGCCCTCCGCCCGGAGGTGGCATTGCGGGCCCACCTGATCGCCGGCGCTGTGAGCATCGACGGCGCAGAGGAGGCCGCCGAGCGATTGATGACCGCGGACCCTCGGAGCGCCGGCCAGCCTCGGAGTAGGTGAGCGCCTCACCACGGGGAGGATCACGCAGGTCGGGTGGCCACCTCAGCCCGTGCGCTCGAAGGGGGATGATCTGCGGCCCGAACGGCAGCGGACCCGAGTCGGACCATCGTCAACGAAGGGCAGGAGATGGAAACCATCAGCCTCAACAAGGGCGTGGAGATTCCCGCCCTTGGTCTGGGGGTTTTCCAGACACCCCCCGACCAGACGCGGGACGCCGTCCGCAGCGCACTCGGCGCCGGATACCGGCACATCGACACTGCGGCGGCTTACGGCAACGAGCGGCAGGTCGGCGAGGCGGTCCACAGCTCCGACGTGGACCGGTCGGAGGTCTTCCTGGAGACCAAGGTCTGGATCAGCGACTACGGATACGACGAGACGCTGCACGCCTTCGAGAAGAGCGCGCGTAAGCTCGGGGTCGACCAGATCGACCTTCTGATCCTCCACCAGGCGCTGCCTTCGGCATTCGAGCGAACCCTCGAGGCCTACCGCGCCCTGGAGACGCTGCTCGATGGCGGCAAGGCCCGAGCGATCGGAGTCAGCAACTTCATGGTCGAACACCTCACGACGCTCCTGGAACGCGCGACGGTGGTGCCGGCGGTCAACCAGATCGAGGTCCACCCCTACTTCGCGCAGCGACAGGTGCAGGACTTCGGCGCCGAGCATGGCATCGTCACGCAAGCTTGGTAACCGATTGGCGGCATCACCTTCTACCGCGACGGTAGTTGCGGCAGCACGCTCGAGGATCCGGTCATCGGAGACATTGCCAGGGCCCACGGCAAGACGCCGGCCCAAGTGATGCTGCGCTGGGGTCTGCAGCACGGCCGCTCGGTCATTCCAAAGTCCACCAAGCCAAGCCGCATTGCAGAGAACATCAGCGTATTCGACTTCGAGCTATCGGCCGACGAGCTAGCCGCGATCGACGGTCTGGACACCGGCCATCGCGGCGGCCCCGACCCAGACGCGATCACCTTGGAGGCGTTCGGCCGCGAGATCCCGGAGGCCTGAGCTGCGAACGTTCGAGGTGCTCGCTTGCGCCTGACACGCACTATCCCAAAGGTGGGGATTTGGTGACCCGCATGGGATGGGTATCTCGGGTGCGCGGCTGCCGAGGTGGGGGTCGAAGCTCGGTACCACCTCCGAGCCACGAGGTCTCCTCGCAGGCCTTGCGAGTGGTACCATATCTTGTACCAGTCAGGAGGAGCGGTGGGTTGTGGTTGTAACTGCCAGCGACGCACGGAGGAACCTGTTTCCTCTGATCGAACAGGTCAACAACGATCGCCAGCCAGTGGAGATCACCTCCAAGAGAGGCGACGCCGTGCTGATGGCCCGAGCTGACTACGACGCCCTCGAAGCGACGGCATACCTACTCCGGGGCCCTGCGAATGCCAGGAGGCTACTGGAGAGCTTGGAGCAGGCCCGAGCGGGAGACGGACAGGCACACGACCTGGCCTGATGCGCCTGGTGTTCACCCCGCACGGCCGGGAAGACTACGTGCAGTGGCAGTCGACGGATCGGACGACGGTGACGCGGATCAACCGGCTGCTCCAGGACATCACCCGGGATCCGTTCAGCGGTATCGGTAAGCCCGAGCAGCTGCGCCATGTCCTCCAGGGATGCTGGTCCCGCCGGATCGATGACGAGCACCGGCTTGTGTATCTGGTTGACGGCGAGGACATCGTTGTCCTCCAAGCTCGCTACCACTACGGCGGTCAGCAGTAGGGGGAGGCTGGAGCGGGAGACGAGGCTCGAACTCGCGACCCCTACCTTGGCAAGGTAGTGCTCTACCACTGAGCTACTCCCGCGCGCGAGGGGGGAGTATACCGCGGGCCGCCGACCCCGCCACCCCCTCCGCTCACCTCGGGTGGCGTCAATGGGGATGGCCGGGCACCCGCCGCGGTAGCCCACGCGCTGGCCAGACGGAGCGGAGAAGAGGGGAGGGGGCCCGGCCGGCGAGGTCAGGCGACGCCGGCCCGCTCTCCGAGCTCGCGCAGGCGCTCGAAGGTGTAGATACCGGTCGAGTGGCCGTCGCCCCACACCGCGTTGAGCCCGTAGGAGCCGACCAGGCCGATGTCCGCGAGCTCGTCCTCACCGGCGGCCAGCTCCGGCTGGGCGGAGAACCGTCCCGGGAGGCCCATCTCGCCGGCACAGACCGCGCACGGGCAGGCACGGCGCAGCACCGCGAACGGGATCCGGTGAGTGGTCCCGTCACCCCATTCGATGAGGAGGGCGCGCCTGGCCTCGTCGTAGTCGAAGCGCAGTGGCCGGGTGCGATCGGGAGCGGGGATCGGCATTGGTGAATCGAGACGCAGCGGGGTGCGGAGAACCGCGGCGGTTAGCGGAGCAGGTTCTGCAGCTTCATGGCCAGGGCCATGTCACCGCGCACCTTGAGCTTGCCGGTCATGAAGGCCATGGTGGGGTCGAGTTTCCCTGTGGCGAGCCCGACGAAGTCGTCGCCCGACATCGAGATGGTGGTGTTGGGGCTCTCGGGGGCGCCGGCCCCCGCCTCGCCCGTGCCGTCCTTGAGCACGATGTGGTACGCGCCGCCGTCGTCTCCGCTCAGGTCAAACCGGTACGCGGCGTTGGTGGTGCCGGCCTTGGCGGGGTCGGCCAGCCGGCGGTTGACTTCATCGAAGATCTCGTTGACGGTGGTCACGGACGGCATCCTCCTGGCGTGGGACGTTTTCTCTCAGCGGGTCTCAGCGGGTCTCAGAGCAGGGTCTCGAGCTGCTCGGTCCTCGGTTGCCGCGACCGGGAGGAGCTCTCCGACGGGTAGGGCTCATCGCTCGCGGGGTGTTCGACCAGGGCGATGACCCGGGTGGCCATGAACCGCCCGGTGCGCACCGCCTGCCCGCCACGGGTCACCTCGCTCACCTCGACCACACCGCGAACCGTGCTGACCTCGACCTTGCGGCCGGCGCGCGTGGCCGCGATCTCGTAGGTCTGCGCGGAACCGCCGGTGTCGATGACGATCTCGACGCGGTCACCCTTCATGCCCGGATCGTACTCTGATCTCGCTCAGGGCACCGCGTCGGGCGCGATCGGCGGGTTCGGCGATGCCAGAGCCCGCCGGCTCTGGGGGGGGGCTCGCGGTGGGCTACACTGCGAAGACAGTGGAGTGGTGGATCTTTTGGGTCGTCGCCGCGGTTCTCTTGGCCGCGGGTGAGGTCCACACGCAGGCCTTCTACCTGCTCTTTGCGGCGGCCGGTGCGGCGGTCGCAGCCGTGCTCGGCGCCCTTGGCCTCGCCATCTGGTTGCAGGTGCTGGTCGGGGCCGCCGCCGCCTTTGGCGGCGTGTTCGCGATCCGGCCGGCGCTCAAGCGGGCGATGGAGGGGCGCATGGCCGCTCCGTACCGGTTCCCCGGGTTGGCCGGGGGCCTGGTGGGTGCGCGCGCGGTCACTGTGGACTCCGTCGGCGATGAGCGCCACCCCGGCCACGCCACGCTCGGCAACGAGCGCTGGCTGGCCATCACCGACTCCCCCGAGCCGCTTCCCCCCGACACACCGGTGGTCGTCGCGGCCGTGCGCGGCACCACACTTCTCGTGCGCGCCAGCGGCGCGCCCCGTCTGCAATAGGCCCGGGTTCCGCTGATGATCCCGAGCAACATCTGAGGAGCTGCCGGATGGGCCTGTTCATCGCTCTCGGCGTCGTCGTCCTTCTCGTGCTGGTCATTCTCGGCACCGCCGTGAACCTGGTCCAGCAGGGTTTCAATGGAGTCATCACACGGTTCGGCCGGTACCACAAAGAGGTCGGCTCCGGGATCTGCCTCATCTGGCCCTTCTTCGACCGGCTGGTCCGGGTCGACATGCGTGAGACCCCTCGCACTGGCGACCGGCAGGACGTCATCACCCGTGACAACGTCGCCGTCGCCGTGAACGCCACCATCTTTAGCCAGGTGATCGACGCCAAGGCCGCGCTCTTCAACGTCTCCAACTACTTCATCGCCATCGACCAGCAGGCGCGCACCACCCTCCGTAACGCCTTTGGCAACGTGAGCCTGGACGAGGCCCTCTCATCCCGCGAGCAGATCAACGCGGCGATGCAGCAGCAGATGGAGCAGGTCACCGACAAGTGGGGCATCCGGATCAACCGGATCGAGATCGTTGACATCAGCCCTCCCGGTCAGATCCTCCAGGCCATGGCCCTGCAGAAGCAGGCCGACCAGGAGAAGCGGGCCCGCATCCTCCAGTCCGAGGGCCAGCAGCAGCAGGCGATCAACATCGCCGAGGGCAACCGGCAGGCGGCGATCAAGCAGGCGGAGGGCGAGCGGCAGGCCACCATCCTCCGGGCCGAGGGTTCGCGGCAGGCGGCCATCCTGGAGGCGGAGGGGCGCGCCCTGGCCATCAGCAACGTCTATGAGGCGATCAAGAAGGCCGAGCCTGACCCGACCCTGGTCGCCATCCTCCAGCTGGACACCCTGAGCAAGTTCGCCGACAGCGACAACACCACCATCGTGGTGCCCGCCGAGTCGGCGGCCCTCATGGGGGCTGCACAGGCGCTCCGCGGCGTCCTCGGAGCCGTCCCCTCCGCTGAAGGCACGCCCGCCGTGCGGCTCCCGGCGCCACCGCCGGCCAAGTGACAGCCTCACCGCGCCGCGAGGCCTGACTGCGGCGGCGTAGCGTAGCCGCCACCATGACCGACCGACCCTCCTCCCAGGACGACCTCTTCGGAGCCGCCCCGGAGGAGGGCGGGCGGCACGTGGAGCTCTCCGTACCGCTTGCAGCGAGGATGCGGCCGCGCAGCCTGGACGAGCTGGTCGGGCAGGACTCCGTGATCGGGCCGGGCAGCGTGCTCCGGGAGGCGGTCGAGGCGGACCAGCTGCCGTCCCTGATCCTCTGGGGGCCGCCCGGCAGTGGCAAGACCACCCTCGCGATGCTGCTTGCATCCCGGACCAAGGCCAGCTTTGAGCACGTCAGCGCAGTTTCGGCCGGGGTCAGCGATCTCCGGCAGATCGTGGCCCGGGCGGGGGAGCGCCGGCGCCTCGGGCGCCGGACCGTGCTCTTCATCGATGAGATCCATCGATTCAACAAGGGGCAGCAGGACGCGGTGCTCCCTCACGTGGAGAGTGGCCTGGTGCAGCTCCTCGGAGCGACCACCGAGAACCCGAGTTTCGAGGTCAACGCGGCACTCCTCTCCCGGGCCCGGGTCGTCCGCCTCGAGGCGCTCGATGCCGAGGCGCTCCAGACCGTCGTCCGTCGGGCGCTCGCCGACCCTGAGCGCGGCCTGGCGGGCCGAGGCGTGGGTATCGAGGCGGCGGCCGAGGCGCGGCTCGTCGGGCTCGCGGGCGGGGACGCGCGAGTGGCGCTGGACGCGCTGGAGCTGGCGGTGGTGGCCGTCTCGCGCCGGGGCGGGACGAGCGTGGAGGTCGCCGACGTCGAAGGTGCCCTCCAGTCGCCGGCACTCCTCTATGACAAGGCCGGCGACCAGCACTACTGGCTGATCTCCGCTTTCATCAAGTCGGTCCGCGGATCGGACCCCGACGCCGCCATCTACTGGATGGCCCGCATGCTCGAGGCGGGTGAGGACCCGCTCTTCGTGGCCCGCCGCCTGGTGATCCTCGCCGCCGAGGACATCGGGCTGGCCGACCCTCGGGCGCTGACGGTGGCGGTGGCCGCGCAGCAGGCGGCGCATTTCGTGGGGATGCCCGAGGGCTATCTGCCTCTTGCCGAAGCGACCCTCTACCTGGCCATGGCTCCGAAGAGCAACTCCACCATCCGTGCCTACGGCGCCGCCCGACAGGACGTGCTCGACACCCTCCACGAGCCCGTCCCCCTCCACCTCCGCAACGCCGTCACCGGTCTCGGCAAGGCGATGGGCTTCGGCGCGGGCTACCGGTATGCGCACGACGAGGTCGGTGGGGTGGCGGAGCAGCAGCATCTCCCGGATCGGCTCGCCGGTCGGATCTACTACGAGCCCGGGGAGCGCGGCGCCGAGGCGGCCATCTCAGTGCGGCTGGCCGAGATCCGGAGGCGGCTGCGCGGCGAGTAGCGCCGGTCCGAGCGCTTCCGATGATCCCCGGAAGCGCTCAGCCCTGCGCGCGGGCGCGTTTCAGGAGATGCGGACGAGATCGGCGCGACCGGGGTTCGCTACCATCACCCGGCTCGCTCCGCGTTGCGGTGGAGCGCTCTTCGACCCCAGACAGGTGAAGGAACCGAGGACTCATGCCCCAGGCAACCCCGCCCCCGCGCGCCCCATCGCCGCCCTCGAAGTCGCGCGGGCAGGCACGGTCCGCCGGTGCCCGCCGCCCCCCGACCAAGAAGCAGCGGCGCCGGATGGGGAGGCAGTCGCCGGAGCAGAACGTCCGGATGTGGTGGCAGAAGCCCCTCTACTGGGCGGGGGGTGGGGCCGTCGTGGTGCTCGTCGTGGTGCTGCTGGTGGTGCTCCTGCTGCCTCCGAGCTTTGCGGTGTCGACCCCCACCAAGGTACCGGTCTCGGTGCTGACGGCAGTCACGGACCCCGGCAATCACACCTTCGCCACGGTCGGTGAGGGAGGGCAGTCGGGGGAGCTCAGCCGGCTGACCGGGACCAAGCCGCTCACCGATACCGCCGGGAAGCCCGAGGTGATCTACGTCGGTGGCGAGTTCTGCCCGTTCTGCGCGGCCGAGCGGTGGAGCATGGTCATGGCCCTCGCCCGGTTCGGCACCTTCACCGGCCTCAAGGAGATGTCGTCGAGCAGTACCGACGAAGACCCCAACACCAGCACCTTCACCTTCGTGGACAGCAGTTACACGAGCCAGTGGGTCGACTTCGCGCCGGTGGAGGAGGAGGACCAGAACCAGAATCCGCTCCAGACGCCGAGCTCCGCGGTTCAGCAGGTCTTCACCACCTACGACCAGCAGCCGTACGCGAACTCGTACGCTTCGGAGCCTGCGTTCCCGTTCCTGGACATCGGCGGGTACTACGTCCTCTACCAGACCGGCTTCGACCCGGCGATCCTTCAGGGGTTGACCTGGGACCAGATCGCTGCGGACCTCGGCAACCCGTCCAGCTCGGTGACGCTCGCCATCGTCGGCAATGCCAACTGGCTCACCGCGGCGATCTGCCTCGCGGACCACAACCAGCCGTCCTCGGTCTGCGGCTCGACGACCATTCACGGGATCGAGACCGCCCTCAGCGCTCAGACGGCCGTCGGCAGCTGACCCACGGCCGTCCCGGCGTGGCGGCACCCCGCACACCGGCCGGCACTCCGACCGTCCCGATGGGCGTGGAGCGTTTGGAGGCGACGGTGGGAATCGAACCCACGATCAGGGTTTTGCAGACCCGTGCCTTACCACTTGGCTACGTCGCCGCAGCAGCGAGGATACCCGAGCAGGTGACGGCCGGGCGGCCGCGTTCGCAAGCCTCGAGGCACCTGGCCCGCGGCTCCTGACGCTGAAGCGGGGCCGGAGGGAGAGCCCCTCGGGCCCGACGTGGACGCTCAGATGTCGTCGCGGCGGCGCACCTGCGGCAGGCTGACCAGGATCAGGATGCCGCCGGTGAGGAGGACCGCCAGGCCGGCGAGCCCTGCCGGAGCGGACGGAGTCCCGGTTCCTGTGCCTGGGGTGCTGACACCCAGGACCTGACCGGTCGGGGTCGCTGTGGGTGTCGCCGTGGGTGAGGGTGTGGGTGTGGGTGTGGGTGTTGGCGTGGGCGTGGATATGGATATGGGTGTGGGTGTCGCCGCGACCGGGGCGCCGCCGCAGGTGAACTCCCCGCTCGGCACATTCAGCCCCAGCATGTCTGAGTTCGCGCCTGTCACCTGCACCCGGAGCTCGTCGTATTGGGACGGGTCGGCAAAGCTGTCCGAGAGCGGCAGGGTGCCATACGGTTGGCTGATGTCCGGGCCGTTCTCGGGCAGATACCCCTGCGGGATGCCTCCCCAGGTGGCACCGGTCGGATCCCAGCTGCTGTTGCCGACCGGCTGCGCGAAGACCTCGAGCGAAACCCACGCGTCGTCGTAAGTCGTGCTGGGGTACTCCACGGACACGTTCCCGGTGACGAAGTACGAGTCGTCGTGGCTGCACGACGCTGAGATTCCCGTGATCGTTGGCTCCGTCACCACCTGCTGGGCCGCCGCCGCCTGAGCTGCGGCCAGGACCAGGGCCAATCCTGCGGCTGCGAGGGCCGCTGCCCCGCTCCGCATGCACCGGTGCCTCGATCTGGAGGCACCCTCATCGCCTCGCATGATCTCCTCCCTCGCCCCTTCCGGGCACCGCTCCCCGGCTCCGTCGGAGACCGCCGCCTCCCTGGTGGATGCCGAGGACAACCAATAATCCTAGCCCTGCCCGAGGGTGAATGTCATGACTCATCTACCAGGCGTTTCCGAGACTTTTGGTGCGTCTGGCGATGCGTCGGGGAAGCTGGCGGAGCATCAACTCGCACCATGTGTGGGCTGGCCCGGCTTGGTCGAGACCGAGGAGCCGCTCGCCCCCCCGCCCCTGGTGCCGGGCCGGTCACCGCCCTCGGTCAGCGGGAATCCCCGGGGACCTCCGGCTGTCGGGCGGGATCGGCCTCCGCTGGCAGCACGAATCCGACCTCGAGGGCCTCGGCCAGCGCCCGGAGCCGGGCGAAGAAGCCGGCCGTATGGTACGAGCGGGGCAGCCGCAATCCGTGGAAGTCGTAGTGGTGGGTCCATTCGTGGAGCAGCGTGTTGAGGAAGACCTTGGGTGCGATGACGCGCTGCTGGACGGCGGTGCGGTGGTAGATGCGGATGCGCGCCCACGCCACCTTGCCCTGAGCATCGAGCCGGTAGGTGTAGTAGCCGTACGTCTTGGACTGGAGCCGCTGCCCGTCGTGCCGGTGCACCTGGGGGCGGTCGGGGACGACCACCTGGCAGGGGGGGAGTCCCGCCTCCCGGCTCAGCTCGTCGACGAGATGCTGGGCGATGCGCTGCCGCTCGGCGGCGTCCTCGCCGGCGCCCAGGACTCGGAGCGTCAGGCCTCGGGCGATCGGGGTCGGGCGTACCGGCACGCCGGTGGCGGCCTGGCTGCGACGGTAGCTGGACTCAGAGAACCGCCTGGCGAACATCCGTCCGCAGTATAGGTGCTCGGGCTAGACTGGGACGCCCGCACCGGGCTGGCGGAATCGGTAGACGCAGCGGTCCTAAACACCGCGGGGGCGCTGCCCCATCCGGGTTCGATCCCCGGGCCCGGTACGCTCGCCCGCGATCACGGAGCGGTCCGTGTCCGGAGCGCGATTGCATCGCGGCTGATCCTTGGGGCGGCAGGTCGGGACCCGCGCGCGACCCCGTGGGTCCGGATGTTGACTGGGAATCGGTCCACCCGGGTACATTGATGGCGGCGAAGTCTCTCCTTCGAGGCGCAGGGATGATTGATCGGGTCAGCACTCTGGTCGCCCGGGCGATGGACGCCGGGGTGCGCTGGCAGCTTGCCCGCCTCCCCGTTGAGACACCCGCTCCGGGGAGCTGGGCGCCCGCTGACCCCCGGGAGTTCTGGGCCGCCAGCCGGGTCCATGACCCCGCCGAGGTCACGGCCGGCCCGGTGTTGCGCCACGATTCCGACGGGGTGGAGGTGCGCGACCTGAGCGGGCCGAGTCAGGGGCCCGGGACCGACCCCGGCAGCCGGCGACTGGAGGCCACCGCCCACTTCCGGCCCGGCCGGCGGGACCTGCCCTTCGTGCTGGTCATCCACGGGCTGGCCTCGCCCAGTCCCTGGTATGAGGAGCGCCGCTGCCGGTCCCTCACCGGGAGCGGAGCCCACGCCGCCCGGATCGACCTTCCCCTTCACCTCCGCCGGCGCCGGCCGGGCAGCCGGAGCGGTGAGGGATTCATCCAGGCGGATCTGACCTGGACCCGCGAGATCGTTCGCCAGTCGGTGGAGGACTGCGCGGCGGTGCTCGCCTGGGCGCGGCGTGAGGTCAGCGATCGGGTGGAGGTCTGCGGCACCTCCCTCGGCGGTCTTGTCGCCGTCCTGCTCGCCGCTCAGCTGGAGCTCGACGGGGTGGTGGCCATCGCCCCCTTCTGCGACCCCGCCTCCACCGTCCTCCACAACCTGCCGCGGCGGACCCGGCGGGCGGTGGGACTGGACAGCGGTGGGGGCGGCGTCTGGGGCCCCGACCGTGACCAGGCGCGACGGGTGGTCGAGGCGGCACTCGCCCCCATCGTCGCCCGCACCTTCCGCCCTCCGGCCACCCCCGGGGACCGGATCGCCATCGTCCGCCCGACCCTCGACGGGATCGTCGGCGACGCGCCCATGGCGGAGCTGGCCGAGGCGTGGGGGTCGGAGCTGTGGAGCTACCCGCAGGGGCATGTCTCGGTGATCAACGCTCACGGTCTGGCCGCCCGGGTGAGCGACTGGCTGCTCACACCACATGCCGGCCTGACGGGGTCCGGCGGGCGTGGAACCTCCGCCCTGAGAGCCCCCGGGATCCAGACCGCCACCTGATCTCTCCTCGCATACTGAGCCGATGCCCGTCCCTGAACTGCAGCCGGCGGCTCCACCCTTCGTCCCCGCCTCCGTCCGCCGGTTCCGAGTCCTGGGCTGGCGGTTGGAGCCCGCGACGGGGGTGGTCGACCTCGGGTACGCGCTCGACGGCGACGAGCTGCACGAGCGGATCGAGCTTGGCACCCCGATCGCCGGCCTGAGCCCGGCTCGGATGGCCGCACTCGAACGGGCCGTCGCCCTGCTTCACCTCATCGCCGGGGTCAGCTACTACAAGACCTGCTTCGCTCCCGAGATCTCGGTCGAGGCGGATCCGCCCAACCCGGACGTGGCCGCCTTTCTCCACCACCTCTACACCCGTGGTCTGGCCGAATGCCGCTTCGTGAACGATCTCCGAGGGCGCGAGATCCCGCTCTTTCCGAGCACGGCGGGCGCCGCCCCGCAAGCTGGACCCGCAGGCCTCGGTGACCGGCCGCTGGTGCCCATCGGAGGTGGGAAGGACTCGATCGTTACCCTGGAGGCCATCCGTGGCACCGGCCGGGAACCCCTCCTCTTCAGCGTGGGCAATCCGCCCGCCGTGGTCCGCACCGTCCAGGTGGCCGGACTGCCCCACGTCTCGGTGACCCGGGTCCTCGATCCCCGTCTCCTGGAGCTCAACCGCCGCGGCGCGATCAACGGTCACGTTCCGGTGACCGCCGTCGTCTCCTGCCTCGCCGTCATCGCCGCCCTGGTCCACGGTGCCGGTGCGGTGGTGATGGCCGACGAGCGCTCGGCGTCGGTGGGCAGCCTCACCTGGGATGGCATCGAGGTCAATCACCAATACAGCAAGAGCTGGGACTTCGAGCGGCGCTTCGCCGCCGCCGTCGCCGGCCACGTCGCCGCGGATCTCGCTTACTTCTCCCTGCTCCGGCCGTGGTCGGAGCTCGCCATCGCCCGGCGCTTCGCCGCCCTGCCCGCCTACCACCGCGCCTTCGTCAGCTGCAACCGCGCCTTCCTGCTCGACCGGGACCGGCGCACACCCAGCTGGTGCGGTGACTGCGCCAAGTGCCGGTTCGTGGCGCTGGCGCTGGCACCTTTCCTTGATAGGGACAGGATTGTCTCGATCATGGGGAGCGATCTGCTCGGCGACCCCGCCCAGCTGCCGGGCTTCGCGGCCCTGCTCGGGATCGAGGCGGACAAGCCGTTGGAGTGCGTGGGAGAGGTGGAGGAGTCGAGGGTGGCGATGCGGCTACTCACCGCCTCGGAGGGCTGGCGCGACGCTGCGGTGGTGCGGGCCCTGGGCACGGACCCGCGGGTGGCCGGGCTCTCGCAGGCGACCGTCGACGCGGTGCTGGCACCCGCGCGCGAGCACGCCCTGCCCGCCGCGTACCGGGAATTCGCCGATGCGCTTGGATGAGCTCGGAGGTCGGCGTGTCGCGCTCTGGGGTTTCGGTCGCGAGGGCCGGGCGACGCTGGCTGCGCTGACCACGATGGCGGATCCGCCGGCCGACATCGCCATCGTCTCCGACACGCCGCCCACGGATGCGGAGCGCGCGCCCGCCGCCAACCTCCCCTGGCTCCACGGTGAGGCGGGGATAGCCCGGCTCTGCGCCGCCGACGTCGTGGTCCGCTCCCCCGGCATCAGCCGCTACCGCGACGACGCGCTGCGGGTCGCCGCCGCCACCCAAGTCACCACCGCCACCAATCTCTGGGGTGCTGAGCACGCGAGTGGAACGGTCATCGCGGTCACCGGGTCGAAAGGCAAGAGCACGACCAGCTCCCTGATCGACCACCTCGCCCGCGCCGCCGGCATGCGCACGGTGCTGGCGGGCAACATCGGCATTCCCCTGCTCGCGCACCTGCATCCCGACTCGCCCCCCCAGCTCTGGGTGGTCGAGCTGTCCAGTCACCAGATCAGCGACCTGGACTGGTCGCCGCAGGTGGGGGTGCTCCTCAACCTCTATCGCGAGCACCTCGACTGGCACGGCACCGAGGCCCGGTACTTCGCGGACAAGCTCAACCTCTTTGCCCATCGGCCGGGCATGGTGGTGGTTCTCAACCGCGAGGACGCGCGCATCAGGGCGTTGGCGCCTTCGGTGGCCGGCCGGCAGGTCTGGTTCGGCGACCCGACCGGCTATCACACCGACGGTGGCTCGATCCTCTGGCGGGATGAGCGGCTCATCGACGCGGACGCGCTGCAACTCCGCGGCCGGCACAACCTGCTCAACGCCTGCGCGGCGCTCACCGCCCTCGAGGAGGCCGGCCACGAGGTGCGCTCCCTGGTCCCCGCGCTTTCCGAGTTCCGGCCGCTGCGCCACCGCCTCGAACCCGTGGGCGACGCCGGCGGGGTGACCTTCGTCAACGACAGCATCGCCACCATCCCGGAGGCGACGGTGGCTGCGCTGGATGCGCTGGAGGGGCGGCCGGTGGTGCTGATCGCGGGGGGATTCGACCGCGGGCAGGACTACGGGCCCCTGGCACGACGCCTCCGCCGGGATCGGGGGGTCCTCGCCGTGGTCACCCTGCCTCCGAGCGGCAACCGGCTGGCCGTGGAGCTCGCAGCGCTGCCGCATCCACCCCCGGTCCTGCTCGCCACCGACCTGGGCGAGGCCGTGCGACTGGCCCGGGCCCACGCCGAGCCGGGGTCGGTGATGCTCCTCTCGCCCGGGGCTCCCAGCTACGGGGCCTTCCGCGACTTCGAGGCGCGGGGAGACGCCTTCCGGGCGCTGGTGGCGGATGTGGAGCCGCCCGCGCCGGCCTGAACGGTCGGAAGCGGAGGCGCCGGCGGGCGGGCTGAGGCTGGTCCGACCGGTGACTGTTATCCTCCCCTAACAGATGGACGTGAGCGGGGCACTCCGGCAGGCGATGGAGGTGCCCGCCGAGGGTCGGCCCCCGACGGCGGACGCCGTGGCATCGGCCACGAGCGACGCGCAGACGCTCTTCAGCCCGATCCTCGAGGAGCTCGCCGAGTTCGAAAGCCGGCTCGAGGCGGCGGTCGCCGCCGATCTCGGGCCGATGGCCGAGGCGATGCGCCACATCGTGCGCGCCGGGGGCAAGCGGATCCGCCCCGCCCTGGTGATCCTCGCCTCGCGCATGGGCGATCCGCTGATGGACCACGTCTACGACCTGGCCATGGGCATCGAGTTCATCCACACCGCGACGCTCGTCCACGACGACCTCATCGACCGCTCGCCCACGCGGCGCGGGATGACCACCCTCCACGAGACGATGGGGGCGGCGCCGGCGATCATCATCGGCGACTACTACTTCGCCAAGGGTGCAAACCTCACCTCCGCCATCGGGATGCCCGAGATCGACGCGGCCATCAGCAACACGGTGATGACCATCTGCATGGGCGAGCTGCTCCAGATGACCAGCAAGGACGACTATCACCAGTCGCTGGAGGACTACCACCGCAAGATCGCGCGCAAGACGGCCACCCTGCTCGCCACCTGCTGCTACTGCGGCGGGGTGGTGGGCGGTCTCGATCCGGATCGGCGCGATGCGCTGCAGCGTTACGGGCACAAGCTGGGGATGGCCTTCCAGATCGCCGACGACCTGCTCGACTACGTCGCCACCGCGGAGGAGCTGGGCAAGCCGGTCGGCGCCGACCTGCGCCAGGGGACGGTCACGCTGCCCTTCATGCTCGCCTTCCAGGACCCCGTGGTCGGCCCCGAGCTGGCCCGCGTTCTGGAGCGCCGGCCCCGGGGCGACCCCGATTACGAGCAGGTCGTGAGCCTGGTTCGGCAGAGCGGCGCGGTGGCCGCCACTGAGCGGGCGGCCCAGGAGTTTGCCCGCGATGCTCGCGGTGAGCTGGCGGTCTTCCCGCCCTCGCCGGCCCGGGCCACGCTGGAGGCGGCCTGCGATTACGTCGTCGGGCGTCGCATCTGACCGGGGGGCCGGTGACGGCGCCTCGGCTTGGCGATCCACCTCGGGTGCTTCCCTCTCATCGGGGGCTTCCCTTCAGGTCGGCGAGCCGTCCACGCCGCTGTGGGCGCGGCGAGGCTGCAGCGCCCCGACCCGCTCCAGCTGCCGGCGGAAGCCCAGCGCCCAGGCGGTGAGGGCGGCGGTGGCGGCTCCCAGCCCGATGACCTCTGCCCCCATCCAGGGGAGCCCGCCGCCGGCGCCGCCCACGCCGAGGAGGGCGGCGATCCCGCTGACGGCCAGCCGGGCGAGGTCGGCGAGCGTCAGCCCGCTGACCGCGATCATCATCAATCGGACGGCCAGGTACTCTCGGCGCAGCCCCGCACGGACCTCCGCCGCGCTCAGCTGGCCGGCGGCGCTGCGGCCGGCAGGCGGCTCCACCGGACCCCGGCGGAGCCG
Organism: Candidatus Dormibacteria bacterium; assembly: GCA_050012735.1. Lineage (GTDB taxonomy): Bacteria > Chloroflexota > Dormibacteria > Aeolococcales > Aeolococcaceae > Changshengia. The sequence continues at coordinate 37,040 of JBEKGP010000014.1, forward strand.
CCTCGCGCTCACCCCGAGGATGACGGCCGCCAGCCACCCCGGCCAGGCGGTCAGGGCGGACGACCCGTCCGCGAAGAGCGTCCCCAGCGGGCCGAGCGAGGCGCCACCGGCGCGGGTGGCGAGTGCCTGCTGGTGGAGGGCGAGGGCGGCGAATCCCCAGCCGGTGGCCACCGCCGCGGCCAGCACCAGCGCCGCGGCCCGTCCGGCCCGCGTCAGGCCCTCGACAAGGAGCAGCTCGGAGGTCCGACCTGGACGGGCGGGAGCCCCGGCAGAGTCGTGGTCCCGCATCGGTCGCAAGTGTAGGCGTCGCCGGGAGGCCGGCAGGCCGCGATCCGCGAGGCCGGCGAACCCCTGTCGCCGTCCCGGCATCTCAGCGCCCCCGCTGGGTGTCGTCGTGGTCATCGGCACGGGCACCATCGAGGTCGGCCGGCGTGCGCACGCGGCCTGAGCGCGGGACGGAGTCGCGGATCCGCATTCTCACCTACAACATCCTGCTTGGCGGCGAGCGGCGGGAGGAGCGAATCGCCACTGTGCTGGCGCACAGCGGCGCCGACCTCATCGCCCTCCAGGAGGTGCGGGACAACGGCATGGTGGCGAGGCTGGCCGGCCGGCTCGGCATGGCCGCGGTCTCCGGGTCGCCGAGCGACGGCGGCTCGCTGGGGCTCGCGGTGCTGACCCGGCTGCCCGTCGCGGCCCACCGCAACCACTGCCACGGCGGGATGCTGCGGAGCCATCTCGAGGTGACCGTCGCACCCCTGGGCGGTGATCGGCTGCGCCTTCACGTCGTCCACCTCGCCGCCCGCTTCGGGGAGCGGGCCAAGGGGGAGGCGCGGCGGCTGGAGGAGCTGGAGCACGTCCTCGCCGACATCCGGGGAGAGGCGGCGATGCCCCACCTGGTCGTCGGCGACTTCAACTCGCTCTCTCCCGGCGACCACCTCGAGGCGACCGGATTCTTTCGGCGGATGAATGAGCTGCGCAAGGCCGGGCTGCTCGTCCGCCAGGATGGCGGCTGGATGGGGCCGCCCGCCGGTGGAGCGGACGAGTCGATCGAGGCGAGGTGGCTGGCCCACGGCATCGATCCGGATCTCCAGGGCGGCGTTCCAGTGCTGCCCTGGGTGGTCGGACCGCTCACCGCGCTCGTGCCGGAGCGGCGCGGGCTGGATCGCCTGCTCGGCCGGGCGATCGAGCGTTGGGCGGTGCCCCGCATGCTCGAGGAGGGGTACACGGATTGCTTCCGTCATCTCCACCCTCGCGCTCACGGCTACACCTGTGCGACCTGGATGCCGGCGGCCCGCATCGACTACGTCTTCGCGAGCTCCGAGGCGCTCCCCCGGCTACTCGCCTGCGAGGTCGCGGTCGGGCGTGGCCATGCCGGGCGTGAGACCGCGACCGCCTCGGACCACTTCCCGCTGCTCGCCGATCTGAGCGTCTGAGCGACCGCGGCTACGGGCCGAGCGGCGGAGCCTCGGGGGCGGGCCGACTGGTGACCACCAGGAGGTAAAAGACGGCGCAGATCACCAGCCAGAAGATGAAGATGGTGATGGCGCCCTTGCCGAGCGCGTAGTAGAGCGGGTTGGCGTTCACGAAGATGACGTCCCCCACGAAGGAGAGGATGTCACCGATGGCGGCGAGCATCAGCCCGTACACCGCCCACGCCCTCCCGTGGGGATGGAGCGTGAACATCAGCGCAAAGCCGGCGGTGGCCACCACCCAGCCGACCATCAGAAGGGTGGTGCCCAGCACGTCGACGGTCGGAAAAGTGCAGGGGCCGGCCACCGGGGCGCAGAGGCCGGACACGCCGGTGACGAAGAGCAGGGAGACCACGGCGGCGAACGTCCCGAGGATCATCAACACCAGGCCCAGACCCCTCGAGGGGAAGCAGAGGTCGGATGGCGCCCGCTCCGCGAAGAACGGGCGGACGATGGGGTTGTCCCTCAGGCCGGTGGGCATGGACGCGTCCGGATCACGTGGTGGAGGGGGTGCCGGCTGTGCCGGCGTCTCCGCCGTCGCCGGCGGGCCCAGTGCGACGGTGCCGCCGTCCGCCGCGCCGGCGGCGTGACGGATCGCCCTTGCGCTGGGCACCCCCTTCAGCATCCATCCAGCGTGGGGGTGGGGGCTGGCCGTCGGCGAGGAGATCCCCGAGCGTCCTCCAACCGAAGGGCTCGCGTCCGCGCTGGACCAGTTCCACAAAGCATCCCCGGGTGGCCTCGGCGTCGGCGAGGGCGTGATGGGGGCGGCGGTGCGGGACCGACAGCTCCGCGCAGAGCCGTTCCAGTCCGATCGTGTCGCGGAGGTCGAAGAGCTTGGCCGCGAGCCGTGAGGTGTCGAGGTTGTCCGCGTCCAGGCTCTCGCCCAGGGTGTCTGCGATCAGCCGGCTGTCAAAGGCATC
>JBEKGP010000015.1:0-39170 GCA_050012735.1 Candidatus Dormibacteria bacterium
TCGCTCAGCACCGTCGACACCTGACCGGTCACCTCGCTGTTGCCCAGCTTGGTCTTGGTCTGGCCCTCGAACTGCGGCTCCTGGAGCTTGACGCTGATCACCGCGGTCAGCCCGTCGCGGACGTCGTCGCCGCTCAGGTTGACGTCGTTCTCCTTGAGGATCGCGGCCTTCCGCGCGTACTTGTTGAGGGTCGCGGTGAGCGCCGAGCGGAAGCCGGTGAGATGCGCCCCGCCCTCCTCGGTGTTGATGTTGTTGGCGTAGGCCAGGACGTGCTCGGTGAAGGCGCTGTTCTGGTACTGGACGGCGATCTCGACCATGTTGCCGTCGATCTCCCGCTCCACGTACATGGGCCGGAGGTTGACGACGTTCCGGTTGGCGTTCAGATAGGCGACGAAGGCGCGGATGCCACCCTCGAAGTAGAACGTGTAGCAGAAGGCCCGCGCCTCGTCGACGAGGGCGAGGCTGACGCCTTTGGTCAGGAAGGCGAGCTCGCGCAGCCGGTCGGCCACCGTTTTCCAGTCGTGCTGGCGGTCTGGGAAGACCTTCGAGTCCGGCCACCAGCGGATCAGCGTCCCCCGCTTCGAGGTGCGGCCGAGAGTCTCCATCGGTCCCTCGGGAAAGCCGCGCTGGTAGCTCTGGCGGTACACCCTGCCGTCCTTGTAGACCTCGGCGACGAGGCGCTCGCTCAGGGCGTTGACCACCGAGGCACCGACCCCGTGGAGGCCGCCCGCGATCTTGTAGCCGCCGCCACCGAACTTCCCGCCCGCGTGGAGCTCGGTCAGCACCATCTCCAGACCCACCTTCTTCTCGGTGGGATGCATGTCGACGGGGATGCCCCGCCCGTTGTCCAGGACCGAGACCGAGCCGTCCTCGTGGAGGGTGACCACGATGGTGTCGCAGTAGCCGGCCATGGCCTCGTCGATCGAGTTGTCGACGATCTCGTTGATGAGATGGTGGAGGCCCCGGAGATCGGTCGAGCCGATGTACATCCCGGGGCGCCGGCGGACCGGTTCGAGCCCCTTGAGCGCTTCGAGCTGGCGCGCGGAATAGGAATCCCCATCCTTTCCGCCCTTGCCTCCGCCCCCGCCGCTTCGGGGTGCGGGCTTCTCGCCGTCGGGGAATTCGCGGGTTATCGAGGGCGTGGTCTGGGTCAGCTGCGGTTCCTCAGAAGGGTGGCCGGCGGCCGCGTCAAGCTGATCCGGGAGCGAAGCCAGCAACCCTGCCGGTGGTGGTGTCGCTTGGCATGGACGGCGGCCGGTTGAGGTGAATTGCGAATTCAATTCTACCAGTGAGCCGCCCTCTGCCGGGTTGCCGGATGCCGCCGCCCCGGCCGGCCGGTTCCCCATCCGCGGGGGGCTATGGTCGGCTCCCCGGCTGGTCGGACACCGCCCGGGGGCCGGCTCCGGGCTGGTCAGAGAAGAGCCGTTCCGGGACACTTGGACCCATGGCCCTCGACGAATACCGGCGCAAGCGCGACTTCTCCCGCACGCCCGAGCCGAGCGGTGAGGCGCGGCGCCTCGGGGGACCGGACGGCGGCCCCGACGGAGGGCTCTGGGACCGGCTGCCGGAGGGGGGGCGCTTCTGCGTACAGATGCACCGGGCGACCCGCCTCCACTACGACTTCCGGCTCGAGCATCGGGGTGTCCTCCTCTCCTGGGCGATCCCCCGCGGCCCCTCCCTGGACACCTCCGCCCGCCGCCTGGCCGTCCAGACCGAGGATCACCCGGTCGACTACGGCGACTTCGAGGGGGTGATCCCCTCCGGGTACGGGATGGGCACGGTGGAGCTCTGGGACGCCGGCTCCTTCGAGTGGACCCGGGAGTCCGCCGCCGACCCGGATGCCCAGATCAAGGCGGGGGACATCAAGTTCCGGCTGGCCGGGCAGAAGCTGCGCGGGGAGTTTGCCCTGGTCCGGCTCGGTGGACGCGGCCATCAGCCCGGTGCCGGCCCGGAGGCGCAGCACAACTTCCTGCTCATCAAGAAGCGGGACGAGGCGGCGGTCGCCGGCCACGACGCCGCCGGAGACGATCGCTCCGTCAAGAGCGGGCGCGCGCTGGCCGAGATCGCCGCGGCCGGGGGCGGGGACCCGCGCCAGAAGCGTCGCACGGCCGAACCCAGTGCGCCTCCCGTGGGTGGTGTCTCGACCGCCGCAGCCGGCTCCCCCTCGCCGCCGGACGGGGCCCCCGCCGCCGGGCCCGGCTCCGCCTCGACCCCGGGTGGCAGCGCGCGGGTCGCGCTCCCCTCCCCGATGCTGGCGGTCGCCGCTGACCGGCCATTCTCCCGTGCCGGCTGGATGTACGAGCTGAAGTACGACGGCATCAGGGCCATCGTCGCCGTCGACGCGTCGGAGGTCCGCGTGGTGGGCCGGCGCGGCCGGGAGGAGACCGGTCGCTATCCGGAGGCCGCCGCCATCCCCGCCCAGCTACGAGCCGGCACCGCCGTCCTGGACTGCGAGATCGTGGCCCTCGACGAGGCGGGGCATCCCGACTTCGAGAGGCTCCAGTCGCGGATCAACCTCGAGGGCCCCGGCGAGGCGACGCGGGCCGCCGCCCGCCATCCGGTCACATTCGTCGCCTTCGACCTGCTCTCGCTCGACGGTCGCGATCTGACCGCCACCGAGCTGCGCATCCGCAAGAAGACGCTCCGGGAGCTGGTAGGCCCATCCGGGCCGGTGCTCTTCGCCGACCACGTCGAGGAGGACGGCGAGAGCTTCTTCGCCGCGGTCTGCGAGCTGGGACTGGAGGGGATGGTCGGCAAGCGCGCCGATTCCCCCTACCAGGCGGGCCGGCGCAGCCCCGACTGGATCAAGGTCAAGGCCTGGCACACGCAGAGCTGCGCGATCGCCGGCTGGACCGAGGGGCATGGCCGGCGGGGACACCTCGGGGCTCTGGTGCTCGCCGTCCGCGGCGCCGGGGGCTGGGAGCACTGCGGCCAGGTCGGCATCGGATTCGGGGAGGCGACCATCGCCGACCTGCTCCGACGCATGGGGCCGCTCCGCCGCCCCACCTCGCCGATCACCCCTCCCCCGAGCCTGGCGGAGGCGGTGGCCTGGGTGGAGCCCCTTCTCATCTGCGAGGTGCGCCATGCCGGTTGGACGAGGGCGGGCGCCCTCCGGCATCCTGCCTTCCTCGGCCTCCGGGAGGACGCGGAGCCGCAGGATTGCGTCCGCGAGGAGACGGCTGACGTCGACGCGCTGATCACCCGGACCGGGCCAGGGCATCCGCTCGCGGCGGTGAGGTTGGAGCCTCCCTCCCCGGCGGTGTCGCCGCCGCTCACGCCCGAGACGGCATCGCCCGAGCTCCGGTTCCGGACGCCACCGTCCGCGGTTGCGCCCGGGGCTGCACATCCCGAGCTCCCGCCCGACGTGGCCGAGGCGCTCGAGGCCCTCCCCGGCCTCCGCCCCGACGACTGGTGGCAGATCGGGTCGCGGCGGCTGCGTCTCACCCATCTCGACAAGCCGATCTGGCCCGAGCCGGTCATCACCAAGCGCCGGATGATCGACTACTACGTCCGGATGTCGCCGTACCTCCTGACGTACCTCCGTGATCGCCCGCTCTCGACCCAGGTCTTCCCCGACGGCATTACCGGACACTCCTTCTGGCGCAAGGACAAGCCCAGCCACGCTCCGGAATGGATCGACTCCTGGCTCTTCGAGGGCGAGACCGGGAGCAAGCGGTGGGTCCTGGTCCAGGAGGCGGCCACGCTCGGCTGGCTGGCCAACGCCGGCGTCGTCGACCTTCACCCCTGGCATTCGCGGGTCGACGCCCCCGACCAGCCGGACTGGGCGGTCTACGATCTCGACCCGTTCGAACCGGCGAGCTTCGACGACGTCCGCGACATCGCGCGGCTGGTGAAGGCTGCCCTCGACCACCTGGGACTTCGCGGCTTGCTCAAGACGAGCGGCCAGACGGGGCTCCAGATCTACGTGCCGCTCCGCCGCGGCCCCGACTACGCCCGGGTCAGAGGGTGGGTCGAGGAGGTGGCCCGGGCGATCGGGCGGGTGGAGCCGGATCGGATCAGCTGGGAGTGGGCGGTGATCCGGCGAGCCGGGAGGATCCGGATCGACTACACGCAGAACATCATCAACAAGACGCTGGCCGCCCCCTATTCGCTCCGGCCCCTGCCCGGGGCCACGGTCTCGACCCCGCTCGCCTGGGAGGAGCTGGACGATCCCGATCTCCGCCCCGACCGCTGGACCATCGAGACCATCTGGGAGCGCCTCCGGCGCGTCGGGGATCTCTTCACGGGTGTCCTGGACGGTGACCAGGATCTGCCGCTCCAAGCGGCAGGCCGCTTGGGGACCCCATGACCATCAGGGGGCGCTGCCGCCCCCTCGCCCCCGTGGCATAGCCACGCGGGGCTCACCCCTGGCTCGGCGCGACTCCGCGCCGTTTGCGCTCCGCGATCGCGGCAGGCGGCGGCTGACCTGCCCTCGGTCCCACCCCTCGTTCCGGCGCAGGCCATAGAATTTCCCGCATGGCTGTCCTGCTCCTCAATGCCTCACTACAGCCGCTGAACGTAATCAGCCATCGGAGGCTGGTCGTGCTGCTGAGCAAGGAGCGGGTCGCCTTCCTGGACGCGGACGCGGAGGTACGCGCCGCGGTGGCACTCCACGACCGCCGCATCCCCGAGGACGTGGTCATCGTGCGCCTGCTCCGCAACATCCACGTCCCACGCCGGGTGCTCCGGCCCAACCGCCGCAACCTGCTGCTTCGCGACGACAACACCTGCCAGTACTGCGGCCTCGTCGGCGTTCCCGCGGAGCTCACCGTGGATCACGTCATACCTGTCTCGCGGGGCGGTGCGCCGGACCGCTGGGACAACGTGGTGCTGGCCTGCAAGCGGTGCAATTGGCGCAAGGCCGATCGCCTCCCCGCCGAGGTGGGGATGCACCTGCACCGTGCGCCCGGGCCGCTCACTCAGGAGTACGCCCACATCATCTTCCTGCGCTACCCGGCGCTCAAAGCGGCCTACGACGCGTACTGCGCCACCGCCGCCGCCTGACAGGGTGCGAAGGAACCCCCGACGATCCTGCCGTCCCTGTGCGGCGATGGGGGCCGGCCCTACTTCTCAGGGAGCCCTCATCCCGTCGCAAGCTTCGGGGCGTAGGGTTTTGAGATGACCCACCGTCCCGGGAGCCGTCTCGTGCTGGCCTCGGCCATCTCCCTGGGGGCCGCCCTGATCGCGGTGCTCGCCCCGTGGGACGCCCGGGCCACCTCGCCGGCCGGTGGCCAGGCCGCCCACTCGCGGTCGGCCTCGGTCCTCGCGATCCACCCGCCGGCGACGGCCAGGCCCGGCGCCGCGCCGACCGCCACCCCGACGGCGATGCCGGCCACGACGCCCACCCTGGCTGGGTCGCCCCTGGTCAACTTCTCCGAGGTCCAGATTCCCATCACGTACCACTCCCAGCAGGACGGCGACTGGTGCGACCCCACCGACATCGAGATGTGGCTCCAGGCCGACGGGGTCCCCCTCCACGGGCTGGACGACTACGCCATCCAGCAGGGCTTCTGGAACTACGAGCTCGCCAACAACGACGGTTACACGCTCTCGCAATGGAACGCCTCTCCGTACGCCGTCGCCCTCACCCTCGACCACTTCGGCGGGTGGGACGATATCGGTGACGACCCGCAGCCGACCGCCGAGGCCGCGGGCGTGGTCATCTCGTACAGCCTGGACATGCTCGAGCAGCCCGTCATCGTCATGGTCGGCGGTGGCGTGCACTACGTGCTGGTCACCGGCGTCGACCTGAGCGCTGCGGGCGCGGACGCTCCGCCCCTCTCGGTCACCATCGACGACCCGCTCGCCTACGGCGTCAGTGGCACCCCTCCAGCCGGCTCCGACGGGACCGAGACGATGAGCTGGGACGACTTCACGGATTGGTACACGGCCAACACCGCTCACGGCGGTGTCTGGGCCGGTGAGTGGGTGCTGATCGCCGCCGGCATCCCGCTGATCGGTTGAACCAGCAGTCCCTGCTGCGGGACACGGCCGGCCTGGCCGGATCGAGCTCGGCGCGGCACCTTCCCTTTCGATAGTTAGTCTATATAATTATCTCCACGCCCCGGCCGTGCCGGGGTGAGGGGCCCAGAGTGGCAGGATGGGCTGCCCAGGACGTCGACGCGTGGAGGTGAGATGACCATGGCGGAGGATCGCTTCGGGGCTCGCGCCGAGCTGCCCGGCGGACTGGCCTACTACCGGCTCGAAGCTCTCGCCCGGCGGGGCGTCGGCGACGTCTCCCGGCTGCCGATGACACTGAAGATCCTCCTCGAGAATCTGCTCCGGCACGCCGGGGATCGGTTCGTCACCGACGAGGACGTGGCCGCGCTCGCTGGCTGGGACGGCCGCCCGCCCGAGCGCGACCGTGAGCGCGCCTTCGTCCCGGCCCGGGTGCTGCTCCAGGACTTCACCGGCGTCCCCGCCGTGGTCGACCTCGCCGCCATGCGCAGCGCCGTGCAGCGTGCGGGAGGCGACCCCAGCCGGATCGATCCGCTGGTCCCGGTCGACCTCGTCATCGACCACTCGGTCCAGGTGGACGCCTTCGGCAGCGCCGCCGCCTACGGGCGCAACATCGAGCGCGAGTACGAGCGCAACCATGAGCGCTACGCCCTCCTCCGCTGGGCCCAGCAGGCGTTCCATGGTTTCCGCGTGGTGCCCCCGGGGATGGGCATCGTCCACCAGGTCAACCTCGAGTACCTCGCCGACACGGTGACGATCCGCGAGCTGGACGGGGTGCGCACGGCCTTCCCCGACACCGTGGTCGGCACCGACTCGCACACCACCATGGTCAACGGGGTCGGCGTCCTCGGCTGGGGTGTCGGCGGCATCGAGGCCGAGGCTTGCATGCTCGGCCAGCCGCTCTTCCTGCTCACCCCCGTGGTGGTCGGGGTGCGCTTCCACAACGCGCTCCGGGCCGGCACCACCGCCACCGACCTCGTCCTCACCCTCACCGAGATGCTGCGCCGCCACGGCGTGGTCAACAAGTTCGTGGAGTTCTGCGGCAGCGGCCTCTCCTCGATGTCGGTCCCCGACCGGGCGACCCTCTCCAACATGTCGCCCGAGTTCGGCGCCACCGCCTCGCTCTTCCCGGTCGACGACCAGACCCTCCGCTACCTGCGCGACACCGGTCGCGACCCCGCTCGCGTAGAGCTGGTGGAGCGCTACTGCAAGGAGCAGGGGTTGTTCCGCACGGATCAATCGGAGACTCCGGTCTTCACCGAGCTGCTCGACTTCGACCTGGCCACCGTCGAACCCTCGGTGGCGGGGCCGCGCCGGCCCCAGGACCGGGTCTCCCTCGGCCAGGTGCGCCAGTCGTTCGAGGCCGTCTACGGACCCTCCGCAGACGGCGGCACCGGCATCGCCGGTGCTGTGCCCGCCGGCCCTCCGGCGCGCGAGCTGGGCAAGGGTGCGGTGGTCATCGCCGCCATCACCTCCTGCACCAACACGTCGAATCCCTCGGTGATGGTGGCGGCCGGCCTGCTCGCCGCCAAGGCGGCGGAGCGGGGGCTGCGGCCCCCGTCCTACGTCAAGACCAGCCTGGCCCCGGGATCCCGCGTGGTCACCGACTACCTGGAGCGCGCCGGCCTGCTCGCGCCGCTCGCCGGCCTCGGTTTCGACCTGGTCGGCTACGGCTGCACCACCTGCATCGGCAACAGCGGGCCGCTTCCACCCGAGGTGGCCGCCGAGGTGGAGAGCCGCGAGCTGGCCGTCTGCGCGGTGCTGAGCGGCAACCGCAACTTCGAGGGGCGCATCCACCCCCAGGTGCGGGCGTCGTACCTCGCCTCGCCGCCGCTGGTGGTCGCCTTCGCCCTGGCGGGCACCGTGAATGTGGATCTGACCACGGAGCCGATCGGGACGGGTTCCGACGGCCGGCCCGTCTTCCTGCACGAGATCTGGCCGAGCTCGGAGGAGATCCGCGGGGCGGTGGCGCGCGGTCTGGGCAGGGACCTCTTCAGCCGCGAGTATTCGCGCATCTTCGAGGGCGACGCCAGCTGGAAGGAGCTGCCGTCGCCGTCAGGGGCGATGTTCGAATGGGACCCGGATTCGACCTACGTGCGTGAGCCCGGCTTCTTCGCGGCGATGGAGAGCGAGCCGTCGCCGCTTCGGGACGTCGAGGCCGCCCGGGTGCTCGCCTATCTCGGCGACTCCATCACCACCGACCACATCTCCCCGGCAGGGAGCATCGCGCCCACCTCGCCTGCGGCGCGCTACCTGCGTGAGCAGGATGTCGAGCTGCGCGACTTCAACACCTACGGCGCCCGGCGGGGCAATCACGAGGTGATGATGCGCGGCACCTTCGCCAACATCCGGTTGCGCAACCGGCTGGCGGAGGGGCAGGAGGGCGGCTTCACGATGCACCTCGGCTCCGGCGAGCTGATGAGCATCTATGACACCGCGGTCCGCTACGCCGCCGAGGGGACGCCGCTCGTCGTGCTAGCCGGAAGGGAGTACGGGTCGGGCTCCTCCCGCGACTGGGCGGCCAAGGGGCCGGCGCTGCAGGGGGTGCGGGCGGTCATCGCCCAGTCGTTCGAGAGGATCCACCGCAGCAACCTGGTGGGCATGGGCGTCCTCCCGCTTCAGTTTCCCGAAGGCGCGAGCGCGGAGTCGCTGGGGCTGGACGGCCGGGAGAGCTTCACCATCCGCGGCATCGCCGGGGTCAGACCGGGAGGAACGCTCACCGTGGTGGCGCGGCGCGAGAGCGGCGAGGAGGTGGACTTCGAGGCGACCGTCCGTCTCGACTCCGAGACCGACCTCGACTACTACCGCCACGGCGGCATCCTCCAGATGGTGCTGCGACAGCTGATGGCACCGCCCGCCGCCGGCTGACCCACCCCACCCAGGGGTTCTTCCGCACCCTGCTAGACTGTGACCCAAACATTCGTGTGTAGGTCGTCGAGCGCGTGAAACCCGCACCCCGCCGCTGGGAGATCAGCGACGCCGTCCCGATCCCCGGGCAGCCGCCCGTGCTGGGCCGTGTCCTGGCGAGCAGAGGTCTGGACGGGGCCGAGGCCGGTGCCTTCCTCTCCGGCGGCATGGAGCTGCTCGATCCCTTTGGGCTGGAGGGGATGGCGGAGGCCGTCGTCACCCTCGGGGTGGCCGTCACCGAGGGCCGGCGCATCGCCGTCTACGGGGACTACGACGCCGACGGGGTGACCGCCTGCGCCCTGCTGACCCGGGCGCTGCGGGCGGGCGGCGCCGACGTCGTCCCCTACATCCCCAACCGGATGACCGAGGGCTACGGGCTCCACGCCGCGGCCCTGGAGGAGCTGGCCGCCCAGGGTGTCCGCTGCGTGGTCACCGTCGATTGCGGGACCAGCTCGGTCGAGGTCGCCGCCAACCGGCCGGCGGGAATGGCCCTGGTGGTGACCGATCACCACCTGCCGCTCGCTCCCGACGGCAGCCCACCCCGGCTGGCGCCTGCCGACGCACTGGTCAACCCCAAGCAGCCGGCCGACAGCTACGGCTTCGACGGACTCGCCGGGGCCGGGGTGGCCTGGAAGCTGCTCTGCGCCCTGGAGTCCGAGGGGATCGTGCCCTCGGGCCAGGCCGACGCGTTCATCGGTCTCGCCGCGCTGGGGACGATCGCCGACATGATGCCGCTCCGCGGTGAGAACCGGACCATCGTCCGCCGCGGGCTGGGGCGAATCCTGGAGCTGCCGGGGCTACGCGCCCTGGCTCAGGCCGCGGCTGTCTCCGCCCCCCTCGTCGCCTCCGACATCGCCTTCGGCCTCGCTCCGAGGATCAATGCGGCCGGTCGCATGGAGGACGCCCGGGTGGCCCTCGACCTCTGCCTGAGCGACGACCCCGAAGAATGCAGCGGCCTGGCCCGCCACCTCGACCAGCAGAACCGGAGCCGCCAGGAGGCCGTCGCGGCGGCTCTGGCGGAGGCCGAGGTGCGGGTTGCCGAGCTTCCCGACGAGGCGCCGGCCATCGTCATCGGCGACCCGGGCTGGCCGATGGGGATCGTGGGACTGGTGGCCGGACGCCTGATGGAGCGGTACTCGCTCCCCACCTTCGTGGTCTGCCTCGACCCCGGCGAGGCCAAGGGATCGGGTCGCTCGGTTGCGGGGGTGCACATCGTCCGGGCTCTCGACCACGCCGCCTCCACCCTGCTCCGCTACGGCGGCCACGCCGCGGCGGCCGGCTTCAGCCTGAGGGCGGAGGATTTTGGGCGCTTCCGCGACCTGATCTCGGAGGCGTGCGCCGAGCAGGCCGCCGGCCGGGCGCGCGAGCGCGTCTTCCACGTCGACAGCGAGATCGGGTGCGCGGACGCGACCCTCGACCTCTGCGCCCAGATTGAGGGGATGGAGCCCTGCGGGATCGGCAACCCCACCCCGCTGCTCGCCATCCGTGGCTGCGAGGTGGTCAGCACGCGGACCTTCGGCAGAGAGGGGCAGCACGTGAAGGTGGCGCTCCGGGATGACGGGCGGGGGACGGTGGAGGCGATCGCCTTCAGCAAGCCCGGCCTCGCCGCGCACCTGCCACGAGGGCGGCGCATCGACGTCTGCTTTGCCCTGGAACGGGACAGCTGGCAGGGACAGGTTCGGGTCCGGGCCCGGCTGCGTGACCTGAGACCGGCACGAGCCTAGCGGGGGTGCTCGAGGAAGCGCTCGCCGTCCTGGCCTGAGCAGCGCCTCAGCTCGCCTTCCGCTTGCTCCGTGAGACCGACATCCGCGTGGCCCGCTCGGGCAGCCAGTCGGACCGGCGGCGGCGCTCCCCGGGCTCCAGGGACGGGGAGGTCACGACGGTCTCGGGGACCCAGTCGGCGAGACGGCGGCGCGGGTGGTCCGGCCCCGAGGGACGGTCGGGAGCGACGAACATGTGCATGTCGAGATCCTCACCGCAGGCGAGGATGTCCGCGGTGCGGCGCGGCACGCGCCCGCACGCGACGTGGCGACCGTGCACCTTCCCGTCCGCGTCCACGCCGGTCTGCTCGAAGCGGAAGAGCTCCTGGATCTGGACCTCTCCCTGCTCCACGCCGTAGATCTCGGAGATGCTGAGGATGCGCCGGCTGCCGTCGCGCATCCGGCCCTGCTGGACGATGAGGTCGATCGCCGAGCCGATCTGACCACGGACGGCCGCCGTGGGAAGCTCGGTGCCGGCCATCAGGACCATGGTCTCCAGCCGGGAGATCGCCTCGTGCGGAGAGCTGGCGTGCAGGGTGGTCAGTGAGCCGTCGTGCCCGGTCGACATTGCCTGGAGCATGTCCAGCGCCTCACCGCCGCGGCACTCGCCCACGACCAGCCGGTCAGGGCGCATGCGCAGGGAGCTGATCACCAGGTCGCGCACCAGGATCTGGCCGCGTCCCTCGACGTTGGAGGGGCGTGTCTCCAGGCTCAGCACGTGGCGTTGCCGCAACCTCAGCTCGGCCGCGTCCTCGATGGTCACGATCCGTTCGTTCTCGGGGATGAAGCTGGAGATGACGTTAAGCGTGGTGGTCTTGCCGACGCCGGTACCGCCGCTGATTAGGATGTTGAGCCGGGCCCGCACGCTTGCGCGCAGGAAATCCATCATCTCGGCGGTGGCCGTGCCCTGCTCGATGAGGTCGCTGACCTCGAGGCCGGTGGTCATGAAGCGCCGGATGGTGAGGGTCGGGCCCTTGAGCGAGACCGGCGGGATCACGACGTGGATCCGGGACCCGTCCTCCAGCCGCGCGTCGACCATCGGCGAGCTCTCGTCGATGCGCCGGCCGACCCGGCTCACCATGCGGTCGATGACCTGCATCAGCTGGTCCGCGGTCTCGAACCGGTATGGGGTCAGGGAGAGGCGCCCGGCACGCTCGATCCAGATCTCGTCCGGGCCGTTGACCATGATCTCGGTGATCGTGGGGTCGGAGATGAGCCGCTCCAGGGGGCCGAAGCCGAGCAGCTCGTTGTGGATCCGCGTGACGGTCGCCATCCCCTCGTCGAGGTCGAGGGGCTGTCCGAGCGCGCAGGCGGTTTCATTGACGAGCTCGGCGAGCCGCTCGCGCACCGCCTGGTCGTCGGTCTCCGAGAGATAGGCGGTGTCGTCGACGAGGCGCGCGTGCACCTGCCGGCGCAGCAACTGATATCGGGTCTCGCCGGAGTCCTCATCGACCATCTCACGCTCGGTCTGCCGCGCGCCGAGCAGGCGGCTGCTCAGCTGCATCGCGCTGAGCGCGTTGAGGGGCTGCTCGAGGGCCATCTGCGGGAGCGCAGTGGCGAGCACGTCCAGACTGCCCCTGTCGGTGGTGTGCCAACGTGGCATTGGATCTCCCCTGCGGCTAACTCGTTCCCGAGTGAGAGTTGCCTCCCCCGCACCTCTCGCTTGCCGACGCCGTGGACTCAACGCGCGTCGTTAGACGCGCCTGATCGTATCACCCCGGGCCCCTCCCCGCAATGACGAGACGGACGCAATGACCAGACGAAGGAGGCGGGTGCGTCAGCTGGCGCAGGTCGCGCCTGCGTCGGGAACATTGCGATCAACCAGATAGGCGTTGACGGCAGTCCGGACGCAAACGCTGAACCCGTACGACGTGTGGCCGTAACCGTCCCGTGTCAGCAGCACCGACCCGGCGATCTGTTGCTGGAGGGCGACCGACCAGGCGTAGGGCGTGGCCGGATCGTGAGTGGCTCCGATCAGAAGGATGGGGGGGGCGCCGGTCACGTGAAGCGCCGCCGGCGCCGGCCCGTGGTCCGGCCAGTAGGCGCAGGTGAGCACCCCGTAGACCTCGTCCTGGCCGAAGTGCGGTTCGCCCGCCTGCACCGAGAGAGCCAGGGCGTCGTAGCCGGCCAGGTTGTCGGTGACGCTGTGATCGGCACAGTTGATCGCCACGTTAGCCGGCGTGCTGTGGTCGTAGCCCAGGGGCCCCCTGCCGGTGTAGCTGTCCACCAGCGACTGGAGTGACGCGACCTTGCCCTGGGCGGCCGCGGCCAGGGCGGTGTAGAAGCTGCCCCAGGACCCCGGGTCGTACATGGCGGCGACCAGTCCGCCCACGACCGTGCCCCGCCCCACCGTCCGTCCGTCCGCGGTCTCGACCGGGCTGGCGCCGAGCCGCGCCAGCAGAGCGGCGATCGTCGTTCCGGGCTCCGGCCCCAGCGAGCAGCCGGTCTCCGCCTGGCACTGGCTGACGAACTCGTCATAGCTCGCCTCGAAGCTCGCCCCCTGCTGGATGGACTCTTCCATGAAGCTGAGAGCCGGGTCGATGTCGCCGTCCAGGACCATCGCCCGGACATGGGTGGGGAAGAGGCTCGCGTAGGTGGCTCCGAGCGCCGTCCCGTACGAGAACCCCAGGTAGGTCAGTTGCGGGTCGCCGAGCGCAGCCCGGAGCGCGTCCATGTCGCGGGCGGCGTTGACCGTGCCGACGTAGGGGAGCAGCCACCCGCTGTGGAGGCGGCAGGAGGAGTCGAAGGCCAGCGTGCTCGCGACCAGGTCCGCCTCCGCGGTCGCGGAGCCTGCCACGAGGGGGTCGAGCCCCACGTCGTGGTCCAGGCCGTCGGTGCCCTCACAGGTGACGGCGTCGGGCCCGGTCGTACCCCGCGGGTCGAAGCCCACGATATCGAAGCGCTGGTTGAGGGTGGCGAAGAGCGGATAGGCCTGGTCCACGAACTGGACCCCTGACTCCCCGGGCCCACCGGGGTTCACGAGCAGGGAGCCGATCCGCTCCGCCGGGTCCGTGGCCGGCACCACCACAACCGAGGTGGGGATGGTGCCCCGGGATGGGTTCGCGTAGTCGAGCGGCACCCAGAGGGTGTCGCAATGGGCTCGGGGTGGCGGGGTCTCGGTGCAGGCGGCCGGCACTAGTCCGGGTGGGGTGCTGGAAGGTCCCGAGCCAGCACTGGGAGCTGGCGCGGAGTCGCCGCCGGCCCCGGAGGCGAACGATGGCGGCCCTCCGGCGAGCAGGAGGATGGCGGCGGCGCCGAGAGAGGCGAGCCACCGGCGGGGCTCCGTGCGCATCCCCCAACAGTATTCGCAACCACTACCCGATGGCGGCGCCGGCACGCGGTGTACGCTGAGAGGGCCGTGAGCCCAGCCCACACCCTCGGCGAGCTTCGCCGTGCCGAGTACCGCGTGCAGCCGATCAAGTCGGAGCTTCGGCGCAACCTGATCCGGAAGCTCCGCAGCGGGGAGCGGCTCTTCCCTGGGATCGTCGGCTACGACGATTCCGTCATCCCGCAGGTGGAGAACGCCCTCCTCGCCGGTCAGGACATCGTCCTCCTGGGCGAGCGCGGCCAGGCCAAGTCGCGGCTGATCCGCTCCCTCACCTCGCTGCTCGACGAGGCCGTGCCCGCCATCGCCGGCTGCGAGATCAATGACGACCCCTACGCGCCCATCTGCCGGCGCTGCCGCGACCTGGTGACGGAGCAGGGGGAGGAGACGCCCATCACGTGGTTGGGACCCGAGGACCGCTACGGGGAGAAGCTGGCCACCCCCGACACCTCGATCGCCGACCTCATCGGCGAGGTGGATCCGATTCGGGTGGCGGAGGGCCGCTACCTCTCGGATGAACTGGTCATCCACTACGGGCTGGTGCCCCGCACCAACCGGGGCATCTTCGCCATCAACGAGCTGCCCGACCTCGCCGAGCGCATCCAGGTGGGGCTGCTCAACATCATCGAGGAGCGGGACGTCCAGATCCGCGGCTTCAGGATCCGGTTGCCGCTCGACGTCCTCGTGGTCGCCACCGCCAACCCCGAGGACTACACCAACCGCGGCCGCATCATCACCCCGCTCAAGGACCGATTTGGCGCCCAGGTGCGCACCCACTACCCGCGCACCGTCGAGGACGAGATCGCGATCGCAGAGCAGGAGCGGGTGGTCTTCGACGACACGCCCGTCTTTGTCCGCGTGCCCCAGTACATGAAGGAGATCGCGGTCGAGATCACCCACCTGGCCCGGCGGCATCCCCAGATCAACCAGCGCAGCGGTGTCTCGGTCCGGGTCACCACCGCCAACTACGAGAGCCTGATCAGCAGCGCTCTGCGCCGCGCCCTCATCACCGGGGAGAAGGAGGCCGTGGCGCGGGTCAGCGACCTGGCTGCGGTCACCGCATCCACCTCCGGCAAGGTCGAGCTGGACACGCTGGATGACAGCGACAACGACCAGGTTCTAGACAAGATCGTCCGCAACGCGTGCAGCAACGTCTTCCGCCGCCACTTCTCCGCGGCCGAGCTCGCCGACCTCGTCCAGCGTTTCGACGAGGGCGGCTTCACCGTCGAGGTCGGGCCCCTGATGACGGCGGACTCCTATGGCCATGCCCTCAGCGAGCTGCCCGGCCTCGATCCGGCACGCCAGAAGCTCGACGAGCCGGATACGCCGCAGTCGATGGCGGGGGTGCTGGAGTTCGTGCTTGAGGGGCTGCACCTCGGCAAGCGGCTCAACAAGACGGCTCTGGAAAGCACATCGGTCTACGCCGGCTGAGGTTGGGAGATGGCCGTGCCCCGGCATCGGTTCTCCGCCTGGGACGGCTCCCAGGACCCGCTCGGGTCGGATGTCGAGGTGCTCTTTGAGCGTCTGAGTGAGGACGTCTTCCACGGCTGGGACTTCGAGTCGGCGCTCCGGCGGCTGCTGGAGCAGGGCTGGCGGGATGGGCGCGGCAAGCGCCTCGCCGGGATGGATCAGATGCTCGACAAGCTGAGCCGCCGGCGGCAGACACAGCTGGAGCGCTTCAACCTCGACTCGATTTTCGAGGACATGCGGGAGAAGCTCGACCGGGTGATCTCCCAGGAGCGCCGGGGCATCCAGGAGCGACTCGATCAGGCTCCCGGCGAGGGGCGCCGCGTGCTGGAGCGCGTCGCCGAGCAGAGGAGCCGGCAGCTCGACGAGCTCCCGGCCGAGCCCGGGGGTGCCATCCAGGGCCTCCGCGACTACGAGTTCATGGACGGCCGGGCGGAGGCCGCCTTCCAGCGTCTCCTCGAGGAGATCCGGCGCAACGTCGTGGACTCCTACTTCAAGGAGATGACCCAGGCGATGCAGGCCATGACCGGCGCGGAGATGTCCGGGCTTCGCGAGATGGCCAGGGACCTGAACGCACTGCTGCGCCGCAAGCTCGACGGTGCCTCCGAGCCCGAGCTGCAGCGCGGTTACGAGGCCTTTCTCCAACGCTGGGGAGGGCTGTTCCCCAACGCACCCGCCGGCTTCGAGGAGTTCGTCGACCAGCTGATGCGCCAGATGGCGCGCATGGACTCGCTGCTCCAGTCCCTCTCCCCGGAGATGCGTGCGGAGATGGAGTCGGTGATCGGGTCCGTCTTCAACGATCCCGAGCTGCAGGACACCCTCGCCGAGCTGGCCGGCACTCTCGACCAGCTCTCACCCCGGGCCCGGCTGGGCAGCCGCCACCGCTTCTTCGGCGAGCAGGACGTCTCCCTCGAGGAGGCGATGGGGCTGATGGACCGGCTCCAGTCGATCGAGGAGGCGGAGGGCGACCTCCGCGGAGTGTTGCGCGGCGAGGGGCTCGATGAGCAGGCGCTGGCGCGGCTCCGCCAGCTTCTCGGAGATGACGCCGCGCGGAGCCTCGGCGAGATGCGGCAGCTCATGGAGGAGCTGGAGGGCCGCGGACTGGTCGAGACCGTCCCGGAGGGGATGCGGCTCACGGCGCGGGGGATGCGCAAGATCGGCCAGAAGGCGCTCGGAGACCTCTTCGCACGGCTGCGCCGGGATCGCTTCGGGGAGCACGATCTCACCCGCCTCGGGCACGGTGGCGACCGGGGGGACGACAGCAAGGGCTACGAGTTCGGCGACCCCTTTGACCTGGACGTCCAGAGAACGGTGATGAACGCGGTGACCCGAGAGGCCGAGGGCGCGCGCCAGAGCCCCACCGGCCCCCGGCCCGGGGGGGATGCGCGCCGCGCCGCGCCGCGCGCGAGCTCGAGGCGGGTGCCGCGCCTGCACCCTGAGGACTTCGAGGTCCACCAGACGGAGTCGCTGACGCGCTGCGCCACAGTGCTCATGCTCGACATGAGCCGCTCCATGCCGCTCCGCGGCTACTTCTACGCCGCCAAGAAGATGGCTCTGGCTCTCGACACGCTGATCCGGAGCCAGTATCCGCGCGACGCGCTCACGGTTGTGGGGTTCAGCGACCTGGCTCGAGAGGTCCCCTCCAGCGCCCTCCCTCAGCTCACGGTCAACGAGTACGTCTACGGGACCAACTTCGAGCACGCCCTGATGCTGGCGCGCCGCATCCTCGGCCGCAGCCACGCCGAGAATAAGCAGGTGATCATCGTGAGCGACGGCGAGCCCACCGCCCACATGGAGGGCGGGCGCCCCGTCTTCTCCTATCCGCCACTGCCCGAGACCATCGTCAAGACACTGATCGAGGTGCGCCGCTGCACTCTGGAGCGGATCGTCATCAACACGTTCATGCTGGAGTCGAACCGCCAGCTGGTGCGGTTCGTCGACCAGATGACGCGGCTCAACCGCGGTCGCGCGTTTTTTGTCAGCCCCGAGAGCCTCGGCGACTACGTGCTCGTGGACTACGTCCGATCGAGGCCCCGGGCGGCCGCGTGAGCCGGGGGGCTTCCGACTTGACGCCGGGCCTCGTGGTAAGGTACCTTGACAAGCCATGAGCCTGAGCCCGGCCCCGCCAAGCCCTCCTGCGCCGCCTGCCCCCCTCCTCCCTCCCGACCCTCCCCCCATGCCGCCGCCGCCCCCCGCCGTGGCCGCCGTACCGATCGCGGCCCGTACCGTGGACGCGGTCAAGGTGTACGGACGAGGTGACACGGCGGTCCGGGCTCTGGACGGGATCACCGTCGACTTCATCGCCCATCAGTTCACCGCGATCATGGGTGCCTCGGGGTCGGGCAAGTCGACGCTCCTCCACTGCCTCGCGGGGCTCGACCGGCTCACCTCCGGCGAGACCTTCATTGGCGGGTACGAGCTCGGCCGGATGAGCGATCGCCAGCTCACCCTGCTCCGCCGGGAGAAGGTGGGGTTCATCTTCCAGGCCCTCAACCTCGTGCCCACGCTCAATGCGCTGGAGAACATCCTTCTGCCCCTGACCATCGCGGGGCGCAAACCGGATCCGGGCGTGGTGGACGGAGTGGTGCAGATCACCGGCATCGGGGACCGGCTCCGGCACCGTCCGAGCGAGCTCTCCGGCGGCCAGCAGCAGCGGGTGGCGGCCGCTCGCGCTCTGGTGAGCCGCCCCGAGATCATCTTTGCCGACGAGCCCACCGGAAACCTGGACTCCAAGGCCGGCGGCGAGCTGCTCGGCTTCCTGCGCAAGGCTGTCGACGACCTCGGACAGACCATCGTGATGGTCACCCACGACCCCTTCGCGGCGTCCCACACCGACCGGGTGGTCTTCCTGGCTGACGGCCGCGTGGTGCGGGAGATGCGGTCTCCCACCACCGACTCGATCCTGGCGGTCGTGCGGCACCTGGGCGAATGACGCCGGTGGCGGCGCCCGCAGCCGCGATCTGATGTTCAAGGTCAGCCTGCGCAGCCTCCTGAGCCACAAGCTGCGGCTCGTCCTGACCGCGATCTCCATCATCCTGGGCGTCACCTTCGTCTCCGGCACCCTGGTCCTCACCGACACCATCCGGAGCACCTTCGAGGGCGTCCTGAGCAACGTCGACAAGGGTGTCGCCGTCCAGGTGAAGGGACCGGCGCCCGCCACCGCCAGCGCGCGCCTCCTGGGCTCGTCGCTGCCGCTTCCCGAGTCCGTGCTCGCCAAGGTGCGCAAGGTGTCCGGGGTGGCCGACGCGGTGGGCACGCTGGAGCGCTCCGGGGTCTCCCTGCTCAACAACGGGCAGGTGGTCGGCGGCACCGGCCAGCGGTCGTTGCTCGGACTCAACTGGGTCTCCGACCCCCAGCTGACCACCTTCGAGCTCACGTCCGGGACCGCTCCCCGAGCCGCCGACGACGTGGTCATCAACGCCCGCACCGCAACCGACGGCCACCTGGTGGTCGGCCAGCAAATCCAGGTCAGCTTCGAGGCCTCCGCCGCCCAGACCTTCGTGATCAGCGGCATCGCCACCTTCGGCGGCCAGAGCAGCATCGCCAGTGAGGGCTTCGCCCTCTTCACGCTGCCCACCGCCGAGACCCTCCTCGAGGCCAACAGCACCTTCGACGTCATCGATGTCAGCGCCCAGTCCGGGGTCACCGACCTCCAGCTCCGCGACCGCGTGGCCTCCGCCCTGAACGGGACCTCGGTCCAGGTCCAGACGGGGGCGCAGGCGGCCTCTCAGACCGAGCAGAACGCGGTCACGGAGATCAACGAGTTCATCGGCACCCCGCTGCTCGTGTTCGCCTTCATCGCCGTCTTCGTCGGAAGCTTCCTGATCGCCAACACCTTCAGCATCCTGGTCGCCCAGCGGACTCAGGAGCTCGCCCTGCTGCGTGCCCTGGGGGCGACCCGCGGCCAGGTCTTCACCGAGGTCATCACCGAGGCGACGCTGACCGGCATCTTCGCGTCCCTGGCCGGCTTCCTCGTCGGCATCCTGGTCGCCGATGGGCTGATCCACATCTTCAGCTCGTCCGCCAAGCTGAGCGTCCAGCTCAACGCCCTGATCGTGTCGCTCCTCGTCGGCACCATCATCACCGTGATCGCCGCGGTGGCGCCGGCGCGGCGGGCGACCCGGATCGCCCCCGTGGCCGCCCTGCGCCAGGCTGAGCCCGAGATCCAGGGGCTGCCCCGGACCCGGGTCGGCGCGGGCCTCGTGCTCTTCCTGGGCGGGACGGCGGCACTGCTGCAGAACCTCTTCACAGCCAGTGCCACCGCCGGCCCCAACCTCGAGGTGCTCGGGCTGTCGGTGCTGGCCATCTTCCTGGGAACGGCCCTGCTCGCGCCCATCCTGGTCCGCCCGGTGGCGACCGTCCTGGGGTGGCCGGCCCGGCTGAGGGGTGCGCCCGGCCGGCTGGCCGGGGAGAACGCCCGTCGCAACCCGCGCCGCACCGCGCTGACCTCGGCCGCGCTGATGATCGGCCTCGCCCTGGTCACGGCGGTGGCGGTCATCACCGCCTCCGTGGAGGCGAGCATCAACCAGTCGATCGATGGCACGGTCCGTGCCCAGCTGGTGGTGCTCGACGAGGGGAGCGGCGGCTTCAGCCCCGAGGTCGCCACCACGCTTCGCCAGGACCCGAAGCTCGCCGACATCTCCGAGATCCGGGGCACCGATGTCCTGGTCGGGGACATCGCGACCGGTGTCACGGGTTTCGACACCGGCAACGTCGGGCAGGTCCTGACCTTCAGCATGACCGCGGGCTCCGCCGCGAGCATCGCCACCACCGACACCACCCTCGTGGACTCCACCGAGGCGGCGAGCGAGAACCTCCACGTCGGCAGCGTGGTCACCATGACATTCGCCAATGGGGACAAGGTGAACATGAGCGTCGGCGGCACCTACACGCCGGACGCCCTCATCAGCGGCTTCCTGGTCTCCCTCGACACCTTGAATCCCCACGTCACCGCGGCGCGCGACGCGGACATCGCCCTGAACCCGGCGCCGGGCGTCTCACTCCCCACCGCGCAGGCCTCCCTGCTCAACGATCTGCGGGCGTATCCGCAGCTGAGCGGCCTCACCCGGACGCAGTACAAGAACCTGATCTCTGCAGGGCTCAACACCTTCCTCAACCTGATCTACGTCCTGCTCGGTCTGGCGATCTTTATCGCCGTCGTCGGCATCGTCAACACGCTTGCGCTGAGCGTCCTGGAGCGAACCCGGGAACTGGGGCTGCTCCGGGCCGTGGGGATGACCCGCGGCCAGACCCGGGAGATGGTGGCCTGGGAGTCCGTCATCATCGCCCTGCTCGGCGCCGTCCTCGGCCTGGCGGTCGGTTGCGGGCTGGGCATCGCCCTGGTCAGCGCGCTCCACAGCGACGGGATCAGCCAGACCGCCGTTCCGGGCAACAACCTGATCCTCTACGCGGTCGCCGCCGGCCTCTTCGGAATCGTCGCCGCCATCTTCCCGGCGATCCGCGCGTCAAGGGTGGACGTCCTCCGCGCCGTCACCACCGAGTAGCCGGCGGACTGCGGCAGACTGTCCTCATGCCCGACCCGGCCGACCGTCAGGCGTTCGCCGAGCGCATCCGGCGCCAGCTGCAGTCGCGCTACCACGGCGTCGAGGTCGTGATCGATGAGGCGGCCTTCGCCCTGCGCCTCAGGGGGGCCGGTGTGGACGTCCCCCTTCCCCTTGGGCCGCTCCACCATGCCTGCGAGCGCGCGCCCGAGCGTGCCGGAAACCTCATCGCCGACTACGTCCGGCGGGCCGAGCGCCAGCTCAGCCCGAGGGACCCTGCAGACGTGAGCCCGAGCCGGCTTCTCTGGTGCGTCCGCGGGGTCCGCTACCTCGACGGCCTGAGCCGGGCGGCCGAGCTGACCACCCGGGCCCTCGGCGCGGAGATGGTCGCCTTCCTCGCCGAGACCATGCCGGGCTCGGTGATGCGCGGGGTCCCGACCGCCGACCTCGCCGCTGCCGGGCTGGACGATGCGGCCGCTCGTGCCCAGGCCGACGCCAACACGCAGGCTCGTTTCTCCTCGCTCCCGGAGCGGATTCGCGCCGCGGAGCGCATCCCCGCCGATGGCTGGAGACTGGGCAGCGACACCCTCTTCCAGGGGAGCGTCATCCTGGTCGCCGAGGTCCTGGCCGCCTTCGCCGAGCGTTCTGGAGGCGACGTGCTCCTGGCGCTGCCCGATCGCTCCGAGGTGCTCGCCGTCCCTGCCGGTCTACCCAGCGCGGACCGCTTCCGGATGCGTGTGGTGCGAGCTTGGCGGGAGGCGATGAACCCGGTCTCCCGCGGCATCCTGGTCACCGATGGCGTCTCCCTCCGCGAGCTGGAGGCGGCGCCCCGCAAGGACGGCTTCGAGCTGCTCGGCTGGCTGCGCCGCTGACCGGAGGACGGGTCAACCGCCGGCGGGGCGGTCGCTCTGGGCGGAGGTCGGGAGCGTGGCCACCGGCCCTGCTGCCAGCCGCCGCCGGTCCTGCTCTCGCTGTGCCGCCAGGGTGGAGGCGGCGGCGACCGCGACCGCCCCGATCAGGGTGATGCCCACCCCTGCGGCCGTCCTCCAGGGGGAGCGGGAGACGCCGGGAACCGGCAGGGAGGGCCCTTCGCCCAGCCAGACCGTGATCGCCGTCTGATCCGCCGCCTCGCCGCCACGTCGGGAGCTCGTCCTCTCCAGCCGCACTGCGGCGGGAGCCAGGGGGTGGCGATCGCCTCGCGACAGTCCTGCGCCCTTGACGACGGCCTGGACCAGCGGCGAGGAGACGGCGCGCAACTGGTCCAGCGTTGCCATGCCTCGACAGGATACCGTTCGGGCATGAGCGGCGACGAGGTGGCGCGGGAGACGGCCGCGCCCCCCGAGCTCCCCGACCACCAGGGGAGTGCGTACAGCGCCCGGATCGAGGCCGCGTTCCTCGGTGCCCTGGCGGGTGAGCGTGCAGCTCAGGCGCCCGCCGCCGCCGGCGATCTTCTCGAGGTCGCCGATTCGATCGCCACCATCGGTGGTTTCGACGCCGACGACCTCCGGCGCCGCGGTCTTGCCGGCTCCTCCCAGGCGGGGCCCGCCGGCCTGCTGCTGCGGGCCATCCCCTTTGGCCTGCTGGCACCGCTCGACCGTCCGCGGGTGCGCCGGGACGCCTACCGTGTGGCCGCTCTCGCCGGGGCCGACGAGGGGACGGCGGTCGCCGCCATCGCGGCCGCGCTGCTGATCGCGGACCTGACCCGCTTCGATCTGGCCACCTCCGTGATGCGGGTATACCAGTCTCTCCTCGAGGACGCCCCCTTCGCCCTCTTGGAGCGCCTCCGCATCGGCGGCGACCTTCCGGCTGGGGAGGGTGACGACGACCCGGGTGCCGCCCTGCATCTGGCGATCGCCGCCTTGCTCGGGGCCGATCAGATCGAGGCCGCCATCCAGTCGGCTGCGGGGACGGGACGGCGGGCCGCCATCAGCCTGGCCGGGGCGCTCGCAGGTGCTCACCTCGGCGCCGCCGGTCTCGACGTGGCGTGGAGGGCCGAAGTTCCCCACGCCCACCGGGCGGTCGCTCTGGCAGCCTCGGTGGCGGCCCGGATCGGAGCAGTGGAGGCCTCGGTAGTACCCCCTTCGCTCGCGGGGGACGCGAGACAGGCCTGACCGGTTAGCCGGGCTTCTTCCACACCCTGCTAGAGTCCTGGCCTCGTGGCTGATCTGACTCTTACCGCCGTCACCCGTTCCGAGCGTGGACGCCATGTCCAGGCCGTGCGCCGCCACGGCCAGGTCCCGGCCATCCTGTACGGTCACGACCTGCCGTCTCAGGCGATCTGCGCCGACACGGCCGAGATCGTCCGAGTGTGGCATCGGGCCGGACGCACCCACCTCATCGATCTCAGCGTCGACGGGGCCCGATCCCACAAGGTGCTCTTCCAAGACTTCCAGATCGACCCGCGCACGGCGCGGCCGCTCCACGCCGACTTCTTCGCGGTCAACCTGCGTGAGCGGCTGGCGGTCGACATCCCGGTCCGGACGATCGGCGAGGCCCCGGCGGTCACCGAGCTCAAGCTGGGGACCCTTCAGCAGGTCCTCGCGACCCTGCGCGTCGAGGCGCTCCCCGGCAACCTGCCCGACCACCTGGCCGTGGACGTCAGCGGCCTGAGCGAGGTGGACAGCGCGGTCCGCGTCCGTGACATCGTGCTGCCCGAGGGGGTGACCCTGGCCGGCCACATCGACCCCGACGAGGTGGTGGTCAAGGTGGCTCCGGTGCGGGCGGCCACGACCGAGGAGACCGCTGCCGAGGCCGCTGAGGCCGAGCCGGCCATCGCCGAGCCGGAGACGCCCGAGGCCGACTGACCGCGGCGTGTCGCGACCAGGCCACGGCCGGTCACGTATCTGCAGTTTGCGCAACAACACGGCGGGCAGGCTCCATGGGGGCTTCACGATGTGCAAACGCGCGGCTGGCAAGAAACTGGTCACAGCTAGCATGTGACCTGCCGGGTCGCATCAGCCCGATGGCGATGAGGTCCGGCGCGACGCCCCTTGGGGGGGGTGCCGGCAGCCAGTCAGGCTAGGAGTGGGGGTGGCCCGACCCGCAGGGCGTGCCACCCCGGGTCCCTGCTCCCCGCCATGGGCACGTTGACGCGTCCAGCCTCGCACCTGCCCGTCAGTGTCGGGGCCGCACCGGCCCTTTCCTTGCGGCGCCGCCGACGCTCCCGGACGATCCACCCCAGATCCGCGACAGCAGCTCGCCGCTCACGGTGTCGGGATCGTGGGCGCGATAGTCGACCCAGAAGCTGACCGCCAGCACCGACCGTCCATCGGGCGTGACCGTGGGCCGGACGGTCGGGGCCGGCTCCTTGGCCACCCCTGAGACGGCCTCCAGCGCGCTGTTCGCCGCCCTCTCAAAGGCGGAGAGGTCGGTCCCCGCTTCGACGGGAAGCTCCACGCTGTATCGCCGCTGGTCAAAGGCCGTCGAGTTGAGGATGACGCTCGTGAAGACGGTGAGGTTGGGCATCACGGCGAGCCGCCCATCCCCGGTCCGGAGCGCCGTGGTGCGCAGCGCGATGGTCTGCACCACCCCCTCGCAGTCGCCGATGGCGACGTGGTCGCCGATCCGAAACGGCTTCTCCAGGAGGACGAAGATCCCGGCCAGGATGTTGCGGAGCAGGTCCTGGAAGGCGAGCCCGACGGCCAGGCTGAAGATGCTGCCGAAGGTCAGCACCCAGAG
Source organism: Candidatus Dormibacteria bacterium (assembly GCA_050012735.1). Lineage (GTDB taxonomy): Bacteria > Chloroflexota > Dormibacteria > Aeolococcales > Aeolococcaceae > Changshengia. The sequence continues at coordinate 24,597 of JBEKGP010000015.1, forward strand.
CACGTCCACCCCTGCTGCCACCAGGCCGCCGGCGACCGCGAACACCCAGGTGAAGATGGTCATGAGGTTGCGCGTGAGGGCGTGGACTTGCGGGTCGGCCCGGCGCTCGGCCGCGGCGACCAGCACCCGGCGCAGTACCTGTCCGGCGATCAGGACGAGCACAAAGACGACGATCCCGTCGAGCACCGCCTGGACCAGGGGCGCCAGGGCGTTGCCGGTCCCGAGGTGTTGCTGGAGCTGCTGGCAGACCCAGATCAGCGGGTTCTTGAAGCAGGCAAGCCCGGCGGACGGCGCCGCCGCCGTCGTGGTCGTCGTCGTCGAAACCAGGAAGTGCATCAGCCCGGCATCCTACGCGGGGGGTGCCAGGCTGAGTTCGCCGGGGAGGCGCCGGCTCCCGGCACGCGGATGGGTGAGGGGCGCCCGGGTCACGCGCGCAGGCGACGGGCAAGCGGGGTGGCAGGCGCGGCGTGGCCGGCCTCGGACGTCGTACGGTTGCGGGGATGCCGGGATTGGTAGCCGCCGCCGCGCTGATCGTCGTGCTCCTCGCCGTCTGGGCGGGGTTGCTGGTCGGCCACCATCTCCTCACCTGGCTCCTCATCGGGCTGATCTCGGGGGCTCTGGCGGGGCGCGTGGTGCGTGGCAGCGGGCTCGGCTGCCTGATGGACATCATCGTCGGCCTGGCCGGGGCGGTGATCGGGGGATTGATCGTCCACCAGGTCGACCCCACGCTGATCGCAGGTGCGGGTTTTCTCGGCCTCATTCAGGACGTCGTGGTCGCCTTCGTCGGGGCGGTGATCCTGCTCTGCGTCGTCCTCCTCGTCTCCCCAAAGACGTACCGGCGCAGGGGCCGGAAGGACCTCACCCGCCGGTGATCGGAGCCCAGCCCAGCCCCGCCGCCGCTCCGGACCCGGGAGGCCTTGAGCAGCGGGTCGTGCTGGTGCGGCACGGCGAGACGGAATGGAGCCGGACCGGCCGCCACACCGGGCGGACGGACATACCTCTCGATCAGCGGGGTGAGGCCCAGGCCCGCGTGCTCGGACCCCGCCTGGCGGAGTGGAAGTTCGCCGAGGTCCTCTACAGTCCCCTCCAGCGGGCCCGCCGCACCTGCGAGCTGGCCGGCCTGATGACCGGGGCACGCCCCGACCCCGACATGCAGGAGTGGGCCTACGGGGTCTACGAGGGCCGCACCGCCGACGAGATCCGCGCCGAGCGGCCGGGCTGGGTGATCTGGAAGGACGGCGTGGTCGGCGGGGAGACGCTCGCCGACGTGGGACACCGCGCCGACTCGGTGATCGAGCGGGTCCGCGGGGTGACGGGGGACGTCGCCCTCTTTGCCCACGGACACTTTCTGCGCATCCTGACGGCGCGCTGGTGCGCCCTTCCCGCTCTCACAGCGGAGTCCCTGGCGCTCGCCCCGGCGGCGGTCTCGGTCCTCGGGTACGAGCGGGAGCACCCCGCCGTCTGGCTCTGGAACGACGTGTCCCATCTCACTGGCGTGAAGCCCTGAAGCTCCTTTCGCAGTCGATCTCGAGGGTGGCCAGCAGCTCACCCACGAAGTAGACGGGCCCCAGCGCGAGCACCCGCGGGCCGAGGCCACCCAGGTCCACCTGGTCGAGGCGCATCACCGCCCCGCCCCCGGGGCCACCGGTCGAACGCCCGCCCGGAACCCGGACCACCGCCTGGCCGCGGAGAGCAGCGAGGAGCGGGTCGGCGTCCCGGTGGTGGGGGACGAAGGTGAGCACCGTGGTGGGCGGCCCGACCGTCGCCGTGGCGTGGGCGATCGCGGTGGCGATCGCCGCCGGGTTGGTGGCGCAGTCGATGACCCAATCCTGGCCACCGTGGCGATGGTGGCTCAGACGGCCGGGAAGCCTGACGCTCCGCAGCCATGCGTCCAGCGCTGCGGGCTCCGGTTCTGTCAGTCCGGCCAGCTGGAGCAGCCGCAGGGCGGCGACCACTCCGAGGCGGGCATTGAGGCCGCCGAACCCGTACGCCAGCTCCGGGGCGGGCTGGTCAGCGCCGGCCACCACTCGGTGGACCGGGCATCCGTGGCGCCGTGCAGCGAGCCGCACCGCCGTCCTCGCGCCGGGGTCCGACTGGTCGGCTGCCACGACGTCGTGGGTCGCCGCGGTGATGACGCCCGCCTTCTCAGTGGCAATCTCGGCCACGGTGTCACCCAGGATCCCGATGTGCTCGGAGAGGATGGGGGTGACCACCACCACCCCGGGCGTCACCAGCGCGACCTCGTCGGATGCCCCGCCCATCCCCGCCTCGAGCACCACGGCGTCGCAGCCCCGGTCGGCGAAGTGGCGGAGGGCGCTCAGGGTGAAGAGGCCGCTCGGGGAGAGGTAGCCGTCGTCGGGAAGGAGGTTCGCCACCCGGGCGAGGGTCGCGGACACCTCGCCGACCAGTGCCTGGTAGTCGTGACGGGAGACAGCCAGCCCGTCAACACGTATCCGCTCCCGGTTGCTGCGCAGCCCCGGGCTGGTCAGGGTGCCCACCCGCAGTCCCGCGCCTGCGAGAGCCGCCGACGCGAAGGTGGCCGCGGTGCCCTTCCCCTTGGAGCCGACCACCGTGACCACGCGTTCCGGATGCGCGCACCAGCGGTCGAGATGGACCCCCAGGTGAGGGGCGAGTGCCCGGGCCCGAAGCAGGCTGCGTCTCTGTCCGCCCCCCCGCCGCGCGAGCCGTTCGGTGAAGAAGGCCTGGTCCGCCTCGATCCGCTCCCGTCGCATCTCCGCCCGACCGTACACGGAACCACGGCCGGCACCGATGACCTGGCCCGCCGAGATGCGATGCCGCGACGGCGCGAGTTGAGATCGGCGACCTCTCACGCCTTCCGGGTATCATCCGGCCGGTTGAGGTCTGCCCGGGGGGAGCGGTGTCCGACCTCAGCTGGTGGGGGTCCCCGCGGGTGGCCCTCGCGTCGCAGCCGGCGACGACCGTGCCGGCTGCGTCGGTGCCCGTGATGGAGGTCAAACCACCATGAGCCTGGATCGCCCCCCCGGGGGTCCGCGGCGGCGCCGCGCGTCCCGTTTCCGCCGCGTCCCGCGCGTGCGCTTGATCCTGCTCGTTCTCCTCGGCTTCGTCCTCTCCGGCGTGGGGGGTGCGGTCAGCTTCTTCTGGCCCACGATCGCCGCCGCCGTGGGTGCCACCGGCCACAGCATCCAGGTGACCGCGCCTACCCCGGCACCGGGCAGCCCGACCGCCCTCCCCACCGCCACCCCGACGCTCAGCTCCGGGGCCGAGGCGCCCTTCACGGTCCTCCTTCTCGGGTCGGACAACGACGGCAAGTTCACGACCGCCGGGAGCACCTCCGGTTTCTGCTGCACCCAGTCGATGATCCTGATCCGGGTCGATCCCTCGGCCGGGAGCGTCACCATGCTCTCCTTTCCGCGCGACCTCTATGTCCCGCTCTACGCCGGCAACGGCGGGTCCATGGGGGATGACAAGGTCTCGGAGGCCTTCGGGGAGGCCGGCGGCGGCACCAATGGGATCGATGCTGAGATCGCGACGATCGAGGAGGACTTCCACGTCAAGGTCGACCACTACGTCTGGATCGGGCTCCAGGGGCTCATCAACCTCATCGACGAGGTGGACGGCATCGACCTCGTGGCCAGCCATCCGGTCATGGACGACGACTACCCCTACGACGTGGCCGGCAGCACCAATCCCTTTGCCGCTGACCGAGTGGCCGTCCTCCCTGGGGCCCAGCACATGGACGGCATAGAGGCGCTCGAGTATGTGCGCTCGCGGCACGACGACCTCTCCGAGGATCTCGGTCGCACCGTGCGCCAGCAGCAGGTCCTGGTCGCCCTTCGCCAGAAGCTCTCCCAGCTCACCATCGGCGACGTCAACAACATCGCCGCGGCGCTGAGCGGTCAGGTGCTCACCGACGTCCCCCTCACCCAGTTCCCGCTGCTGCTCGGCCTCGGCAAGGACGTCGACTCGGGCAACATCCAGCACGTCTTCCTCACTCCCGACGTCGACTTCACCGACAGCACGGTGAACGGCGAGGATGTCGAGGCACCCGACATGGACGCCATCCTCTCGCTTGTCCACCAGTACTTCCCGGCGACGTGAGCCGCTCCCGCAAGCTCCTCACCTGGGTCACGCTGCTGGTCCTGATGGCCGCCTTCGGGGTCGGGGTCAACCGCTTCTTGGCGAGCCACGACGGCCCCGCCTTCGCGGCGGCCAAGGACCCGACCCAGGTCCACGTGGCGACTGAGCTCAGCCTTCCGGGCACCGTCTACTTCGCCGACGGAGGTGGCCTCTACTCCCTCACCGGGACCAAGATCATCCAGCTCCAGAAGCAGGGCCAGGGGTGGACCCAGCCGGTCCTCCTGCCCGACGGGAGCGGGCTGCTCGCGATCAAGGTCACCACCAACTACTACTCCGACCTCTACGAGCTCAGTCTGACGGGGGCCGTCGAGGAGCAGCTCAGCCACGACTCCGGCCAGGTGACCGCAACCGAGCTCGGCAACGACGACTGGATCTACTACCCGGCGGTCGGACCGGGCAACACCCTCTACTTCAGCTACGACTATCCGAAGGGGAATGTCGACGACCCGGCGGAATGCTGCTACCAGGTGGACTTCTCGATCTGGGAGACGACCCTGGGAACGGCGATCAACCGCAGCGCCGTGGTGCACGGCGATGGCCTCAGTCAGGAGAGCTGGGCCAACTACTACACCGGAGGCGACGTCAGCCCGGTGCCGCTCATGGACGGGGGCCTCCTCTACGTCGACTACGAGGACGCCTACGGCGACACCGGACAGCTGAGCACGCCGCTTGCGGGCGCCGTCGCGGGCAGCGAGGTGAGCCAGGTTCGGCTCGATCCCAAGCCTCTCTACAACATGGCGGGCTCCGATGGCACGGCGCTGACCCAGCCGGGGGACGACTGCGCCCAGCCCGCTCTCAACCCCGACCAGACGGAGATCGCCATGATCTGCACCCCGGTCGTGAACGGGGCGCCGAGCAGCACCGAGTCCGACCTGGTGGTGGCCAGCTTCGACGCTGCGACCGGCACCCTGGGCCCCCTCGATCGCATCGTCACCGGCACCTTGGCGGCGTCTCCCGCCTGGTCACCGGACGGTACCGACCTGATCTGCCTCGCCCCCGAGGCGGGGGACGGCTACATGGAGCTCTGGTACGTCAAGGACGCCGCGAGGTCGCCGGCACCGCACGCTAAGCAGGTCACGACCGACCTCGATCTCGACGGCTCCGCACCGGTCTGGACCCACTGACATCGAGGTATGCGCGCCTGCGTGCCAGCTCTGAGGTGCCTCTTGAGCCCTGAAAAAGGGGAGGCCCGACCTCAGGGGGAACGGGCCTCGGCGAAGGAGAAGGCGCCAACCGGGGTCAAGATGTAGTGGTTCTTACCGGCGGCTGACACCACATGTTGATGATTGGTTGACAGGGTGTCAAGCCTCGGTCAGGTGCCGGCCTCGCCGGCTGGGCGACCCCCTACCCGGACAGCCCGCCGGGCCGCGGCCGCCCCCCGCGGGGCCCCGCAACCGCGCGCAGCAGCGTCCGAAGCCACGGTGGGGGGACCGTTGCGGCTCCGCTCCCCCGCCGCGCCCCGGAGCCGGCCGGCTGGCGAGCCGCCGCAATCGCGGGGCGGGCCGAGACGGCGACCGGCTGCTCCGCGGAGGCCTGCGCCGCCGCCCGCGGCATGACCACCCCGTGCAGCTCCACGGTGGCGTGCGCGGAGACCATCTCGGCCAGCTCGATCCCGCCCATCGTCTCCACTTCCAGCAGCCGCGCCGCCAGGGCGTCGAGCAGCTCTCTACGGGCTGCGAGGATGGTCCGGGCCCGGCCCAGCGCCTCGTCGAGGAGCCGGTCGACCTCGTCGTCGACCCGGCGGCCCAACTCATCCGAATGGGCGCGAGCCAACCCCATCTCGGCCACCTCGACCACTCGGACGCCCAGCCCCGACATGCCCAGCTCGGTGACCATCTGGCGGGCCAGCTGGGTCGCCTTGAGGAGGTCGTCCGCGCCCCCGGTCGTGATGTCCTCCTGACCGAGGACGAGCTCCTCCGCGACCCGCCCCCCGAGCAGGCCGGCGAGGCGGTTGCGGAGCTGCGACTTGGAGCCGAGCGCCCGGTCGCCCTCGGGCACGGTGAGGGTCCAGCCCAGCGATCGTCCCCGGCCGACGATGCTGACCCGGCGGACCGGGTCGGTCCCGGGCAGGGAGGTGAGGACGAGGGCGTGCCCCATCTCGTGGTAGGCGATGGTGCGCCGCTCGTCCAGGCTGAGCAGACGGCCCCGCCGCTCGGGCCCGGAGAGCACCCGGTCGACGGCCGCTTCCAACTGCGCCATGCCGATCGCCGGAAGCTGCTCGCGGGCGGAGAGGAGCGCCGCCTCGTTGAGCAGGTTGGCCAGGTCGGCCCCGGTGAAGCCTGGTGTCCGCCGGGCCAGGAGCGAGAGGTCGGCGTCCGCCGCGAGCGGCTTGCAGCGGGCGTGGACGTTGAGGATCGCCTCGCGACCGCTGACGTCGGGCGGGTCGACCGTCACCTGGCGATCGAATCTCCCCGGCCGGAGCAGCGCCTCGTCGAGCACGTCGGCGCGGTTGGTGGCGCCGATGACGACGATCCGTGCCCCCTGGTCAAAGCCGTCCAGCTCGACCAGCAGCTGGTTGAGTGTCTGCTCGCGCTCCTCGTGGCCGAGGTTGACCCCGGCGCCGCCCCGGCGCCGGCCCACCGCGTCGATCTCGTCCACGAAGACGATGCACGGGGCGGACTTCCTCGCCTTCTTGAAGAGGTCGCGCACGCGCGCCGCTCCGACCCCCACGAACATCTCCACGAACTCCGACCCGGAGACGGAGAGGAAGGCGCAGTCCGCCTCGCCCGCCACCGCCCGGGCCAGCAGGGTCTTGCCGGTGCCCGGCGGCCCGACGAGCAGCACTCCCTTGGGCACCCGCGCTCCCAGCTCGCGGTAACGGTCGGGGTTCCGGAGGAAGGCGACCAGCTCTCCCATCTCCAGCTTGGCGTCGTCGCATCCCGCGACATCGGCGAAGGTGCTGAGCGGCTGGTCGGCCCCGACCGCCTTGGACCGGGAGCGCAGCAGCCCCACCGGCCCAGCCGCGCCCTGGCGCCAGTAGAGGATGACGATGACCATCACGATGATCAGCGTCGGCACCAGCACCAGAAGCAGGGTTGTGAGGGGCACCCCGCCCTCGGTGGTGTAGTTGCGGAAGCCGTCCTTCTCGAAGATGCTGCCCACCACCAGGCCTTGGTCCGCGTTCGAGGTCAGATGCTCGCCGCCGGTGGCATCCCACCAGGTCACCTGGTCCGGGGAGACGATCGCCTGATGAGCCGGGGCGAGGGAGATCCGATCCTGGGTCGGACCGGAGCCGGTCTCGGCGTTGAAAACCGCTTGCGACAGGGCTCCCAGGCTGGCCTGGGGCGGTGACGGCGGCTGGTCCCGAACCTGCACGTAGACGAGCACCACCACGGCGAGGAAGGCTGCCCAGAGCGCCAGGAAGACCACCTGCCTGCGGGTGGACATCAGGACCGATCCGCCGGCGGAGTCCTGCTGGACATCCTGGTGAGCGCTCCCACTTCCCTCGCATCTGCCGCGCCATCGCAGGGGCGACAAGACGAGGAGCGGGGACCGCAGTCACCGCTCCCGAGCGGGGGAGCCCCTGGTACCGTCAGCCGAGTATAGGCGGGCGTCCCTCAACGCGCCAGTCGCGGCGAATTGCATGCGATGTGACCTGGCTCCCGTCGCCGCCTTGTGGGGAACCGGGAGGCCCGATGTCACATTGCCGGCGCAATGTCGCGCACCAGCAGTGCGGCCATCCCCGGTGTCCACACCGCCCTGCGGTCCCGCGTGATCCCGAGCCCCTCGTACCCGTCGATCCCCGCGACCCAGGGCAGCCCCGGCTCACCCATCACGAAGGCCGCGGTGGCGAATGCGTCGGCGTAGGTGAGGCTGGGGCCGACCACCGTCATGCTGAGCAGCCCCTCCGGGGCCCGTCCGGTGCGCGGGTCGAGGATGTGCTCGCCGCGCTCGTAGGTGCCGCTGGTGGCGACCGCGAGGTCACCCGTCTCGAGCACCGCGGCGACCCGATCGGCAAGCTCGGGATGGCGGATGCCAACCCTCCAGGGCTGGCCGGGGGCGGGCTCCCCCCGGGTCACGATGTCCCCCCCCGCCCCGATGAAGAAGCTGCGCGCCCCGGCTGCCCGCAGCAGTTCCGCGGCGCGCTGCACCGACCAGCCCTTGACCAGGCCCGAGGGATCGAGCCGGCCCCCGCAGTGGATGTCGAAGCAGCCCTCACTCCGGCGCTCGACCTCGGCGCAGAGCCCGAGCACCTCGCGAACCTCGGGAGAGCACTCGCGCTCCCGGAGCTCGCCGCGTCCCAGGCGGCTGATCTCGCTGCCGTCGCGGTAGGTGCTGAAGGTGGCATCCACGTGGTGGAGCCAGGCGATCGCAGTCTCGACCGCAGCCTCGACGGCCGGCGGCATCGGGTGGGGGTCGCGGACGTCGACGGTGACCATCGTCCCCATCACCGGCTCCACCCGCACCGTCCGCCGCTGCGCCGTGCCCGCATCAGGCACGGGCAGCGTCCAACGCCGACTGCACCGACTCGGCGTAGCCCTGACTGGTGAAGGTGGCGCCGCCGACGACGTTGATCTGCGCGCTCTGGGCCTTGAGGACCTCCTGCTCGAGGAGCGGCAGTGCCTGGGAGTTGATGAACACGGACTGCTGATGGCCGTTGGGGTACTGGAGGGTCTTGACGCCGGTGATCTTGCCGCCGGAGATGACCACCTGGACCTGCACGTTCCCGTACGGGTTCGTGTAGGTCTGCCCGGTGAACGATCCCGACTTGAGCCCGCTGGCCGCCGGCGTCGCGGTCGCCGTCGCTGTCGGGGCCGGCGAGGCACCGCCCGAGGGCGGCGCGCCGGAGGGAGTGACGGTGGGAGAGGGCGTCGAGGTTGACGACGATGTGGAGGAAGGAGTCAGGGTGGCGATCGGCGCCGCGGGCGGGGTCCGGAAGCTGAAGAGCAGGACGACCCCGATGGCGGTGGCGGCAAGGGTGACGGCGGCGCGGATGGGCATGGCGGTGGGCACTCAGGTGAGGAACGCGAAGCGTTCGCAGTGGACTTGAGCTGCGGGGACGCGGAGGGTGCGCAGGCTGGTGATGACGGCGTCGACCATCTCCCGCGGCCCGCAGACGAAGACGTCGCGATCCCGGAGGTCGGGGACGGATGCGGCCAGGAAGCGCGGGGCGAACGGCTGCGGGTGCACGTCCTTGCCCCGCCGCCCGACGATGTAGTGGATGACCCCCCCGCGAGCCGCGACCAGCTGGTCCAGCTCCTCCTTGAAGATGACGTCATCCCAGGAGGAGGCCCGGTAGAGGAGGGCGATCGAATTCTTGCGCTGCGGCATCTCCTCGATGAGGGCTCGCAGCGGGGTGATGCCGATCCCCCCGGCGATGAGCAGCGCCCGCGGCCGTTTGCGCCGGATGGAGGTGAAGACCCCGTGCGGCCCCTCGAGCAGCACCGGGGTACCGGGGCGCAGCCCCTGCAGCGAGCGGGTGAAGTCACCGACCTGCTTGACGGTGATGCGGAGGTACCTGCCGTTGGGCGCGGCCGAGAGGGAGAAGGGGTGGACTCGCCACCACAGCTCGCGGGTCAGGAAGCGGAATTTGAAGAACTGGCCGGCGCGCATCGGCAGCTGGTCGAGGTCGCGTCCGGTCATGTAGATCGAGAGGACGTTCGGCGACTCGGTCACCAGGTGGTGGATCCGCAGGCGGTGGCGCCGCGCCATCCGCAGTGGGACCACCAGCCGGAATGTGACCACCAGGAGGGCCGTGGCCACATAGAGCGCCAGCCAGTAGCCGACCGCCCACGGGTCACCGGCGAAGTCGGTGCCCGCCGTCAGCTGATGAGCAAAGGCCAGCGCGATCGCCAGGTAGACGTAGAGGTGAAGGAAGTGCCAGGTCTGGTGGGAGACGCGACGCCGTGCGGCTCGCACGGAGGTCACCGCGACCAGCACGAAGAGAGCCACCGCGACGTAGGCCATCAGCATGTACGGGTAGGTGGTGAGGAAGACCCAGGTCTGGGTCGCGAAGGAACGGCCGTCAGTCATCGCGTAGCCGGCCGTGGTGAGCACGACATGGCCGCCGATGAGGCAGACGGTCGCGAACCCGAGCCAGCGGTGCCAGCCGGTGATCTGGTCGATGCCGAAGAGGTCGTCCAGCCACGGGCTGCGCGACATCAGCACCACCTGGACCAGCGCGCAGTAGGTGCCCAGCAGGGCGGCCAGCTGACCGGCGCCGGTGAGCACCGCCGCCGGGTGGGTCAGATTGGGGAACTGACCGTGGCGAACCCACATCCCCACGATGAGGAGGGCGTTGGCGGCCAAGATCAGCAGCACGTCGCTGGAGCGCAGCCCCCAGCGACGCGGGACGCGCTGGGCCCGCCGGGTCGCGGCGGAGGAGGGGGTGTCCAGGTCAGGACGCACGGCCACGGCCGTGGAGGGCGATGTGGGCATCTGATGGGAGTTTCAGGTATGCCTCCTTACGGAAACCTGACGTCCGGGGCACGCGCCCTTGCGGGCCTCAGCCGACCTTGAGCAGCACCTTGCCCACCGCTCCGCCCTGGACCGCCTCGTGGGCCGCGGCGCATTCCTCGAGGGGGAAGCGGTGCACCGGCAGCTCGGTCAGCGCCCCCGCTTCCAGGGCGGCGCTGACGGCAGACACCCCGCGGAGCAGGTCGGCGATGGGCACGCCGTAGAGGAGCACGAACCGGAGGACGACGTTGGCGCCCATGCAGGCCCGGATCGGCAGCGCGGGATCGGCGGTATCGGCCGCGTACACGGAGATCACCGTGCCCGGGCCCGAGAGGCCGAGGTCGAGGCCGAGATTGGCCGCCAGGTTGACCTCCACCACCCGGTCCACCCGCTCGGTGAAGGCGCGGATCTGCTCCAGGACTTCCGGCTCCCGGTAGTTGACCACCAGGTCGGCGCCGGCCGCCCGGGCCAGCTCCGCCTTGGTGGCGCTGCTGACGGTCGTGACCACCCGCGCGCCCGCGTGGCGGGCCAGCTGGATGGCGAAGTGGCCGACCGCACCGGCGCCCCCCGTCACCAGGACGGTGCGCCCGTCCACCTCGCCGTCGGCGAAGAGGCAGCGGTGCGCGGTCACCGCGGGCACCCCGAGGCTGGCTCCCAGCTCCAGTGACGCACCCGAGGGCAGCGCCACCGCCTGCTGATCGGAGACCACCGTCCACTCGGCGGCGGTGCCCCACCGGCTGCCGGCGGCGGCCATCCAGACCCAGACGCGCTGCCCCACCCGAGCCTCGTCGACCCCTGGTCCCACGGCATCGATGACCCCGGAACCGTCGTGGTGCGGGATCTGGAACTCGTCGACCTGCCTGGCGGTGGCCCCGCTCCGGGACTTCCAGTCCGTGGGATTGACCCCGGAGAAGCTGACCCGCACGCGCACCTCGCCGGGCCCCGGCTCCGGGCGGGGGAGGTCGACGACCCGCAGCACCTCGGCGGCCGCGCCCAGGCGGTCGTACACCACAGCCTTCATCTGCCATGCCTCCAGCAAGCTATCAGGTCCGACCGGGCCGGCCCCAGGCCGCAGGCCATACCGGTGGTCCTAGGGGAGTGCGAACCCCACACGTCTCAGCATGATCGCATTGCGGTCCGGCGGGGTCCCCTCGAACGCCGACCCGAACCCGGCCATCGGGAAGTTGGCGGCCAGCTCGCGATGGAGGGCGGCCATCTCCAGGGTGGTCTGAGCATGCCCCGGTGCGGCGGGGGCGTCGTGGTCGATCATCGTGCTGGCGATGCCCAGCACCCCGTCGCCGGCGTCGAAGAGCTCGACCAGTCGGGCCTGGCACGGCCAGTCCACCAGTGACCCGGTGGTGACCTCCCAGAGACCGTGCCCCTCGCCGCCCGCCGCGGGGCGGGCGTGGATGGCGTGCCCATGGGTGTGCCCGTTGAGCCAGAGGACCACGTTGTCGAAGCGGAGGAGGGTCGAGAGCAGCCGGGCACCCGCTCGGGGGATGGTGCCGTCCGCGTGTGACCTGGTGCTCACCGGGCCGTCCGACCCGTGGTGCGAGACGACCACCACCAGCCGGTCCTCCGCCTCCGTCCGCACCCGCCGGCCGTCGGCGGTGCGATAGGACGAGTGCACGTCAGCCAGACGGTCCTTGAGCCAGCCGAGCTGTGATTCGTCCATGCAAAGGTCGGCCGACCCGCCCGGGCAGGCGGTGTCCAGCACGATGAACCTGACCGTGCCCGTGTCGTGGACGTGGTAGGCGGTGTGCTCCCTCCGGTTCCGCTCGTCGAATCCGTGGCCCCTTCCGGCCGTCTCCTCACCGTGGGCGGAGATGTATTCCCCGATGCCGCAGGGCCGCCGCTCGGCGTCCGGGGTGACGTCGACCGCGGGGCCGGTCAGGAACTCCTCCGGCCGGCGGACGAAGGTGTCGTGGGCCTGGTCTCGGTCGAATCCATCGGGCAGGGCGAATGGTTTGCGCCGGGCGACGAGTGCGTCCCGAAGGGCGGGCGTCACCAGCCCGACGCCCTGGCAGAGGCTGTCGTGGTTGCCGTGACAGCCGAGCCAGGGAAGGCGAAGCCCGGGCGCATCGAACGGAACGAGAGCACGCTGGAGCAGTCCCGGCAGCACGGGGTAGCCATACTCGCGGACAAAGAGGTCGGGCGCATCCGGTCTGCCATCCGGCACCCAGAAGATGTCGTCGGGCCAGTCGACCAACTGCACCCCCTCGTAGGCGGGTGCGCCTGAGTTGGGATTGACACGACCCCCGTCGAGCAGACGCAGCAGCGTGAGCACCTCGTTGTGCTGGCCGTTGTCGATGGCGTCGCCCCCGGTGAGGATCAGCTCGGGTGCGGCTCCGGTGATGGGGCCGGTCAGGCCGCCGTTCAACGTGCGGACGAGAGCGTCCAGCGCGCGGGCGGTGAGGGCCTCCTGGGGGCGCTGCGTGGGGACCAGCCCGGCGAAGCGGGGGTCGCGGAACTCGCGGTTGAAGAACTCGAAGCGGGCCGGGGACTGGACGTCGCCGACATGCAGGTCGGTCATGTGGGCGACGCAGGCGATCGCTCTCCGCCCACCCGAGGCAAACGCAGGGCGGTCGCCCGCTGGCGGCGCGACGGCCTCACCCAGCAGTTCGGCCCGGATCACATGCTCCTCTCCCGGGCCGGGCACCACAGCCCGATACGGGTAGCGGGTTCCCATGCTCAGGATGTCGCCCGGTCCGAGGGTCTGGCGGTGGGTGAGCGGCATTCGACCTATGGCCTCCCCTGACTGCTGTCGCGAGTGATCAGCACGGGGTCCTGGCGCAGCGCGATGCGGACCCGCGATCCCCCCGGGTGGGCCGTGGCATCGGCGGTCGGGACCTGGACCAGCACGGTGATGTCGCCCAGGTCGACCGTCAGCCGGCTCACCGCGCCGAGGAAGGAGACGGCGATGACCGTTCCCGAGAGCGGTCCGTTGAAGCCCTCGAGAGCCGGTGCCAGTGACACCGCTTCCGGTCGCACCAGGGCCACCGCGGGCCCGTCCGGCGTGTCGCTGGCGATGAGGGGCAGCCGGATGCCGCGCACGTCGACGGCGCCTCCGGTCACCACCCCGGCCAGGCGGTTGGTGAGGCCGACGAACTCGGCCACGAAGGGCGTCGCCGGCTGGGAGTAGATGCTGGTGGGTGTTCCCATCTGCTCCAGCCGGCCGGCACGCATGACGCCGACCCGGTCGGCGATGGCAAGCGCCTCTTCCTGGTCGTGGGTGACGAAGAGAGTGGTGATGCCGACCTCGCGCTGGACGCGGCGGATCTCGTCGCGCAGCTGGCTGCGAACCCGGGCGTCCAGCGCGGAGAGGGGTTCGTCGAGAAGCAGAACCGACGGGCGGATGGCGAGCGCGCGCGCCAGTGCCACCCGCTGCTGCTGGCCACCGGAAAGCTGGTGCGCGTAGCGATCCGCCTGCGTGCTCAGCCCGACCAGCTCGAGCATCTCCCCGGCGCGCCGGCGTCGCTCGGCGACCGCGACCTTGCGCATGCGCAGTCCGAAGGCGACGTTCTCCCGGGCGGTCATGTGCGGAAACAGCGAGTACGCCTGGAACACCATGCCGCTGTCGCGCCGGCTGGTGGGCAGATGGGTCACGTCCCGGCCATCGATCACAACGCGGCCGCCCTCGGCGTCCTCGAGCCCGGCGACGAGGCGCAGCGCTGTGGTCTTGCCGCATCCCGAGGGTCCCAGGAGGGCGACGAGCTCGCCGGGTTGAATGGTGATGTGGAGGCCGTCCAGCGCAATGGTCGATCCGTAGACGCGGCGCAGATTTTCGAGGCGCACCTCGGCGGCTGAACGCGAGCCACCCCACGATGCACCGATCGGGCGGGTGTCGAGCGCACCCATCTCAGGCCTTCGCCGCGCCGCCGCGGCGGCGCGATAGGGCCCGGCCGAGGAACGACAGCACGAGCAGGAAGAAGAAGACGAAGACGAGCGACAGGACCGCCAGCGCAATCGAGTCCCTTGCGTTGCCGGTGCCCAGAATGGAGATGGCCACCTGCAGGTTCTCGAAGTTGAGCAGGTTGGCGACGGTGAATTCCCCGAGCA
>JBEKGP010000016.1:0-35175 GCA_050012735.1 Candidatus Dormibacteria bacterium
GACGGTGTCGCCTTCAGCAAGCTGCTCCACGGCGGCTATGTCCCGGTGGCGCTGGTGATGGGCATCGGGGCGATGGAGATCGACCCCGGTTGCGGCACCGAGTGGGCGCTGCGCTCGTGGTCGAACACGCGCATCCAGCAGATCAGCGACGGCATCGAGGAGGCCCGGATGCTCGGCATCAACCACCTCGAGGCCGAGGTCGCGACCGTGGACGCCGACGGCGCGGTCGGCGTCGAGACCGACCTCTCCACCTACGAGCTGGGCGGCGAGTCCATGCTGGTCGAGCTCTTCCTGCTCGGCACCGCGGTGCGGCGCTACGCCAAGGAGCCCCTCGATGAGCCGCCGTTGCCGATCATGAGGCTGCGCTGATGTCGGTCATGCCCCACCCCCGCGCCGACGCCGCCCTCGCCTGCCTGGCCGGGAAGAGCGGTGAGCGCCACCAGGGTCGCGCCTTCAGCAGCGATCTCTCCGTCGACGAGGCGGTGCTGCTCAAGGAGATCGGCTACGAGCCCAAGGGGCTGGTGGTCGGCAGCGCCGTCTACCACATCGGCATCCAGTACGCCAACTGGACCACCAACCAGGAGATGAGCGACCTGACCCAGGCCATGTACCAGGCCCGCACCGAGGCGCTCACCGCCATGGAGCGCCACGCCCAGCAGGTGGGCGGCCAGGGCGTCGTCGGTCTCAAGCTCGAGGTCCAGATCCACCAGGGGAACCATCCCCTCGCCGAGTTCGTCGCCATGGGCACGGCGGTCGCAAATCCCAACGTGAAGTCGAGCGGCATCTGGGTCAGCGATCTCTCCGGGCAGGACCTCTACCTCTTGATCCGTGCCGGCTACCAGCCCATCGGTCTCGCCTTCGGGGCCTGCGTCTACCACGTCGCCCACCAGCGGCTCGGCACCTGGGTCGGCCAGCAGAGCCAGAACGTCGAGCTCGGCAACTACACCTCAGCGCTCTACGAGGCACGCGAGCTGGCCATGACCCGGATGCAGCAGGAGGCGCAGCGGGCACGCGCGCACGGCATCGTGGCCATGCGCATCGAGCAGAAGTCACACATGTGGGGAAGTCATGTCATTGAGTTCCTCGCCATCGGGACCTCGGTGAAGCTGGTGGCCGCCGAGCACCGGAGGATCGCTCCCGAGCTGTCGGTGAGCCTCGATGACGAAGTGGTGCCGGTCACCGACGCCGCACCCGCGGCGGGGGGCGCTGCCGAGGGCTGACAGGAGATGGTCCCTGCCCAATCGGTGCCTTTCGTCACTGGCTGAGAGCCCTCGCGCGTTCGACCATCTGGCCACTCGACCGGCGCGGCCGGCCTCACCGGCGCGCCCGAGCATGCCGGGGAAGGTCGCCCCCTGGGGAGGTTCCGATGAGCACGGATTCCGGCTACACGAGCAGCCTGCAGGTCGAGCGCCGCTCGATCGACTACATTCCGCCGGAGGAGCGCCACGGCAAGCCGCGCAGCCTCTTCAACATCTGGTTCGCCTCCAACATGCAGGTGACCGCGGCGGTGACCGGGGCGCTCGCGGTGCTCATCGCCGGCCTCTCCCTGCCGTGGGCGCTGCTCGCCATCGTGATCGGCAACCTCGTCGGCGTCGTCTTCATGGCGGCGCACTCGGCGCAGGGCCCCAAGCTGGGCATTCCCCAGATGATCCAGAGCCGGGCCCAGTTCGGCTTCTACGGCGCCATCCTGCCGCTGATCCTCGTCCTGCTCATGTACGTCGGCTTCTTCGCTGCGAGCGCCGTCCTGGGTGGGGCAGCACTCGCCGGCTGGTCAGGCTGGAGCCAATCCCTCTGCACCATCATCGTTTCCGCGGTGTGCACGGTACTCGCCGTGTATGGCTACCGGATGATCCACCTCTGCGAGCGCTGGATCGCGGTGGTCTCGGGCCTCGGCTTCGTCTACCTGACCATCCGCCTGCTCAGCCTGCATTCACTGGGAGCGGTGTGGAACAGCAGTGGCTTGACCTTCGGCGCCTTCCTGCTCGCCATCACCTTCTCGGCGACCTGGCAGATCACCTACGCACCGTACGTCGCCGACTACTCCCGCTACCTGCCCGAGAACACCAGCAAGGCGGCCACCTTCTGGTGGACCGCGGGCGGCTCGGTGATCGGTACCGTCTGGATGATGGCCTTCGGTGCGGTGGCAGCAGCCGTCGCCGCCAGCACCTTCAACTTCGGTGACGTCTCCTTCTTCACCGGGCTCGGTTTCTCGGGCGCCCACTGGCTGATCTCGCTGATCATCATCCTCGGCATCGTGGCGGTGAACGTCCTCAACCTCTACGGGATGTTCATGTCGACCACCACCACGGTGACGGCGCTCGCCAAGATCCAGGTGCACCGCTACACGCGGGCCGGATTCATCCTCGGCGCGGCGGCGGTGGGAACGGCGATCGCGGTCGCCGCCACGTCCAACTTCCTGAGCGACTTCTCGAACTTCATCCTTTTCCTCGCCTACTTCCTGGTGCCCTGGACCGCGATCAACCTGATGGACTTCTACTTCGTCCGCCGCGAGAAGTACGACATCGCCTCGATCTTCGACATCAAGGGCATCTACGGCCGGATCGACTGGCGGACCATGGTCGCCTACCTGGTCGCCATCGCTGTCGAGGTCCCCTTCATGAACACGACCTTCTACACCGGGCCGATGGTGAGCCACCTGGGCGGCGGGGACATCTCCTGGATCCTCGGACTGATCGTCGCCTCGGGCCTCTACTTCTTCCTGCACCGCTCGCTTCGCGCCGGTTCGGCTGCCGTTGCGCCGGTGGCGCGGGCGGCGGTCGCCGAGAGGACGTCCTGATGGCCGGGGCCGTGCACGGGCCCCGCGTGGTGCACGCTCCGCGCGGCACCCAGCTCTCCTGCAAGGCGTGGCCGCAGGAGGCCGCCATGCGGATGCTGATGAACAACGTGGACCCGGAGATCGCCGAGCATCCCGACCAGCTCATCGTCTACGGCGGCGGGGGTAAGGCGGCGCGCAGCTGGGCGGCGTTCGACGCCATCGTCGCCTCCCTCCGAGACCTGGAGAACGATGAGACGCTCCTCGTGCAGTCGGGCAAGCCGGTCGGCATCTTCCGCACCCACGAGTGGGCGCCGCGGGTGCTGATCGCCAATGCCAACCTGGTGCCGGAGTGGGCCAACTGGCCCGAGTTCCGGCGGCTCGACGCCCTCGGACTCACCATGTACGGTCAGATGACCGCGGGATCCTGGATCTACATCGGGACCCAGGGCATCCTTCAGGGCACCTACGAGACCTTTGCGGCAATCGCCGCAAAGCGTTTCGGGGGCACGCTGGCCGGCACCATCACCCTCACCGCCGGTCTCGGCGGCATGGGCGGCGCCCAACCGATGGCGGTGACCATGAACGAGGGGGTGGCGATCTGTGTCGAGGTCGACCCCTCGCGCATCCAGCGCCGTCTGGAGACCGGCTACCTGGACGTCGTCGCGGACTCGGTGGACGACGCCCTGGACCGGGCGCTGGAGGCCAAGCGGAACCGCACACCGCTCTCCATCGCGGTCCTCGGCAACGCGGCGGACGTGGTGCCGGAGCTGCTCGCAAGCGGGGCCGAAATCGATGTGGTCACCGACCAGACATCGGCGCACGACCCGCTCATGTACGTCCCCCGCGGCGCCACGGTGGAGGAGATGGCGGAGCTGCGCCTCACCGACCCGGTGGCCCTCACCACTCGTGCCCGCGAGTCGATGGCGGCCCACGTGGACGCCATGATCGGCTTCCTCGACCGCGGCGCCGAGGTCTTCGACTACGGCAACTCCATCCGCGCCGAGGCAAAGCTTGGCGGCTGCGCGCGCGCCTTCGATTTCCCCGGCTTCGTCCCCGCCTACGTCCGCCCGCTCTTCTGCGAGGGCAAGGGTCCCTTCCGCTGGGTCGCCCTCTCCGGCGACCCGGCCGACATCGCGGCCACTGACCAGGCGGTGCTCGACGAGTTCCCCGACAACGAGCCCCTAGCGCGCTGGATCCGGATGGCTGGGAAGAAGGTCAAGTTTCAGGGCCTTCCGTCCCGCATCTGCTGGCTCGGCTACGGCGAGCGCGACCGGCTCGGCCTCCGCTTCAACGAGATGGTGGCGCGCGGCGATCTCAAGGCGCCGATCGTCATCGGCAGGGATCACCTCGACACGGGCTCGGTGGCATCGCCGTACCGCGAGACCGAGGGGATGCGCGACGGCTCCGACGCCATCGCCGACTGGCCGCTCCTCAACGCCCTGCTCAACACCGCGTCGGGGGCGTCCTGGGTGTCGATCCACCACGGCGGTGGAGTCGGCATCGGACGCTCGATTCACGCCGGCCAGGTGACGGTCGCGGATGGGTCTGCGCTGGCGGCTCAGAAGCTCGAGAGGGTGCTCACCAACGACCCCGGCAGCGGAGTCGTGCGCCACGCCGACGCGGGTTACCCGGAGGCCGAGCGGGTGGCGGCCGAGAAGGGGCTGCGGCTGCCCATGCGCGAGTTCGGGGACTGAGTCTGACGGCGCTGGCCGATCGGCGGCTCAGCCCGTGCTGGAGAGCCGCGACGCGAACGCCGCCTCCACCGCGGCGAGTTGCGCTGCGGCTCCCCTCCGCACCCGCTGCACATCGCTCCGCAGCACGTCCGCGCGTGACGAGTCGCTCATCGCTGCGAGGTTGATGCTGAGGTTGGCCAGGCCGCCGGCCACCGCGGTGTGGAGCAGCTGGCCGGCCGAGTAGGCGTCGGAGATCGCGTTGGCGTTGCCCTTCTCGACCAGCTCCCGCGCCGCGGGCAGGAGGGCCACCGCGCGCCGGGCCACCTCCAGCGGCACCTCCGCCGCCCCGGTCAGCGCCGACTGCACCGCCGCGCTGCGGGCCACCCGCTCCTCGTCCGTGTGGCGGGGCTGGCGGTATGCCGCCATCACGGCGTCGAAGGCGGCCGTGTCCCGATCGGCGAGAGCGATCAGGACGGCACGCTCCGCGTCGGCCAGGGCAGCCACCTCGGCCATGCGGCCCTCGAGGGTCTCATACCCCTTCCGTCCGGCGGTGAGCCGCGCCACCATGCCGAGCAGCGCCGCGCCCGCGGCACCGCTCACGGCCGCCGCCGCACCCCCGCCGGGGGTCGGTCGGTCCGAGGCGAGGGCGTCCAGGAAGCCATCCACCGTCATCGTCCCGATGCCGCTCTCCGGAGCCACGGAGGGGGTACCGGCGTCTCCGGTCGGCGACGCATCTCTCCCCCCGGACGGGGCGGCGTTCCCGTGGCTCGCCACCAGGGTCTCGATCACCTGGGCGTCGGGCTTGAAGCCGCGCAGCTGCAGGTAGTGGGCGGCGGACTCCGCGAGCGCCGCCTGGGGGATGAGTCCGACGATTTCGGTGTCCATCACGTGCATGCCGAAGCGGGCGGCCTCCAGCCGGACCAGTTCGAGGGCCCGGTACGGCGGGGTGGCCAGCGGATCGAGCAGGTTCATCGAAACCTGGACGCAGCCACGCTCGGGCACCGCGAAGCCGATGGCGCGGACGTGCACCAGGCCACCGGATCGCTCCCGCACCCGCTTGGCCACGTCCTTGGCGGCGCGCTCGTCGCTGCCACTCAGGTAGACGTTGAAGGCGACGAGCGGTGGCCGGGCCCCGACCGCGGTGGCTCCAGCCTTGCCGAGCCGGTGGGGGCCCATATCCGGCAGCCGCCTCCCCTCGGCCACATCTGCCCGGAGACCCTCGTACTCGCCGCGGCGGACATCGGCCAGGCTGGCCCGGTCCGGGCTCGCGGCGGCGCGCTCGTACAGGTAGACGGGGAGCGAGAGGGTCTCAGCCAGCTCCCGGGCGAAGCTTCGGGCCAGCTCCACGCAGCCGTCCATCGTCACTCCCCGGATGGGGATGAAGGGGATCACATCGACCGCCCCCATCCGGGGATGGCTGCCGTGCTGCTGCTCCATGTCGATCAGCTCGACGGCCTTGGCGGCTCCCGCCATCGCCGCGGCACGGGCGGCCTCCGGCGAGCCGATCAGGGTGGTGTCCAGCCGGTTGTGGTCGGGGTCCGACTGGCGGTTGAGCAAGGTGATGCCGGGGATGGACGTCATCGCTGCCACGATGGCGTCCATCACCTCGGCACGGCGACCTTCGCTGAAGTTGGGCACCACCAACACCAGCGGCTCCGATGTTGCGGCCGCAGCTCCGCTCATGGGCGTGACCGGAAGCGGTCAGGCGGCCGAGACGTCGGCGGGATGGAGGATGCCGGCCACCTCGTTCAGGGGCATGTCGTCGCTCGGCAGGATGATGTCGCTCTTGGTGACATCCGCCCCCCCGAGGACGACGCCCTTGGTCTTGACGAACGTGGTGACGTCGCGAAGGACCGAGTGGTACGCGGCGTCGTCGTTGGCCTCGACGGCGGCGACCAGCCGGCGGTCGTACATGTCCAGGTCGGACTGGAGCGACGCCTCCAGGCGGTACTGATCATCACCGTGGATGCGGACCACGATCCCCTGCGCGCTGATCGCCACGGGGGCCGGCGCGGCCGGCGCGGGCAGCGCCGCCTGCTGCTTCATCGCGGCCAGCTTCGCCTGCACGCTGCTGTCCACGACGGTCGCGCTGATCTGATCCTCGAGCGTGGAGGTGCCGCCGGTGAGCAGCGGGGTGTCCAGGGTCCCGCTCTCCAGCAGAGCGTCGACGGCGTCGGCGTGCGCCTGGGTGCGGGCGATCTTGTCCTGGGCGCGCTGCATCATCATCGCTGCGTCGCTCGTGTGCTCGCCGATGCCGGCCAGGGTGTCCCCGGCGGTGCTGGTCGCCTTGGCCGCCTCGTATGAGGCCTTGAGCGATTCCCGTTGGGTGGCGAACGACTGCACCTTTGCCTGGTACTTCTGGAGCGCGACCTGCAGCTTCTCGACCTGGGCTCTGAGCGTCTCGATCTGCGGGTCCAGCGCTTGGCGCTGCTGTTGGAGAACCTCGGCCTGGGTCAGTGCCTGGGTGGCCAGGTCATCCTTGCCCGCGGAGACGGCCTTCTGAGCGGCGTCGTTCAGCGAGGCGATCCGGGTGTCCATCGTCTTGGCCTGGTTCTCGACCCGCTTCTGGCCGGTGGTCGCCTCGACCAGCGCGGTCCTGAGCTTCTGCTGCTGCTCCAGCAGCTGCTGGTACGAGAGATCGATCGCCTGAGACGGGTCCTCCATCTTGTCCAGAGCGGCGTTGGACTTCTGCTGGACGATGTTGCTGAAGCGCCGGAACACGCTCATGGGGGTCTCCTTCGGGGTGGCAGCCGGACTATGGGGACGTTGCAAATTCTATGCACTGACTGACCGCCCCGCTCTGCCACTCGGCGAGGCTGGCCGAATTGCACCTCCGGCCGGTCCCGGGGGGAGTGCGCCGAGCCAGGGCAAACGGCGCTTGTGCTCAGCGGAGGCCGAGGGGCGCCGCGGCGGCGGCCGCCGCCTGGGCTCGGGTGAGCACCCCGGTGGCCACCAGGCGGTCGAGGACATACGACTGCCGCTGCCCGGCGAGCGCCGGGTGCTGGAGCGGGTCGAGCAGGCTGGGTGCCTGGGGGAGCCCGGCGAGGAGCGACGCCTGGGCCCAGCTCAGCTGGGCCGGGGGGATGCCGAAATACCCTTCGCTGGCGGCGAGCACACCGTAATAGCCGTTGCCGAAATAGATGGCGCTCAGGTACATGCTGAGGACGGCCGGCTTGGTGTAGTGGCCATCCAGCTTGAGGGCGAGCGCGACCTGGGCGATCCGGTCGGGGACCCCCGTCCGGCCGCCGGTGTAGAGCACCTTGGCGAGCTGCTCGGTGATGGTGCTGCCCCCCCCGTCCACTCCGGTGAACCATCCCCAGAGCGCCCGGCCTGCTCCGGGCACGTCAATCCCGTCGTTGCTGTAGAAGGTGCCGTCCTCGGCCGCCACGATGGCCGCGGAAACGCGCCAGGAGGGCTCGGCCGGGACCGGCACCGAGCCGTGCTCGCGGTCGATGGTCGCGACCAGCGCCGGGGCCCCACTGACCGGTGGAGTGGCCAGGGCGGCCCCCGCCAGAACCGTCCCGGGAACGAGGACGAGCGCCAGCCCGGCCCGTAGCAGGTGCCGCCACCGGGGCGACCGCGACCGGCCCACCGGCGGCGCCGGGCGCGGCGGCATCTCGGGCGCCGGGGTGGCGCCCTCGGGATGGGCGACCGCCGTCGTGGCCGGATCGGGCGGGGGCCGGTCGACCGGCTCCACCGGCGGGGTCTCGAGCACTCTGTTCAAGGGAACGGGCGAGGTGAGAGGAGAGATACGGCACGGTTCTGCCGGGTGGCAACCAGTCCACTCCCCCGCGACGTAGAGTGCCGCCAGGGCGTCTCAACCGCGGTCCCCCGTGCCGTCCCGCCGCCATGTCAGGAGCAGCTCATGGAGATCACCTCGGTCGCCATCCACAAGCCGGAGGACGTCAACCTCATCCTCGGTCAGAGCCACTTCATCAAGACGGTGGAGGATCTCCACGAGGCGCTGGTGGGAGCGGTGCCCGGGATCAAGTTCGGGCTCGCCTTCTGCGAGGCCTCCGGGCCGGCGCTGGTCCGCTGGAGCGGCACTGACGACGAGCTCACGGACCTGGCACGCCGCACCATGCTGAGGCTGGGCACGGGCCACGCCTTCCTGATTCTGCTCGGCAACGCCTATCCGATCAACGTGCTCCCGGCGGTGCGGGCCGTCCAGGAGGTCTGCGGGATCTACTGCGCCACCGCCAACTCGGTGGAGGTCATCGTCGCCGAGACCGACCAGGGCCGGGCCATCCTCGGGGTGGCCGACGGCGTGCGCAGCCGCGGCATCGAGGGCGAGGTCGAGATCGCCGAGCGCAAGCAGATGCTCCGCCGCTTCGGGTACAAGGCGAGCTGACCCCCGCGCCGGGCCCGGCGTGGGCAGCCCGGTTCAGCGGACGGCGGGCGACAGACGCTCCGCGAGGTAGCGCAGCGCGATCGGGTACCGGTACTCGATGCCCATGTGGCCGCCCTCGAAGAGCTCAAACCGGACGTCGGTCACCCCGATCTGCTCCAGGGCTCGCCGGAAGGCCTCGCCTCCGAGTTCGAGATACCACTCGTCGCTCCGGCCGCCGTCGATGTAGATGGCGCGCAGCGAGCGCAGCGCGTCGGCGTAGCGGGGGGCCATGCGCACCGGGTCCCACTGCAGCCACTGCTCCCACACCTCGGGGATCAGCATGCCGGTGGCAGTGTCGAACGGCAGACGTACGGTGCCGTCGGAGTCGGCGGAGTAGGCGGCGGCCATCGCCCAGGCGTTGGCCAGCTCGCCGTCGCCGTCCCGGCTCATCGCCGGCCGGGAGCGGAAGTCCGCCCAGAAGCGGTCGTAGCTGCCCTCGTAGCGGTCGCGCAGCACCCGGGCGCATTTGCGGAAGTCAGGCAGGTAGCAGTTCTCGAAGACGGCGTCGCCGGCGTGGTCGGCCATGCCCCCGAAGAGGTCGGGGCGGAGCATGCAGGTGACCATGGCGCCGTACCCGCCGCTCGACTTGCCGGCGATCCCACGGTGGGCGGCGGCGGCGAGGGTTCGGTAGTGGCCGTCCACCCAGGGCACCACCTCCTCGCAGAGGTGGGTGTGGTACATCCCGGTCGCCGGCGAGTCCAGGAACTGACTGCCTCCCACCGAGGTCCAGCAGTCGACGAACACCACCACCACCGGGGGTGGGGCGTCCTCGCCGCTGAAGAGGGCGTCACAGAGCTCGGGGAAGTTGGGCCGGAAGGCGCTCCGCCCATGCCACATGTCGACCTGGCCGGTGTACCCCTGGATCATGTAGACGGAGGGGTAACGCTTCTCGGGGTGGTGGTCGTAGCCGGGTGGGAGGTAGACCTCGATGGGTCGCACCCAAGGGTCACCCAGCGCATTTTTCCGCAAGGCGGCGCTCTCGATCACCGACTGCTCGAAGCGGCCCCCGTGAGCGCGCCGCCAGGGAGGGCCGACCGCGCCGGCTCCCCCCTTCTCGGACTCTGGAACGGACATCTGGCTTCCCCCGATGAGCGTGAGCCGAGGCTGAATCAATTGATCCTACCTGCCGAGACCCGCCACCAGGGCGAGGCACCCCGATGCTCAGGCGGCGGTGCGATGGGGAGCCGGGCGCCGGCGCCGGAAAGACCCGGCGGGGCGGCGCGGGAGGCCCGTCCGGACCGGCTGGGCCGGCCGGAATGCCGGCTCCGGGTGCTCGCTTTCGGCGAGGTAGAGCCATTCGCCACGGGCGAGCAGTGGTTCGGCGTGGAGCCGTGGCAGGTGGGGAGCGCCTCCGCGCTGGAGCTTGTGCCACTGCTCGGCGTCGGCGGGCGAGAGCAGCGTGATGGCCCGGCCGGCGGCGCCGTTGCGTGCGGTGCGGCCGATCCGGTGGGTCAGCCACTGCGCGGTCTCGGGCAGCTCGTAGTTGACGACCAGGCCGACGTGGGGGACGTCGAGGCCGCGGGCGGCCACGTTGGTCGCCACCAGGACGTCCACGTCGCCGTCGCGGAAGCTGCCGATGGAGCGCTCCCGAGCGTTCTGGGAGAGGTTGCCCTGGAGCTCGGCCACGCGCAGCTGGAGGGTCTCCAGCTTGCGGGCGAGCTTCTTGGCACCGTGCTTGGTACGGGTGAAGACGATCGTCCCCGAGCCGGCCGGCTGGAGCCTGAGCAGCGTCACCAGCGACTCCATGCGCTGCTCGTCGTCGACGTGGAGGACGCCGTGCTCAAGGGTGGGCTCGGCGTCGGCGGCTACCTGCACCCGCCGTGGCTCGCGGAGGTGGCGGTCGATCATCCGCTGCACCCAGTCGGGCATGGTCGCCGAG
This sequence comes from Candidatus Dormibacteria bacterium, assembly GCA_050012735.1. Classification (GTDB taxonomy): domain Bacteria; phylum Chloroflexota; class Dormibacteria; order Aeolococcales; family Aeolococcaceae; genus Changshengia. Next base: position 10,719 of record JBEKGP010000016.1, read on the forward strand.
GCGAGCACGGTCTGACGCGCGGCTCCGACCGCGCAGAGGCTCATGATCCGCTCCACCTCGCGGGCGAAGCCGGCGTCGAGCATCTCATCCGCCTCGTCCAGCACCAGGTACTCGACTGCGGAGAAGCGCACCCGGCCCTGCCCCACGAGATCAAGGATCCGCCCGGGGCATCCGACCACGATGTCGGGACCGCCGGCCAGCGCCTGGTACTGCGCACCGTAGCCGACGCCCCCGTAGAGGACGGCGACCCGCAGCGCCCGGTCGAGGCCCGCGATCACGGTGGCAACCTGCAGCGAGAGCTCGCGGGTGGGCCCGACCACCAGGGCGCGAGGTCCCCCGGCGCGGTGGCCCTGGAGGCGTTCGATCATGGGGACGGCGAAGGCCAGGGTCTTCCCCGATCCCGTGGGGGCCGCGATGACCGTGTCATGGCCGGCGAGGAGGTGGGGAAGCGCCTCACGCTGCACCTCGTTGGGGGCGTCGATGCCCTGCCGAGTGAGCGATTCGAGGGTGCGCGCACGCACTCCGAGTTCTGCAAACGATGTCATGGGTTCTCCGGGCGCACACCAGCCTGGCCGTGCAGTGGCGGCTGGACCGCGCTGGCCCCTCTCGGGGGTGGGAAGCGTTCTTGAGGACCCCGCCAGAAGCGGGGGAGAGGGTTCGCCAAGATGCCGTCGACGTGGTCGACTGGGCCTGACGGTAACAGAAGCCCGCTCGCCGGCGGTTTCGTCATGAATCCGGCGCCGGATGGAGACGGCAGGGGCCGGCGCCTCCGCGGCTCACCTCGGGAGTGTGGGGACCCTCTCGGCAGCGGGCCTGGAGCCGCCCGGCTGGCAGGCGGTGGCCGGCACGGCGGTGGCAGCGAGGGGGGCTCGGGAGAGCTCCGGGCCGGCATGCTCGGCACCGCTCGCACCATGACGGCCACCGTGGCCCGGCACCCCCAGGTGGGGCGATTGGTGGGGGTCGATCTTGATCCGCGGCACCCAGGCATCCCGGAGCGCGGTCTGGCTGGTGACGACCGGGGGAAGGTCGCCGCGCACCACCTGGGCCAGGCTGACCTCGTCGAGCACGTCCCGGATGTAGGACCTGACCGCGATCCACACGTCGCGGAGCGCCTCCGTGTGCCCGACGTAGGCGAGCTGGTCCGGGCGGTAGTCGCCCACCCGGGCGAGCGGCCCGTCGATGACCCGGATCACGTCACCCAGGGTGATGGTGGCGGAATCCCGCGCCAGCTCAAATCCGCCCCCCACCCCCCGGTGGCTGATGACCAGCCCCTCCTCCTTGAGCTCGGCAAGGATGTTCTGGAGGAATTTGAGGGGGATGTTCTGGGATTCGCCGATGTGCTCCGCGCTGACCGTGCCCGGCCCATGGGCCGCCAGCTCGATCGCCGCCCTGACGGCATAGTCAGCCTTCACCGATACGCGCATTTCGCACATTGTGACCACAGGGTCGGCCCTCGCACCTCATTGGTAGACATTAGGTGCGAGGGGCCGGCCCTGCATCGGGTCAGGGGCGCTTTGGCAGCCGGAGGCTCAGCTGCAGGTCCAGGTCTCGGTGCCGGCTTCCGGCAGCTGATCCCCATCCTGGAGGTTGGAGAACGTGGCCGAACCCGACCCGTTGCTGTTCACCGTGATCGAGAGGGTGGCTCCCGACACCTGGTCAAACTCGTCGGCCGTCCCCTGGTAGGGCATCGAGGTCGACCGAGTCCTGGAAGGTGGTCGCGTCCGTGTACGTTCCCGGACCGGTGTAGGGGGTGATGTTCCAGTTGAGGGCGAAGCTCTGGTCCGTCAGAGGCTGGGGGATGCTCCAGGTCTGGTTGGCCATGCCGCTCTTGGCCAGCACCGAACAGGCCGGCAGGACGCTGAGGTACTCGGTGAACGTCGCGGACTGGGTGACGGTTCCCGTGACTTTGAGGGTGGCGGTGAACGCATGGGCACCGCTCGCTGCGGCCGTTGCCGCCGTCGAGGAGGAGGAGGCTGCCCCGGTCGGGGCGCCCGCGGACGAGGCTGGGGTGCTGGAGGCCCCGCACGCGGAGGCGCAGAGAAGGAGCAGGCCACCGGCCCCGCCGACCAGGCGCCGGCGCACCCGTGCTGAGGAAGGGATGTCGACGAGGGCGCGGAGATTCATGTGACGACCACCACTGTTGGCGAATTCATGCAACGGAGGATGTGGTTGTCCCCCTCCCAGTTGCACGGGCCCAGCGGTGATCCGGGCGTCCGCTCTCCCGGCCCTACACCGCCCGCTCGAACACCGGCGTACCCGCGTGCTCCTCGCGGTGGAAGGGCAGCGCCAGGAGTGCAAAGGCGAGCAGGGCGAACGGCGCCGCCTCGATGATGTACCAGGGCCAGGGGGCGAAGAGGTCGAGCGGTGTGGTCCCGCGCGGCGGCTTGCCCGCCAGGTTGAAGTAGTTGGCCCGAGTTGCCAGGTCAAAGACTCCGACGGCCGCCGCGTAGGCCAGGGTGGCCTGGAAGGCCCTGGTGACGGCGCCCTTGCCGGGAACGTAGCCGAGTCCGCAGACCAGGAAGAGGGCCGCGATGATCACGCCGCTGTGGTCGATGTAATACTCGAAGTACGAGTAGCTGCCGAGCGGCAGCGGCCGGTCCGGCCAGAGCAGGCCCATCGTGGTCGCCGCCATCCCCCAGAAGTAGGTGGTCTCGATCAGCCCGCGCCGGCGCCAGAGGAGCGCTCCCCCCGCCACGAACGCGGCGAGGTCGCAGAGGTTGAGGGGGAGGCCGTACCTGATCGACCAGTTGCCGTTCCACACCCCGCTCAGGCAGTAGGCGGTCTGATTGACGACCAAGGCGCCGGCCAGGCCGCGCGCCGCCCACGCGCTCCGGCGGCTCGGCCATCGCCTGCCTGCGACGACCGCCGCCCAGATGGCGATCGCCGTGAAGGCCAGCGCCCCGAGGTGACCGACGCTCCAGAACTGATTCACGCTTCCTCACCGATTGCCCGGATCGGTGCCGTTTCTAGCACACCACCGGCCCGGGCTCTCGTCCCCATACTTGAGGCAGCACCCTCGCGAGGCCCACGCAATGAGTGCGTGGCTGCAGACGACGATTCTGATCGGAGACGCCATGCCGACAGCTGCCGGCTCGGGGACACGGGCTGATCCCTGGAGACTGAGAACACCCCCGGGAACGTCCGAGTACCAGATGTATGAGGACAGATTGGCCGATCCCCCCGCACTGGTCTGCCAGGTCGGCGGGACCCAGCTTCGGTACCTGCTCTCCGCCGTCGACGACCTCCACGCGATGCTGAAAACCCACGGTGACTGGATGCCCCTCGGCGGCGCGGACGAGCAGAAGCCCGCCCTGGACGGCACGGTGGAGGCCTGGGGTCGATCGCCGTCCAATCCGGTGGGCGGCTGGTATGGGCTCAAGAAGGGCCTGCGCGGGCGTTTCGGTGTGTACCTTCCGCCGTTGCTGGAGGCTCTGGGGTTGGCCGAGCTGGAACACAACCCTCGCAACAACCGGATGCGCGCGCGATAACCCCTTGGAGCCGACGGGGAGACTCGAACTCCCGGCCAGCGGTTTACGAAACCGCTGCTCTACCACTGAGCTACGTCGGCTGGGGAAGACGGGCACGCGGTGAACCAGCCCGAGTGGGCCATTATCCCAGTTGCGTGAAGACCCGCCGCCCCCGGCCCCGCGTCGCCCCTCTGGGATGACCGCCGAGGCCCTGACCCGCTTCGCCGAAACCGACGGATTCGAGGTCGCCCTCGACGACGAGGGTTCGCCGCCGGACGAGCCACTCCTGCGCCTCTACGGCGGGCCCCTCCGGGTCCGGCTGGGCACTCCGCGCCTGGTCGCCAACTTCGTGACCACCGCCGATGGGGTCACCGCCTTCGGCGAGGGCGGCGGTGAGGGTGCCATGGCAGTCAGCCTCCACAGCCCCGCCGACCGTCTCCTGATGGCCCTGCTCCGGTGCGCCGCCGACTGCGTCCTGATCGGAGCCAGCACCCTCCGTGACGATCCCCACCACCAGTGGACCCCGAGCACCCCGATGCCGGACCTGGCGGAAGAGTTGGCCGCCCATCGGCGGCGGCTCACCGGCGATGACGGCCCACCGCCGCTCGCCGTGGTGACCGGGAGCGGCTCCCTGCCGGCCGCCCACCCCGCTCTCCGCCATCCCGAGGGCGACGTCCTGGTCATCACCACCGATGACGGGGCGGCTCGGCTCCCCGTGATGCACCCGCGGGTGCGGGTTGCGGTCGCCGGGGAGGCGGGCGAGATCCCCGCCGGCGCGGTGGTCGAGGCGGTGCGCACTCACCTGACGGCCATTACCATCCTCTGCGAGGGCGGCCCCCTGCTCTTCGGGCAGCTCCTCGCCGGCGGGTGGGTGGACGAGCTCTTCCTCACCGTGGCCCCGCAGCTCGCTGGCCGTTCCGGGCATGCTCCCCGGTCTGGTCTGGTCGTTGGCACTGCGTTTGCCCCCGAAAAGGCGCCGCGGCTCGGTCTCCGCTCGCTGCGCCGGTCGGGCGACCACCTCTTCCTCCGGTACGCGATTTCGCGCCGTCCTTGACAGCATCGACACGCACGGCACCAGGGGTGGCCGGCTAGCGCAGGTGTATGCTCCCGCGTCTCGCCGGCTGCGCGACGAGTGCCTCCGATCTCGGCGCGAGTACGGTCACCCCGGGGCGTGTGAGCGCTGCCACCGCCACCCGCGGCACCGCGACGGGGACGGGTCGGCGCGCCGGCACAGGGGGTGTGGGTACCTGTTCAGGCGCGCGGACGATCGCTGACGCCGTGACGGGCAGTGGGGTGCGCACTGGTTGCAGCGCCTGCGGCGGGCAATCGCCGTCGCCCAGCAGGAGACCGCGGCGCACACGGAGGTGCCGCTGCACCCAGAACCAGGCGGCAAAGCCGGCGAGGGTGATCACGCCCTTGTCAGCCGCGCGCTGGAGGAGGGCGGCGGCCACCGCCGCCGGGCCGAGCACGCCCTGTGTTTGGAGCAAAGCGATGGCGGTGCTTTCGAAGCCTCCCACCCCACCTCCGGGGCTGGTCGCGGCGCCGGCAAGGTATGCGGCGCCGTAGATGAAGGTGGTGGTCACCCAGGGGATCGCCGTGCCGCTCGTTCCCCGCACCATCAGCCAGAAGAGGGTCAACTCAAAGAGCGCGCCGAGCACGCTGAGGATCAGCCAGAGCCAGGTCTCGCGGCGTCGCATGAGCCGGACCACGTGCTCGTGGAGAACCTCGAGCTGGCGGGTGGCGCGCCGCGCCCACGGGATATGCCCGACCACCCGGAGGACGGCGTTGAAGACGGGGTCGATGGTGAGGATGCCGATGATCGCCAGGATCCCGGCGAGCGAGACGGCGATCCCGGAGATGCCGGCGGCATAGGCGAGAGCGCCGGGGATGGCGACCGCCACGATCACCGTGGTGTAGAGCAGCTCCTGGACGGTGACCGCGGCCATGGTGGTGCCGATCGGGGCACCGGTCGCCTCACTGGCCAGTTCGGCCCGGGCCAGCTCACCGAACGGCAGCAGCCCAAAGGCCTCGCCGCCCACCGTGAAGAGCACCGAGTCTCGCGGGGTCACCGCCACCGACTCGCTGCGCAGCAGCTGGTGGTAGCGGAGCCCCTTGGTGAGGTAGAAGCAGGCGGTGAGCCCGATCGCGGCGGGCACCATGACGATCGGGAAGCGCGCGATGTCCTGACCGAGCTGGCCCGGATTGAGGATGAGGATCAGGGCGACCAGGATGCCGATGGTCACCCCCGCCTGGATGATCAGGCGCACGCGGTGGGCGCGACTCATCCGAAAATCGTGGTCCGGGACCCTGATCGGGGGATGGGCCGCGGATACTTCGTCACCGATCCGGTTCTACGCTCTCGGCGCTGTCGCGGACGTCATCGATCTCATCCGGCAGCAGCGGGAGGGCGGCGTACCCGACCGCCCCCGGACCGGTGTGGGTCCCGATGACCGGGTCGAGGGCGATGATCTCGCAGCGGGCGACGTCGCAGACCTCGCGGAGGCGCGCCTCCAGGGCGCGGGCGAGCTCCTCGGCGTCGGCGTGGAAGACCAGGATCCAGGGCCGGCCCTTAAGGTCGCGCGCCGTCTTCTCCAGCGCGGAGAGCACCCCGGACGGGGTGCGGGTGAGGGCCACGCGTCCGGTCTGGCCGTTGCTCAGCCGGAAGACCGGTCGCACGTGGAGGCTGTCCGAGATCCCCGCCAGCAGGGCGTTGATCCGGCCGCTTCGAGCCACGAACTCGAGGGCCTCCAGGGCGCCGAACATCCTCACCTCGCGGATGGCGCGCTCGGTCCGGTGCAGCACCTCGGGGAGCTCGGCCCCGGCGATGCAGAGCCGGGCCGCGACCCGTGTGATCAGTCCCAGCCCGGCGGCCGCCGTACCGGTGTCGACCACCGTGACGCGCTCCCGCCCCTCCTCCTCGGCGAGCATCCGGGCGGCCAGGCGCGCGCTGTCGTCCATGCCGCTCCATCTGGCCGGGATGGTGAGGCAGAGGATCTGGTCGGACCGGCAGCGACGGTAGGCCTCCAGGAACTCCCCGGGAGGCGAGGCTGACGTCTCGGGTGTCTCACCGTGACGCAACCGCGCATAGAACTCGCGCAGGTCCTCGGTGTTCTGGGCGTCGATCTCCTGATCGCCGATCCGGACCGGGAGATCGACCACATCGACCGTGCCGGCCAGCTCGGGTGGCACCAGGGCGCCGCTGCCGGTCACCAGGGCGCACCGCCGGCTGGTCGCCTCCGGGACAGCTGCGGCCGGGTGAGCCCGCACGGTGGGGGGGATCTCCACGGCTACCGCGGCCCCAACCGCGACGCTAGTCGCACTGGCCGCGCGCAAGACGATCCATGTCACTCCCTGATCTGGTCGTGAGGGGTCCCGCGGCCGCGCAGTCGCATCGGTCCAAGGCCATGCCCCACCGGGAAGCTGCTGCCTAAGATGATAGCCGTGGCCTGAGGCTGAGGACCGCCTCGGGTCGGATGGCCGAGGGATCGGCGGAGGGAACATGGACGCGCGCTGGACCCTGGTCACGTTCTGCGCGGCCGCCTATCTGATCGGAAGCCTTCCCCTGGGCTATTGGGTGACCCGCTGGCGGCGGCTCGGCCTCGACATCCGGGGCTATGGGTCCGGCAACGTCGGTACCGCCAACATCTACCGGCACGCCGGGTTTGCCCTGGCCGCGGTGATCGGCCCGCTCCAGTTCGTCCAAGGACTGCTCCCGGTACTGCTCGCCCGTTACGTCGGCAACGTCACCGGCGCCGGTCTGGTGGCGGTGGGCATCCTCGCCGTCGTCGGCAACGGCTGGTCCCTCTTCCTCCGCTTCGACGGCGGACGCGGGGTGGCCGTCTCGACGGGCGCGGTCGCCGGTCTCAACCCGATCGCCCTGGCCGTGCTCCTGATCTGCTTCGCGGCCGGCGCTCTCCGGGGACGGATCGCTGAGGGAGTGATCGCAGGCTTCATCGTGCTCCCGCTTGCGGGGGTGGTCCTCGCCACCATCCCGCTCCGGGCCGGCTGGGCGTTCCCCGTCGGGATGGTGGCGATCCTCCTTCTGATCCTCGCCCGCCGCCTCGAGGGAGTGGTCGGCGATGTCAACCATTTCGGGCAGGGCCGGCACGTCGTCCTCGACCGGATCCTCCACGACCGTCGTCCCGGACGCCCGCTGGTGGGGCACCGCACCGATCCCTGAGCGTCCCTCGGAAGGACGCCCGACGGCCGTCGCCGGCCTCTTCGAGCGCCGGCTACCCCTCGTCGGTCCAGACCGGGTTGAACGGGTACCACTGCTCCGGCGCGACGGTGATCAGCGCGTTGAGCCGATCGGCAAGGGTCTGGGTCATCTCAGCGACCGTGCCGGTCGGGACCGGCGCGTCGATCAGGATCCGGTAGTGGTGGTCGAGCCGGTAACAGATGGCGGGCAGCAGGGGGCAACCGGTGCGGAGCGCCATCGCCGCCGGGCCGGTGCTGAAGAGGACGGGACCGCCGCGGAACTGCACTTCGACCGTCGGCCCCCCCTCGGGGATGTCGGCGAGGAGGGCCACGAAGCGGCCGTGGCGGAGGGCATGGAGCAGGCCCCGGGCAGCCCGACCGGGGGTGAAGACCTCCAGGCCGCGGCGCTCGCGAGCCCAGACGATCACCTTGTTGAAGAACCTCGGGCTGAAGTCGCGCATCACCGTGGTGAGCGGCAGTCCCCGAGAGAGGGCCATCGTCGCCGCCATGTCCCAGTTGCCGAAGTGGGCCAGGCAGAAGATGCCCGACCCGTGCTCCTCCTCGGCCCGCGCGATGTGCTCCCAGCCGTCCATCGGATGGTCTCGGCGCACCGTCTCCATGGTCAGGGCGTCGGCCCACATGAGGTCGAGGCAGGTCCGGAAGTACTCGCGGTAGGAGGCGCGCGCCCGGGCTCGGGCGGCCTGCGCCGTGAGCGCGGGATCGGCCCTCCGGTGGCGGACGGCGCATTCGGCGACGCGGCCCGGCCTGACCAGGGAGGTGGCCGCGGCGATGGCGTCGACGGCGAGGTAGCGGTGCCAGCCGAGCGCCTGCGTGGACTTGGCCACGCCACCCCAGAGCGTCCGGAGGAGGAGCGAGGGCGGGGACGCGCTCTGGATCGGGGCGGCCACGGTGCGAGGGACCGGGGCGCGCCGCGGATGCCCTTTGACCTCTCCGCCGTGAGGATCGTTCACCCGGGCGGCCGCGCCCGATCTTGTCTCGATGGCTTTTCCGCCCGTGAAGTCTCAGCGGAGAGGATCATAGATAAGAGGGTGGGCCGCGCCCACGCCGGCCGGCGTAGGCTACTCGGCGCAGCTCACTTCGGCGGGCCGGCCGGCTCGCAGCGCGTGGAGGGCTCGGGTGTGGCGATGCGGGTGGCCTGGTTCGGACACGCCGGAGGACGCCGGGCCGACGGGCTCACCGCCTACAGCGACCAGACCGTCACCGCTCTGGCCGCGGCCGGCTGTGAGATCCGCTTCTTCCACCACGACCTGGATGGCGACAGCACTCCCGTTGCCGACGTCGTGGCGCTCGAGGGGGTCCGCTTCAAGACGGTGACGCTGCCGGCTCCTCGCACCCTCGCCCGGATCGAGCGGGCCCTCGCCGACTTCCGCCCCGACGTCGTGCATTGCTCTGTGAGTGTGTCCCTTCTCGACGGGGCGGTGGCCCGGGTGGCGCGCGGTCTGGGCGCCGTGACGGTGGCGACCTGCCACCTTCCCTACGCACCGGCGCAGAGCGCCCGGGGCCGGGTGATGCGTCGCCTCTACCAGTACCATGCCCCCCGCCTCCGGGAATACGACCGCTGCATCGCCCTCTCACACGACCAGCGCGACCTCCTGGTGTGGGCCGGGGTCGCGCCGGATCGCGTCGTGGTGATGCCCAACGCCGTCGACACGGAGCGGATCTGTCCCGGACCCTCTGGGCTGAAGCAGGCCCTGGGGGCCGAGCTCATCGTCTCCTTCCTCGGCCGGCTCGACCCGGAGAAGCGGGTGGAGGAGCTGATCCACTCCTTCCTGGCCCGCGGCTGGCCGTTCGACCACCTTCTCGTCATCGCCGGCAGCGGGAGCCAGGATCGGCGGCTGCGCGTCATCGCCGGGGCCGAGGGGCCGGTGCGCTTCCTGGGGATGATCACGCGGATGGAGGACCGCCTGGAGCTGCTCCGGGCGACCGATCTCTTTGTCCTTCCCTCGACCGCTGAGGGACTCTCCCTCGCCCTCCTGGAGGCGATGGCGGCGGGCTGCGCGATCGTCGCCACCGATGCCGGCGAGCACGGGGCGGTGCTGGGCGGCGCCGGCCTGGTCATCCCGGTCCACCCGCTGGAACCGGCCCTGGGCGAGGCCATGGAGCGGTTGCACGCCGACCATGAGGCTCGTGTCCGGCTCGGCGAGGCGGCCCGCAGCCGGGCGGTCGCCTATCACGGGCTCGACAGCTACGTCGCGGATCTCCTCGGCGTCTACGCGTCGGCCATCGCCGGTCGCGAGGTCGGCAGCGCGCCGCGGTAGGGCGGGGGACCGTAGCGGTTAGGGGTGTGACGCGGTCGGCCCGAGGCCGGCGGATCCGCCCTCCTCGTCCGTGGGCAGGCGTGCGTGGAGCGTCGTGCCCACATCGGTCACCGATCGGATCTCCAGGTCACCCCCCGCCTCGCGCGCCAGGTCGTGGATCAGGCTGAGACCAAGGTGCCCCGCCTCCAGCTGCCGGTGGCGCCGATCCGCCGTGAAGCCGATGCCGTCGTCGACGATCTGGAGGTCGAGCCTCCCGGCATCCTTGACGACGGCCACCACCACATGACGGGCGTGGGCGTGCTGGTCGACGTTGTGGAGCGCCTCCTGGGTGATGCGGTAGGTGGCGTTGAGCGCGGTGCCCCGGACGTCGCCGGCCGACTCGGCGACCTCGATGGTCACCTCGATTCCCCCGTCGCGCAGTGGGTCGGCGAGATCGCCGAGGGCGGCGGCGAGCCCCATCTCCTGGAGGTCGGGAGGGGCGATCTCACGAAGCAGGGTGCGCAGCTCGTCGATCGCCTCGGCGGTGGCGTCCGCGGCGTGCAGCATCGCTCGGCCCTCCTCATCCTGCCCGGCGCGCGCGCGGAGCCCGAGGGTGACGGCGGCCAAGTCCTGGACCACGCCGTCGTGGAGGTTGCGGGCAATCCGGTGGCGTTCGGCGTCCGATGCTTCCAGGGCCCGGCGGAGCAGCAGCTCCTTCTCGAGGGCGTGTGCCTCCCGCTGCAACTGCGCGGCGCGGGTGCGCGAGGAGAGCACCAGCAAGGACATCTGAAGGAGCAGCACCGGGACGAGGAGGAGGAGAAAGCCGTCCGCCCCCTCGCGATTCACCAGAACGACGCCACCGAACGCGGTGAGGCCGGCACCCAGGAAGTAGGGGAGGACCGAGGTCGCGTTCTGCCCCACGTAGGGCAGCACCCGCATCCCCGGCTGGGTGAGCCACTGGACCCCCGCGAGCAGCCAGATGTTGATCGTCCAGGAGAGAAGGCCGGCCGCGAGCCCTGCGACCAGGCCAGGCCCCAGGGCGATGCCGCCCCCGGTGACGGCGTGGAACAGCGCCCAGGCGGCCAGCGCGCTCAGGAACTGGTTGGAGGCATTGAAGAGGCTCTTGAACCAGCTCGTCCCCAACCGCGCGGTGGTGCCCGCGCATTCGCTGGCGGCGGCGACCAGCGCTCCGATCGGCCCGGCGGCGAGGGTCAGTCCCAGGTGGGCAAAGATCGACGCCGACCAGTAATTGTCCGCCCCGGAGAGGACGCGCACGGCGGTGGCGGCGAGGAGGAAGGTGGCGCACGCCCCCATCGCGAGTAGGGCCGGGTCGGCCGGGACCCGCACCGTCACCACTGCCGCCGCCAGGGCCACGGCCGCCAGCAGCCCGACGTAGGCGATAAGCGCGGGGGTGTAGGTGACCGGGGTGCCGCGTTCCTCCTCCGGGAGCCGGGGGATACGCCGGGTCAGGCGGCGCATCCGCCCGCCGCCCTGGTCGGGCTCGTCCGCTGTCGGCATCACCGGTCGAAGGTGCTGTGGTCCGCTCGGCGTCAGACCGGCTGCCTGGGGACCGCCACGATCCGGGGCTCCTCGGAGCCCTCCTCACGCTCGACCTGGACCAGTCCCAGACGCAGCGCCTTGGTCACCGCCTCCAGCTTGGAGTGGGTCGCCAGCTTGGAGTTGATCCGGGAGAGCTTGTTGCGCAGGGTCGCGTGGCTCATGAAGAGCTGCTGTTCGATGGACGCGTTGTCCCACCCCTGGGCGAGGTACTGGAGCACTTCCAGCTCCCGCGGGTTGAGATCGTCGCCGTAGCCCTGGCGGGCCGCGGCGGTGGGTGCGATGAGCTTGGCGACCATGCCCGGCGAGATCGCGATGTTGCCCACCATTGCCCCGCGGATGGCGCTCGGCAGGTGGTCGAGGCTCTCCGACTTGCTGATGAATCCGCTGCAGCCCGCCACCAGGGCCTCGTCCAGGACCTGTCGATCCTCGACGGCACTGACCACGATGACCCGGGTCCTCGGGTGTTCGTCGCGGATGTAGCGGGCCGCCATGATGCCGTCGCCGTCCGGCAGGTGGTAGTCCATCAGAACCACGTCGACGTGCTTGCGCCGGAGGAACTCACGGGCGTCGTCGAGGCGCTGGGAGATGCCGTCCACCCGCATGTCGGGCTCGTCGCGGAGCGCCCGGGCCAGGGCCTCGCCAAACATCTGGTGGTCCTCGACGATCAGGACCCGGATCAGCGGTTTGGGCGAGAGCTTGAGCTCGGGAGCAGTGTCGGAGTCGGGCATCGCAGCAAGCAGAGGATATGACTCATCGGAGGGAAAGAGGCGGGCAGCGGCCCACAGAGTGCGTCGCGTCGATGCCTCGCCATCGGCGCGGGCTCTCACCCCGATCAGATGTTGCACGGTTTCAGCCGCCCTGTGGGGCCGCGGTGCGGGCGCGCACCCCCTCCGGTTCCGGCTGCTGGTCGCGGGATCGGGGACGGCGGATGAGGAAGGCCAGGGTCGCTCGGCGCGGCCGGAGCCAGCCGGCGACCAGCATCACGCTCCCCCCGGCCCAGGCCAGCTGGAGGGTTGGCATCCAGCCGAGCCGTGGCGCCACGGCCGCGGCGAGCAGACCGCCCGCCAGCATCCCGGCGTAGCCGAAGAGCCACACCGCGCCGCTCGCCTGGCCGAGCCGGTGCGACGAGACGATGCGGGCCATCTCGGTCATGGCCAGGATCTCGTAGGGGGCCGACGCCAGGCCGCTCATCCCAGCCAACCCGATGTCGAGCCCTGCTGAGCCGACCAGCGCAAAGACTCCGAGCGGGACCAGCTCGCCGAGGGTCAGCAGGGCCATCGCCCGCGGTCCCAGCCCCCGCTTCCGGGTCCGGAGGAGCGCCACGGCGCCGACCAGGTTGCCGGCCCCGATCGCCGCGTACACCCAGCCTGCTGCCGAGGCGCTGCCGAAGCGCTGCTGCGCCGCCGCGGGGAGGACCGCCTGGAGACAGGTGATGGTGGCGAAGATGCCGAGTTGGGCGAGGGCGAGCTGGCGCAGGAAGGGTTGGTGCAGCACCAGCCCGATCCCGGCCCAGTGACCTGCCCCACCCTCCTCCTCTTCCGCCACGGTGGCGCGGCCGAGGCGGGGCAGGCTCGCGAGGAGAACAGCCAGAACCAGGAAGGAGAAAGCGTCCGCCGCCACCAGCCAGGGGGCCGAGCCCGTCCCGAGGAGGCCGAGGAGTCCGGCGGCGATCCCGGGCCCGACGACAAGGGCCACCGAGTCCACGGTGCCGACGGCGGCGTTGAGCCCGGCCACCCCCTCCGCGGGCACCAGCCGGGGGATCGCCGCCTGGCCGGCGGGCTGGGCGGCACCGCCGCCGGCCTGGGTCAGGGCCAGCAGTGCCAGCACCAGCGGGACCGCGTCGGCGCGGAGTGCCGCCGCCAGAGCGCCGGTGACGCAGGCTCTGGAGACGTTGAGGACGACCAGGGTCGGCACGGGGCCGAAGCGGTCTGCGAGGTGCCCGCCGGCCAGCGCCCCCACCGGCCGCGGTGCCACCCGGAAGAGGATCGCCAGGGCGGGGGCGGCGAGGCTGCGGGTGAGGGTGTACAGGGCGACCGCGACCGCCACGGTGGTGAGCCAGTCGCCGCAGTTGGAGACGGCACGGCCGGCCACGAAACGGGTGGTCACTCCGGGCCGTATCGGGGGCCTGCCGGCCGGACGCTCCGGCCGCGCGGCGGGCACATTCGACATCTGCATCTTGATCCGTCTCGTCACCGGTCACCCGTTCCGGGCCCGACCCTATCAGTCGAGGCTCGGGGTCCCCGCCGCCGGCAAGGGGGAGATGGGCGGACGCCGGATGAGGTCGCCCTGCGGCGCCCGCCCGAAGGGGATGAGGAATTTCTGTGGATCAGCTCCAGCCGTTGAACACGTCGCATACCTCTCGCTCTTTCTGACACGCACCGGCCGGGTCCCTGTCGTGAGCCTGCCGTTTGCGTGTGCAGCCACTGCGGTCTGCGCCACTGATGTTCATTCCGGAGCGCGAAACCGCATAGACGCCGATGTCCTCGATTGGGCGTGCGAATGCACCCGAATAAGCTGCCGTACGTCGGCGCGCTGACTGCTGGCAGGGGGGAGGGATGCGCCTGCACCACGGGGGCCAACGCAAATGCACTACGACCGGGCTGTGGTCCCTTCCCGGAGGGGTGGGGAGGGCTGATCATCGGGCTGGACGCGGGGCGAAGCCGCCGCGACCGGCGGAAACCCTCAGCTCGTGGTGATCCCCGGGCCGCTCCGTCCCAGCGACGGGGTGCCGGCCAACTCCAGGGCGCCTGCCTCCGTGGGCCGGGCGAGCCACCATCCCTGACCCAGCTCGGCACCCAGCTCCCGGGTCTGGCGGGCCCCCAGCTCGTTCTCGATGCCCTCGGCGATGACGGCCGCCCCGCTCGCGCGCGCAAAGGAGACCACCGCCTTGATCGCCGCCCGCGACCCCGCGTGTGACGCGGTCACGGTCAGGCTCCGCGCGATCTTGATGAACTCCGGGTTCGCGGCGGTGAGCAGCTCCAGGGTCGAGTGTCCGTCGCCCACGTCGTCGAGGGCGAAGCGCACCCCGTGGTCGCGGTAGCCGGCGAGGACCTGACGCACCCGGGCGAGATCGGTGATGATCTCCCGCTCGGTGATCTCCAGCACCAGCTGTTCCGGGCGCCCCCCGGCCGCCTCCAGCATGAGCAGCAGCTGATCGGCACCGTGGATCGGGTCGAGCAGGGTCAGGGCGCTGACATTGAGGAAGAGCGCCCAGTGGGGGAACTGACCCCAGGGGGCACCGGCGATGGCGAGCCTGCGGCAGAGCCAATTCAGGTCGCGCATCCGCCCGCTCCGCTGCGCCTCCGCGAAGAGGTCTTCGACGCTCTCCCCGGCCCGCATCCCAGGGGGACGGGCCAGCGCTTCGTGGCCGATGACCGTGCCGTCGTCCAGCCGGCAGATCGGCTGGTAGACGATCCGCATCTCGCCGTGGCGGATGGCGCGATCGACCCGGGTCGCCCACTCCGAACGGCGCGAGAGCCCGGGAGCGAGGTCGACGGTGCCGCCGCAGACGCGGTCCCGCCCCGCCTCCTTGGCCTGGTAGAGGTGGGAGTCGGCCAGACGCGCCACCCCTCGGGGATCCGCGCCCGGTTCGCCGACCGCCCATCCCACGCTGACCCGCGCCTGCCCGTGGGGGACGGAGATGCCATGCACGGCGTTGCGCATCCGTTCCGCCGCCGCCGCGGTCTCGTCGGGGCCGA
The DNA here is from genome assembly GCA_050012735.1 of Candidatus Dormibacteria bacterium. Taxonomy (GTDB): domain Bacteria; phylum Chloroflexota; class Dormibacteria; order Aeolococcales; family Aeolococcaceae; genus Changshengia. Next base: position 25,899 of record JBEKGP010000016.1, read on the forward strand.
TACCGACCATGAGCGCGGCAAACTCGTCCCCCCCGACGCGCGCCACCACGTCCCAGCCTCGGAGGCTCGAGGTGAGCGTCTGGCCGACGCCCCGGAGCAGCGCGTCTCCCGCCTCATGGCCGTACTCGTCATTCACATGCTTGAGACCGTCGACGTCGATGGTGCAGATGGCGAAACGCTGCCGGGGGATGGTCGCCAGCAGCCGGTCGAACTCGCGCCGGTTGCGCAGTCCGGTGAGGGGGTCGGTGGCGGCGACATCGGCCAGCCGGGCCATGCTCTCGCGGAGCGCCGCCTCGGTCCGCCGCCGCTCCAGGACGTGTCCGAGCTGGCGGCCGAAGTCGACCATGACCTCGACGGCAGCGGCCCGGAGAGCTGCCGCGCCGGGGCCGAAGAGGCCGATGACGCCGACCACGGCGTCGTCAACCAGGATGGGGAAACCGGCCGCGGCGGTCAGGCCCCAAGCCGCCCGAGCGTCGCGAAAGCCGGGGTCGGCCGCGAGGTCGGGGATGATCACCGGCGCCCCGGCCGCCCAGACCCGCCCGGGCAGGTCACTGCCGAGCCCAAGCTCGAGGTCCCGGCGGTCCCGGTGGAAGTCGCCCATCTCCGCTGCCGGAGCCCACCAGGCGCCGCGCCTGACGAGCACGCCCCGATCGCGGTCCAGCAGCCACGTCTCTCCACCCCACAGCCCCAGTGAGCGCACCAGGGTTTCGAGGATGCGCGGAGCGCCCGCCTCGAAGGTGGCAGCGGTGTTGAGGATGCGGGTGAGCGCGATCTGCATGGCCCGCAGCTCGTCGGAGAGGCGCCTGGCCGTGACGTCGCGGACGAGGAGGATCACCCGCGGTCTCCTGCGCAACTGCACGGTCCGGGTCGCGATCTCGAGAGAGAGTGGACCGCCGTCCTTGGCGACCATGCGCAGGGGGAAGCTCCGCCCGGCGGCCTCGCCGGAGGTCGCCGTCAACCGCGCCGGCGCCTCTCGCTCCTCGGGGGGGAACAGGGGGGCGAGGGAATCCATGGCGAGCATTTCGTCCGGCGCGTACCCGGTGGTGGCGGTCCATGCGGCGTTGACCTTCACCGGGCGGCCCCGATCCAGGACCACCAGCCCCTGTCCGAGATCGCCCGTGGCCTCGGCCAGCGACTCCCAGAACCGCGTCTCGTCACCCGGTCGCGGGAGGGAGCGGCTCCACCCCCGGGCCCGGGCCAGCGCGATGGTCAGCAGGCGAGCGGGCTGGTACCGCTCCCCGCCCGCGAGCCGTCCCGACAAAGGTCACACCTCCCGCCACACAGCCTTGAGCCCAGTCGCTCTCCGCCGTCCCTGACCAGTCCGTTCACCGATCGTATGGGCGTCGTGGGCTCCGGGGATGACATCGGGGTGAATTCTTCGTGAAGCAGCCGCTGGTCAACCCCACGCGACTCCGCCATCGCTGTTACGGCCGATGGACCCTACGGCACGCGGGTCACCCGGCCTGGTGAGTCACCCCGCCCCTCACCCGGTCACCTGGGGCCGCCGGTCACCTCTGCGATCGCCCCGGTCACAGCCGAGACCAGGATCTCGGCCTCGGCGTCGGTCATGGTGAGGGGCGGGTTGAGGACCACGGTGTCGCCGAGAGGCCGGACGACGACCCCACGGCGGCGGGCCGCCAGGATCACCCGGCGGCCGGTCCGGAGCGCCGGCTCCATCGGCGTCTCCCCCTCCCGGAGCTCGATGCCCGTCATCACCCCCCTGCTCCGGATCTCGAACACACCCGGCAGCGGTGCCACTTGCTCGGTGAGCAGCCTGGCGAGCGTGGTTGCCAGCCGCCGTGCCGATCCCAGGGTGTCCTCCTCCTCGAACAGCCGGAGTGAGGCGCGGGCGACGGCGCAGGCCACCGGGTTGCCCGTGTAGGTGTGGCCGTAGTAGAGGGTGCGGTGCTCGGCGTCGGGAGCCGTGAAGCGATCGAACAGCTCCTCGGTGGTGAGCACCGCGGAGAGCGGGAGGTAGCCGCCCGTCAGCCCCTTGCCCAGGCACAGGATGTCGGGCGCCACCCCCGCGCCCGCCGACGCGAAGAGGTCGCCCGTCCTGCCGAACCCGGTCGCCACCTCGTCCGCGATGAGGAGGGCGCCGTGTCGCCGCGCCACGGCCGCCGCCTCCACCAGCCAGCCGTCCGAGTGGGTGAGCATCCCCGCGGCGGCCTGGACGCGCGGCTCGACGATCAGCGCGGCCACCTGGTCGCCCTCGCGGTCGAGGAGGTCGGAGAGCGCCCGGAGCGACGCCGCCTCGTCGAGGTGCGGGCTGGGCACGACGCGGGCCGGGAAGAGGATGGGGTCGAGCCCGGTGTGGAACGGCTCGCTCCGACCCACGCTCACCGCGCCCGCGGTGTCGCCGTGGTACGCGTCGCCGAGGGCGACGAAGTGGGTGCGCTCCGGGTGGCCGGCGTGGCGCTGGGCCAGCAACGCGATGCGCAGCGCCGCCTCCACCGCGGCCGCACCCGCCTCGCAATAGAAGACCCGGGTGAGGCCGGGAGGGGCGACGGCGGCAAGCTCCTGGGCGAGCAGGGCCCCCGGCGCGTGGGTCTGGCCCAGGAAGGTGCTGTGCGCGATCCGCCCCAGCTGCTCGCGCGCGGCCCGGTCCAGGGCGGGGTGCGCGTGGCCGTGGACCGTGCACCAGAGGCTGCTGATCCCGTCCAGGTAGCGCCTCCCGCTCTCGTCGCGGAGCCAGCAGCCGTCCCCTGCGCGGATGACGAGCGGTACCTCCTCCCGCCAGTCGCTGGTCTGGGTGAAGGGGTGCCAGACGTGCCGCCGATCGGCGGCGACCACCGCCTCGGTCGCGTCAGCCAGGGGCTCGGTGAGGGCCGAGAGGTCGAGCGCCCCGGCGGCCTCCGCCAGCGCGACGAGGTCGCTGGGGTCGCCTAGGTGGGGGAACAGCCCGAGCACGGGGACCCCGCACTGCTCAGCGATCTGGGCGGCGTTCTGGGCGACGAAGGCCGGGTCTTCGTCGCCCATCGCCTCGACCAGCACCACCCCGACCACCCTCAACCCGGCGCCGAGCGCCGCCTCGACGGTGAGCGCGGTGTGGTTTATGGTCCCGAGCCCGGCGAGCGCCGCGATCACCACGCCGGCGTCGAGGCGCCGGAGCAGGTCGCGCACCGTCTGCCGGGGGGAGAGCGGCACCAGCAGGCCGCCCACTCCCTCGACCAGGAGCAGCTCGCAGCCGGCGGCCATCGCCTCGATCGACCGGGCCAGGGCCTCGACGTCCAGCTCCTGTCCCTCCGCTGCGGCCGCGGCGAGCGGGGAACGGGGCAGCGTGAAGGTGGAGAGGACCGCCTCCGACGCCGTGGCGCCCATCGCCGCACCGAGCAGGACCGCGTCCTCGGCGTCGGTCCCCGGCGCGACGCCGGTCGCCACCGATTTGACGGCACGGCAGTCCACTCCACCCCGCCGCAGGGCGGCGCAGAGGGCGGCGGTGAGCACCGTCTTGCCCACGCCGGTCCCGGTTCCCGTAACCGCCACGATGCGGCCCGTCATGAGCGGAGCAGCTCGGTCAGGGCAGCGGCGACGCCATCGATCTCGGCCTCGGAGTGGGCCGCGCTGGCCACCAGCCGCAGCCGGCTGGTGCCCGGCTCCACGGTCGGCGGGCGCAGCCCCTGGACCAGGTAGCCGCGCTCCCAGAGCGCCCGGTCGAGCTCCATGGTGCGGATCGGGTCGCCGGACAGGACGGCGACGATGGGGGAGGAGGGGTGGGCACCGGCGAGTGCCCGCTCGCCGAGTCGCAGGCGGAGCAGCCGGGCGCGCTCGTGGAGCCGGAGGACCAGCTCCGGCTCCGCCATCAGCACTCCCAGTGCCGCTCGCGCGGCGGCGACGGTGGGGTGGGGGGGCGCGGTCGAGAAGATGAGGGCCCGGCCGCGCTGGAGGAGCAGGCGGCGCACCGGCTCCGCTCCGCAGATCGCCGCACCGGCCGCGCCCAGGGCCTTGGAGAAGGTGACCACCCGCACCACGTGATCGCCGGCCACCCCCAGCTCGGCGGCGAGCCCGCGCCCGCCCGGACCGGTCGTCCCCAGCGCGTGGGCCTCATCGACGATCAGCCAGGCATCGTGGCGCCGAGCCAGCCGGTCCAGGGCGATCAGGTCGGCGGCGGCCCCGTCCATGGAGAAGACGGAGTCGGTGACGATGATCGGGCGCCCCTGGGCGCGGGCCAGGCGGGCCTCGAGGTCCACCCTGTCGAGGTGGGAGTAGACGGCTACCCGCGACCGCGACGCCCGGCAACCGTCGATCAGCGAGGCGTGGTTTCCCGCGTCGCTCAGGATGGTCGCGTCGGGGCCGCCGAGCGCCTCCAGGATCGCGACGTTGGCCGCGTAGCCGCTCGGCGCCACCGTGGCGGTGGCGGCGCCCAGGAAGCCGCCGAGCGCCTCCTCCAGGTCGGCGATCGCCCCGTGGCCGCCGGAGAGGTGGCGGGAGCCGGTGGCACCCACCCCCAGATCCAAAGCGGCCCGTGAGGCCGCCTCGCGCACCGCCGGATGGACGGAGAGGCCGAGGTAGTCATTGGAGCTGAAGACCACGACGGCCCTGTCGTCGACCACGCAGCGGGGCCAGCTGCCCCCCTCGCGCCGGCGCAGACGGCGGAGCAGCCCCGCCCGTTCGTCGGCGAGCAGGGTCTGCGTAGCCCAGTCGAGGGGTGGGCTAGGCGGCATCTTCCATCCATCTGTCCCAGCTGGAGGTGGAGATCCCGAGCCCCACCCGCACCCGGGGGAGCTGCCAGAGTGCCGTGCTGTAGTCGGCGGCGGAGTCGTTGACGAGGTCTTGGAGCCCGCCCACGTAGCCGTACCCCTGGAGGGTGGTGAAGAGCGGCTGCTCCAGGGCGCTGTCGGAGAATTGGTCGGGCCCCGGCCAGACCCCGCTGTAGGCGATGAACTGGATCGGCTGGCCACCGATGAGACTCTCCAGGGTGGTCTTGCTCTGGTTGGTGACGGCCTCCAGCTGCGGGGCGGTGGCCTCTCCCGTCCAGAGCGCCACGTTGTCCTTGAGGGTGTGGTCGCCGAAGGAGAAGCCGGTGCTGGCCAGATCTCGCAGCTCGGTCGCGGTCACGTACTGCTGGGGGCCGTAGACGCCGCCGACCAGGGCCGTGCAGGGGAAGAAGACGGCGGTGAATCCGTACTGCCGAAGGATCGGCACCGCATTGGTCCACTGGCTCAGCCGGCCGTCGTCGAAGGTCACCACGAACGAATGCGCCGGCAGCGGCAGCCCGTAGAGGAGGGCGTCGGCCAGGTGCTGCAGCGAGATGCTGGTGGCGCCGATCGAGTACGCGTAGGCCATCTGGGCCTGGAACTGGCTGGTGAGGGTGGTCAGTCCCACGTCGATCCTCCATCCGTAGGTGTTGCTCCCGTAGGCGCTCTCCTGCGGCTCCTGGTTCTCCACCAGGTGGTACATGAAGATGGGGACGTCCACCTGGCGGGAGGTGACGCTCGCGGGGACGATCACCGGCGCGTCCATCGATGCGGGGCCCTCGCCCACGATCCACGCCGCCCCCGTGGCGGAGTCGTAGTCGACCGATATCTGGGTCATCGAGAAGAGCGCCGCGACCCCCGGCGGAGAGAGCGAAGCCGGGTTCGCGAAGCTCACCCTGACCGGGAACCGCCAGGTTCCGGCCACCGAGACCGCCGGGCTCTCCGGGTCGTACCAGGTGACCCCGGCGGTGGGCTGTCCCAGGCTGATGGAGACGATCGGGGCGCCCGAGAACTTGGCCTGCAGCATGGCGGTGCGGGCGCCCTGGCTCGGCCACAGCGCCTGGGCCTCCGGCGCCAACTCGTTCCACTGCGCGTCCCAGGCGCCGCTCGCGGTCTGGTCGGCGAACTGCTGCGCCAGGGTGGTGACGATCTGGGCGGGTGACGGTGCCGCCGGCGTGGTGGTGGGCTGAGGCGCGGCGCTGGTGGTCGCGGAAGCCGGCCGGTGGGTCGCTGGCGTCGCGCCCGGCGCGGCGCTGCAGCCCCCGAGGACCAGCGCCAGCGCCACCAAAGAGCCTCTCCACCGGGTCTGGCGGGCCACGAACTTACGCTACCAGGACGCCGGACGGGCCTGCCCGGTCGTGCTCGAGGACCGCCGGCGGTCGCTCCCGCGCCCGCCCGTCGCCCCTGCCGTGACGCGGTAACCTGTGGCCCGCATGGAGAGCCAAGCACCCGTCCCCCCCGGCGACCGTCTCGACCTCCCCGCCCTCGATGCCAAATGGCAGCGGATCTGGGCGGAGCGCGAGACCTACCGCACCGACATGCGCGGGCCACGCCCCTTCTACTGCCTGATGATGTTCCCCTACCCCTCCGCGGAGAAGCTGCACATCGGCAACGCCTACGCCTTCACCGGGGCGGACATCTATGGCCGGTACCGCCGCCAGAAGGGGGACGACGTCTTCGAGCCGCTCGGTTTCGACGCCTTCGGCATCCACTCCGAGAACTACGCACTCAAGGTCGGTGAGCATCCCGCCACCCTGACCGCCCGCAACGTCGAGTACTTCCGCGAGCAGCAGCTCAAGAAGCTCGGCCTGGGCGTCGACTGGTCCCACGAGATCGACACCACCAGCCCCGACTACTACCGCTGGACCCAGTGGGTGTTTCTCCAGCTCTTCAAGGCCGGGCTCGCCGAGCACCGCGAGGGCCCCGTCAACTGGTGCCCGTCGTGCCTCACCGTGCTCGCCGACGAGCAGGTCGTGAGCGGTGCCTGCGAGCGCTGCGGCACCGTGGTCGAGACCCGCTTCCTCAAGCAGTGGTTTATCAAGACCACCCGCTACGCGCAGGAGATGCTCGACGCCCTCGACGGCCTCGACTGGAGCGAGCGGACAAAGATCGCGCAGCGCAATTGGATCGGGCGCAGCGAGGGCGCCCTCATCGACTTCAGGCTCAATGGCTGCGCCCGCCCCCAGGTGACGGTCTTCACCACGCGCCCCGACACCCTCTTCGGCGCCACCTTCCTGGTGATCGGCGCGGATCATCCGCAGCTCGCCGAGTTCATCCGCGAGGACCGCCGCGCCGCCGTGGAGGAGTGGCGCGCGTCGCTGCCGCCGGCCGACGCCGAGCCGGACTTCTCGGTCGGCGTCGACCTCGGCACGCTCGGCGTGCATCCGCTCACCGGCGAGGAGATCCCGGTCTGGGCCGCGCCCTACGTCCTGGGCGGCTACGGCACCGGAGCGATCATGGCGGTCCCCGGCCATGACCAGCGCGACTGGCAGTTTGCCCGCGCTCACGGTTTGCGCATCGTCGAGGTGATCGGCGGCGGTGACGTGGTCGTGGAGGCGTGGACCGGCGAAGGGCCGATGGTCAACTCCGGTTCTCTGGACGGCACGCCGTCGCCGGAGGGGAAGCGGCGGGTGGTTGAGCTCGTCGAGGCGCGCGCCGCCGGGCGCGCCCACGTGCAGTTCCGGCTGCGCGACTGGATCATCTCCCGCCAGCGCTACTGGGGACCGCCGCTGCCGATCATCCACTGCCCGGTGCACGGTCCCGTCGGCGTCCCCGAGTCCGAGCTTCCCGTGATGCTCCCCGAGGTCACGGACTTCCGCCCTCTCGGCACCGGTGTCTCGCCGCTCGCCCAGGTCGAGGAGTGGGTCAACGTGCCCTGTCCCGTCTGCGGCGAGCCCTCCAAGCGCGAGACCGACGTCAACGACAACTTCCTGGACTCGGGCTGGTACTACATGCGCTACCCGTCGACGGACTTCACGGACCGGGCGCTCGACCCCGAGCGGACCCGGCACTGGCTGCCCGTCGACATGTACATCGGCGGCAACGAGCACGCCGTGCTCCACCTCATGTACGCACGCTTCCTGATGCGCGCGCTGCACGGGATGGGGTACGTGCCCACACCCGAGCCGTTCACCCGCTTCCGGGCACACGGGCTGCTCACCTTCGCCGGCGGCAAGATGTCGAAGAGCAAGGGCAACGTCGTCAACCCCGACGCCTACATGGCCCGGCACGGCGCCGACGCCCTGCGCCTCCACGTGATGTTCCTCGGCCCCTTCCTCGAGGGTGGGGAGTGGAACGAGCGCGGGATGCTGGGCCAGAGCCGCTTCCTGGAGCGGGTGTGGCGCTGCGTCCAGCTGGCTGGCGCTGACGATGTCAGCGACGCTGCCGACGCGGCGCGCGAGCGGCGCCGCCACCGGACCATCGCGGCGGTGGAGACCGCCATCCAGTCCCTCCACTACAACACCGCCATCGCGGCGCTCCACGAGCTGGCCCACGGGATCGACGAGGAGGCGCGCGCGGGGAGGGCACGCCGGATCGACGCCCTCACCCTCGTGCAGCTGCTCGCGCCCTTTGCGCCCCATATCGCCGAGGAGCTCTGGGAACGCCTCGGCGAGGGCGGCTCGGTGCACCGGGCAGCGTGGCCGGAGCATGACCCAGCACTCGCCGAGGAGCCGCGGGTGACCATCGCGGTGCAGCTGAACGGCAAGCTCCGGGCCACCTTCGAGTGCGAGGCGGGCACGGCGGCGGCGGAGCTGGAGCGCCTTGCCCTGGCTCAGCCGCGGGTGGTCGAGCTGCTCGCCGGCCGGCCGCCGCGCAAGGTGGTTGCCGTGCCCGACCGGATCGTCAACCTGGTGGTCTGAGGGAGGGGCGCTCGGCCTCCCGCCAAGTCAGCAGTTGTTGTAAGCGCTGCAGCTGGCGGCGTTGGCCGCGGAGACCGCCAGGGGAAGGAAGATCACCGCCAGCAGCAGGCCGATCACGCCCAGGATCACGCCAAGCTTCGCCAGGCCCCGCCTGCTTCCGCTCGCGCTCCCGCCTCGGGCCAGGCTGACGGCGCCGAAGACGATCGCCAGGGTGGCGACCACAAAGTCCGCGCCCATCAGCGCGTTGGTCCCGGAGACGCCGGAATAGGTCTGGGCGTCGATCACGGTGAGCTTGTAGAAGAACCAGTAGACGGTCGGGATCAGCGACATCGCCAGGCCGACGATGCCGAGCACGCCGGAGGCGATCGCCATCGTGGTGGAGGGGTTGGAGGGCGTGGAGGAGCTGGGGGCTCCCCAGTACGGCGGAGGGTACGGGTACGGCGCCGGGTAGGCGGCGGCCCCCGGGTACTGCGGGACGGGCTGCGAGCCGGGCGGCGGCGGCGCCCAGCTCGCCTGCTGGGGCGGTGTTGCGAGCGGCTCCGGAGTGGATTCGCCCGGCTGCGGGGTGACGGGGTCGGTGGGGGGCATGAGCGGGTCTCCTAGATCCCATAGCTTCTTGTCAAGCCTCAGGGGGGGTTGGAGGTGCCTTGGTGGCGCTGCCATGCGCCGCGTCGAACGCCTTGCCACCGCGCCAGACGCCCCAGACGAGTGAGAGGGCCT
>JBEKGP010000017.1:0-35094 GCA_050012735.1 Candidatus Dormibacteria bacterium
TCATGGACATGCTCTGGACGATCCAGGAGATCGTCTTTGACCTCATGCTCCCCTGGCGCACCGAGCTCCCCGAGGACGTCGAGATGGACGACGACGAGCCGGGGGCGGGGGAGTGGCGCCACTTCAACCCCGCCGCCTGATCGCGGCGTCCATTTCCGCCCAACTCGGCGTCTGCTCCGCTGCTCAGTTGGTCACGCACGTCAAGTGCGCTCCCTCCTTCCGCTGCTCGCATCCTTGATCTGAGCGGCCTGGACGCCGCTCCGCGGTGCCGGCGAGAGGCACCCCCCTCGTCCTGGTTCTCGCCTACTTGCTCTGAGCTGGACGTCTCTCCGCCCTGGCGAGAGGCGCGCTCCCTGGCCCCGCTGGCCGCCGCTTCCTTGCACTGAGCGGCCCGGACGGCGCTTCCGCACCGTCGAAGGACGCACTCCCCATCTGGATGCTGACCGCCGCTTCCTTGATCTGAGCGGCCGCGGTGCCGCGGTGGAGGGAGGGCCGCCACCTCCCCGCAACTCCGGCCCTGGACATGGAAACGGCCCGCCGGTCGGAACCGGCGGGCCGTTAGAGGGGGGGTCTTGGTTAGCTGTCGTGCTTGGTCATCTGGGCGATGCCGACCGCCGGCACCGAACCCACGGGGGAGAAGACGGGAGCGGGCGCTCCGGCCGTCAAGGGCACTGTGGCCGGAGACTGCCGCCGCCAGGCCACGAGCTCGAAGACGAAGGTGCCGACCACGGCGAGGGCGGCGATCAGCAGGCCGATGCCGGCCAGCGCAGTGTAGCTGCCGACGGTCCACCAGCCGTACGCGTTGAGCAGCATGCTGCGGTCCGTGGTGCCCATGAAGACGGTCTCCCAGGTTGCCTGGTCAGCCGCGTTGGTCGGGTTGGCCCTGGCAGTGGTGGCCGCCGCGTCGTAGGTAGGCATCGCGCTGAGGTGGACCTTCATGAAGTTGTCGGCCCAGACCTCGGCCTGCGGGCCCGTGGTCAGCTGCTGCCCCGCGTACTGCCGCATGGCGGCGGCGTCGACGGCGGGAAGAGCCGTGATCTCGGGGCTGTTGGCGGCCGGGAAGACGATTTGCTGGGCGGCGAGCTGGGTGGTTACCGAGCTCTGGACGTAGGAGGATGCCCAGAGGGTGAATCCGGCGAGAGCGCCGAAGACGACGATCAGCCCTGCCTGGAGGGTGAAGATGCGCCAGCGAATTGCCTTGTTCATGGTGTGGTCTCCCTGGTGGTTGTCAGGTCGTTATGCCCCCATGCTGGGGGCAGCGCCCAAGTCAAACCAGGGCCAGCCGTCATTACTCAATATGACTCTCGGCCCTAGTGGCATAGGGTCTACAACCGGTTCGATGCATGACCTTGTCCTCCGGTGCCGGTCACGAAGGCGTGGGCATGATGCTTGGGTCAGGTCAAGCGAGGGGCCCGGCCCGCTTCACGGCATCAGCTGGCGAAGCGCCGGGGGCAACCGCCGCCGGAGGGCCGGGGCCCCTCCACCTGGCAAACCTCCCGGTCTCGCGCCCGGACGGTCCTGCCCCCCTCTCAGGGCGAGGCGGGCACCCGCCAGGTGACGACCGTCCCTCCGCCGCGGCGCGCGCTGAGCTCGCAGACGCCCCCCAGCGACTCCGCCCGGGTCTGCATGTTGTCTAGGCCGTGGCCGCGCCGGGCGTCCTTCGGGACCCCCACGCCGTTGTCCGCCACGCGGAGGGTGACCGTTCCCGAGCCGGCGCGGAGGAGGACCTCGACGCTGCTCGCGCTGGCGTGCCGGACGACATTGGAGAGGGCCTCCCGAAGCGTCTTGAGGAGTTCCTCCTGGGTGGTCGCGTCGGTGGCCGCGTCAAGCGGGCCGTCCATGTGCACCTTCGGCGCAAAGCCGAGGGTCGCGGTCGCCTCGCCGGCCAGGGCGAGCACTCTTGCTCGCAGGCCCGCCTTCTCGGCATCGCGAGCCTCGAGGTCGAAGATGGTGATGCGGATCTCCCGGATGGTCTCGTCCAGCTCATCGACGGCCTGCTGCAGCCGCTCGCGAAGGTCGCTCTCCTCCATGCGGCCGACCAGGCTCTGGAGGCCCATCCCGGTGGCGAATAGCCGCTGGATCACGGTGTCGTGGAGGTCGCGCGCGATTCGCTCTCTCTCTCCCAGGACCGCCAGCTGCTCGAGCCGCTGGTGCAGCCGCGCATTCTCGATGGCGACCCCGGCCGCGCCGGCTAGCGCCACCACCAGGTCCTCGTCGGACTGCGAGAACTCGGCCGCGCCCTGCTTCTCGGTCAGGTAGAGGTTGCCGAAGACCTGATCGCGCACCATGACGGGGACCCCGAGAAACGACGTCATCGGCGGGTGGTGCGCGGGGAAGCCGGCAGAGGCGGGATGGGCCCCGATGTCGGCGATCCGCCGGGGCTTCGGATCGGTGATCAGCAGGCCGAGGACCCCCACTCCCTGGGGGAGGTGGCCGATGGCGCGTATGCCCTTTCCGTCGATGCCGTGGGTGACGAACTCGACCAGGCCGCGCCGCAGGTCGGGCTGATCCTGGCCGAGCACGCCCAGGGCTACGTAGCGGGCCCCGCTGACCGCCGCCGCCGCCTCGACGATTCGCTTCAGGACGTTGGGGAGACTGAGATCGGCGGAGAGCGCCACCACCGCATCGAGGAGTCGCGAGGTCCGGGTCACCTCGGTCTCGGTCATGAGTCAAAGTCTAGGGGGACAGACGGCGGCAGGGACCATCGGCTGGGGGTGCCGGCCCGAACGTCGCCGGTCTGGACACGTCGGGCAGCCCCGGGGAGACCCGCGGGACGGGTTCCGGTCCAGAGGCGACCCCGTTCTCGGTATCGTGTTCGGACCCGAGGGCGACAATGAGGAGGAGCCAATGACCACCAGCCAGAGACCGCTCCACGACCTCAGCAGAAAGGAGTGCCTCGAGCTGCTCCAGTACCACTCCTTCGTGGGCAGGCTCGGTTTCATCCTGGACGGCCGGCCGATGGTGCTTCCGGTCAACTACCTGGCCGACGAAGACGCCGTGGTTTTCTGCACCGCCGAGGGCACGGCGCTGGGTGCCATGGGCGAGGGTCACCAGGTGGTATTCGAGGTCGACGAGAGTCATCCCCTGGAGCGCGCCGGCTGGAGCGTGGTGGTCCGCGGGACGGCGGGTGTGGTCACCGATCCCGGTGAGGTCGAGGCGCTCCGGCGCGGCCCCCTGCACTCCTGGGTGACCCGGGCGCCCGAGCGCTGGGTCCGGATCACCATCGAGGAGGTCACCGGCCGGCGCCTCGGTCAGCGCTGAGTCAGATCGCCGCCAGGAAGACGAAGCCGAGCAGGGCCGCCGCGGTGATCACGAGCAGGGCGGTGAGGGCGGCCCAGGCGACGTTGTCGAGGTTGCGCATCAGATGAGCCATGGACGCATGGTCAATCGGTGCCGGTCCCTGCGCCAGTGTCCGTGGACCCCTCCGCTGCGGGCCGGTGCCGGCCTCCGGGCGGGTCTCCTGCCCGCATTTTGGGATCCATCCTAGGGCCGAAAGTCCCGAAACGGGTGAGGCGACTGCCCCTAGCTTGAGTGGGTCCTGGCGGGGATGCTGGGGGTCCATGGAGCGCCGCCTCTTCAGCCTGCGTGAACTATCCCGTACCCGCTGCTTCGACCTGCTCGCGACCCTGGCGGTCGGCCGGGTCGGGGTGAGCGTGCGCGCGCTGCCGGCCATCCTGCCCGTCGCCTACGTCGTGGCGGGGGAGCGGGTGGTCTTCCGATCCGTGCCCGGAGGCAAGCTGGACGCGGCGGTGCATCGCTCGGTCGTCGCCTTCGAGACCGATCGGTACGACCCGGCCGGTGCCTGGGGCTGGAGCGTCCTGGTCCAGGGGATGGCCTCGGAGATCTCCGGCGCGGCCGAGATGGCCGAGGTCCGGGGCCTGCTGCCCGAGGACTGGCCGTTCCTCACCGAGGACGTGGTGCGCTTCATCTCGATCGAGGCCACCTTCGTGAGCGGCAGGGCCTTCGGGGCGGTCCCCAAGCTCTGACCAGCGGTCGGCCTCAGGAGGCGCTCCGCCGGAGCGTGGCCGTCGCCGCGGCGATGAGCGCTACCGCGAAGGCCAACACCACGGCGATGTCGAGCAGGAGGGGGCCGGAGGTGAGCCCATTGCCCTTCAGCATCACGTCGCGCAGCCCGTCGACGCCGTAGGTGAGTGGCAGCAGCCTCGACACCACCTGGAGCCAGCCCGGTTCGGTGGCGACCGGAAAGACGATGCCGCTCAACAGCACCTGGGGAACGATCGCGAGCGGGATGAACTGCACCGCCTGGAACTCGGTGGTGGCGAACATGCTGAGGAAGATGCCGAGGTTCACCGCCACCAGGGTCAGCAGCAGGGTGAGCAGGACGATCAACGCCACGTCGCCCTGGTTGTGGACGTGGAGCGCATAGAGGGTGAAGACCACGACCTCCACCGCCTGCACCGTCGCCACCACCATGAAGCCGCCGATGTAGCCGACCACGATGTCGGCGCGCCGGAGCGGGCTCGCCATCAGCCGTTCCAGGGTTCCCTGGCTGCGCTCCCGGAGGAAGGCGATGATGGTGACGACGAACACGAGGAGGAATACGACCAGCCCGATGAACGCTCCCCCGAAGTAGTCGAGGGTGTCGAGACCGGGCCCGCCGTGAAGGTAGTCGAGGCTCGGTTCGAGCACCGGCACGCGCACTCCCTCCGCGGCCGCGAGGTTGCGGGAGGCGCGTGTCACCGATTGGTCGAGGGCCAGCAGCACCGGCTGGGTGAGGGCGGGCTGGGTGCCTTCCAGATGGACTGCCGGAGCGATGACGTCGCCGCTTTGGGCGCGCGCCGAGAGATCGGCTGGCAGGACGACGTAGGCCGCCACCGCGTCGGCGCTCAGGTCGCTTGCCGCCCGGGCCTCCGTGGTTCGGGCGACGTCGATCTCGGTGGATTGACCGAGGTCGGCGGCGAGGACAGCACCCAGCGAGCCCCGGTCGAGGTTGACCACGTCGACGGCGGGGAGGCTGGAACCGCCGCCGGTCAGGAAGTAGAAGAGGCCGAGCAGGATGATCGGCGCACCGAAGAGGAGCATCAGGGTGCGCCGGTCGTGGCGGAACTGCTGGAGGATCCGGAGGCTGATCGCGCCGGCGCGCCGCCCGCTCACGACCGGCTCTCCGAGAGCACCAGGAAGGCGTCCTCAAGACGCTCCACCCCGGCCAGCCGTCGCAGCTCAGCGGATGTGCCCTCGGCGAGCATCCGGCCGAAGCGCACCAGCCCCAGCCGGCCGCAGCGCTCGGCTTCGTCCATGACGTGGCTGGAGACGATGATGGTCGTGCCCTCGCCGGACATCGTGGTGAACTGCCGCCAGAGTTCGGCGCGCAGCTGCGGATCGACCCCGACCGTCGGCTCGTCGAGGAGGAGCAGCCGCGGCCGGTGGACCAGCGCGCATGCCAGCGAAACGCGCTGGCGCATCCCGCCGCTCAGCGTGGCCACCACCGAACGCCGCCGTGGGCTGAGGTCGACGAGCTCCAGCGCGTCCGCGGTGCTCCGCGCCGCCGAAGGCCGGTCGAGGTCGTGGACGGCGGCGAAGAAGTTGACGTTCTCCTCCACCGTGAGATCGGCATAGAGGGCGGGCGACTGGGGCATGTATCCGACCTCGGCGAGCACGGCTCGGTCGGGCAGACGGCGACCCAGCACGGTGACGGTTCCGGTGTCGGCGGTGATCAGCCCGACCAGGGAGCGGATCAGGGTGGTCTTGCCCGCCCCGTTGGGACCGAGCAGGCCGTAGATCTCCCCGGTACCGACGGTGAGCGAGACGCCGTCCAGGGCCCGGATCGACCCGAACGTCTTGGTCAGGCCTTCGACGGAGACGGCCACCGACGGAGCACTCATCTAAACGCCGCCTCGCCCGGCTTCATCGCTCGCAGCCATGCGGACGACAGCTCATCGGCTGCGGCCTCCAGCGGGATGTCGAAGCCGAGGGCCCGCTCGGCGAGGTCACGCGTGATCAGGTGCATCATCAGCGGGCCGACGAAGGCCATGAGCGCGATCACCGGATCCATCTGCCGCAGACGGCCATCCGCCATCTGCCGGAGCAGATACGCGGCGACCGGGCCGATGGTTTCGGAGAGCGCGAGCTGGCGCGCCAGCTCGGCGTCGACATCCGGTCCCGACAGCTCGACGAGCAGGGTGCGGACCAGTCCCACGTGGCCCTGCGCGCTCTGGACGAGGGCCCGTGCGATCACCGGCATCAGCTGCTCCGGAGGCTCGCCCGCGTGCTCGGCGAAGGCCAACGCGACGGGGATGAACGGCGCGTTGGCGCGCACCACCTCGCGGAAGAGGGCAGCCTTGCCGGGGAAGAGCCGGTACAGGCTGGCGCGGGAGACGCCGGCGCGGTCGGCGAGCTCATCCATGGAGAGACCCGCCAGCCCGTGCGCGCCGAAGAGCGTGGCGGCCTCGGCCAGCACGCGATCGCGAGCGCTCGGGTCGGGCTCGACCTCGAGGAATCGGAGCAGCTCGCCCCGGGACGCGACCAGACGGTAGACGGTGGCTCGCGACACGCCCGCCTGGTCGGCCAGGGTGGCAAGGGGCGGCAGTCCCCCGACGCTCAGAGAGCGTCGGGCAGCGCCGAGGATCCGCTCGCGGGCGCCTGCCTGTCGGGCCGCGCGACGCATCGGTGGGGCGGCTTCGGCGGCAGGCATTGCGACGATACTAGACGAGACGTCTCGTCTTGTCCAGTATCGTCAGTCCCACCCTCGTCGTTCGAGCCCACTCGCCGGGGGTGGCGCCCCCAGGAGACGGTGCACCGACCGCCGGTCGGCGCACCCCCGCGCCAGGAGCAGGACTCCGTCTCATACCCCCTTAAGGACAGCTTTGTCCTTAAGGGGTGCGGGGGATGCAAAGAGAGCTCCGGCGTCGCGTGCGATCAGTTCGGAGGGTGTGGGTTGTTGAGGATGAACTCTGACGCGGACCGGCTCCGAACGCCTCAGCCGACCCGCACCGGGTGGTGGTGCTCCGCACGGCGGAAGACCTGCACCGCCCAGCTGCTGGCGCGCTCCTGCTCCCCCTCCATCAGCTCCGACATCTGACCGGGCTTGACCAGGAAGCTCGCCGGGCGCGTGACCAGGTGGCAACCCCTCCGGCGGAGGGCACGGTAGAGGGCGAGGGCGGCAGTCCCGTTGAGCACGCGCAGACCCGGCTCCCGGGTGTCGAAGGTGGCGGCGGAGAAGCTCGGTCGCGGCGGGAGGTGGTCCAGCCAGCCTCGCACCCCGTCGGTCGGCGGGTGGAAGTTGCGGAGCACGTGAGCCGAGCTCTGGGTCCGGGCCACGTCGGCCCAATCCTCCCAGTGGTGGGTCGGCCCGCCCACGACCAGGAACTCGACACCGTCGAGCTCGGCGAGCGGGATCTCGTGCACCTCTCCGACGATGACCGGGCCGTGCACGGCGGCTTCGGCGGCGATGATCCGGGCCACGGCCGCGCTACTGCCCTGCGTCCCCTCGTACACGATCGCGGTGCGCATCAAGCCGATCCTCCTAAGGCATCCCAGGGTGGCCCCTGTGTTTCCCGCGCACCAGAGCCCAACGGCCCCTTTCCACCGGTGTCTCGGGGCTCCTTCGACGCGGTGGTCTCCGGCCTGCCCGGGCATGATGTTCGGGCTACGCGACCTCGACCCAGATCATCCGCGCCGTCTCGGGCGCGAGGGAGATGGCGTGCTGCCGGCCGCCCACGGCGAGGGTGATCTCATCTCCGTTGCCGCGGGGCTCGACGGTGACCTCGACCCCGGTGCGCACCCCGGCGGCCGCCAGCGCGCGGAGGAGTTCGAAGGATTCGTGCTCGATGATCTCGGAGATGCGCCGCACCGCTCCCGCCGCGCCCGGACCGAGCTCGGCGAGGGCGATCAGCTCTCCGTAGGGGGCCGTCCGGCCGGGGATGGCGTGACCGTGCGGGCAGGTCCTCGGCTCGCCGAGGGAGATGTCCAGCCGGTCGAGGACGGTGTCGGAGAGCGAGGCCGAGATGCGCGTCGCTTCCAGGTGAGCACTCGCCCAGTCCAGTCCGAGCCCGTCGGTGAGCCAGCATTCGGCCAACCGGTGGCGGCGGACGATGGTCTCGGCGGCCTCGCGGCCCGCGGCGGTGAGGGTCACGCGCCGGTCCAGCTCGGTCTGGATCCAACCGCCGGCTCGGAGCCGGCGGAGCCCGATGCTCACGGTCGGGGCCTTCACCCCGAGCCATTGGGCGATCCGGCTGGGCCGCACCGGCTCGTCCTCGGTGGCGATGCAGAAGATCGTTTCCAGGTAGCGGTCGATCGCGACCGTCCGCAGAGGCAGCGGGCTGACCCCCTGAGATCTCCCGTGGGTCCGGCTCCGAGGGGTGTCCCTTGGGGACCCGACATCTTGTCCGCGGACGTCGGCACGCTCGAGGGCAGGGGGTCGCAGCGCGCGGAGAGCCGGCCCCGCGTCCGCCTCGGGGATCACCGGGCGACCGCGCGCGCAGCGGCGGTCCCGGAGGCGCGCACCTGCGGCTGCCCGTCGCCGCCAGCGAACCGCTCGACGACGTGGGAGAGGAGGGCGCGCACGCTTGCCTGGGCGAGCCGGTGCAGGAGCACGCGGTCCACCTCCCGGCCGAGCGGCCCCAGTGGCGGCACGTAGCGGCCCATGAAGCTGATGGAGGTCATCGAGGTCCCCATCGGGGTGCACTCGAGCTCGGCGACCATGACGGGGAAGAGGCCGGTGGCGCCCGCAGCCCGCCAGCGCAGCGGCTGTGTGACCCGATCGGGCTTGAGCACCAGCTCGCCGAGTTCCGCCGAGACCCGCTTGCTGAGCCGGATCGGCCCAATCGCGGAGCTGACCCGGAGGCTCAGCTGCTCGCCCTCCTCATAGGCGGCGACCAGCAAATCCCCGAGCCAATCGGGCCCGGCGGCGACCAGCTCGTTGCGCACGTCGTCGAACGGCCGGTCGATCTGGACGAAGTCGGAGACGAGCATCTTCGCCAGCATCCCCGGCGGTGCCGGTGGGGGATAGGGGAGAGGGTCACCGTCCCCTCGGGCCTAAATCCCTTGAAGGGATCCGGTTCTTCGGCGGCGGCCCCGCGGGTGGCGCCGCCCGGCGGACCGGCTGCGGACACCCGGTCAGGTGTGAGCCTCGGGTGCCGCCGCCTCGTCCTCGTGGTGGGCGTGGAGCTCGTGCGCGGCCGCCCGGCGCGCGGCGCGGCGTTTGGCGCCGGCCTGCAGCAGCTTCTCCTTCTCGCTCTCGAGCGGGACGCGGTGGGAGGGGCGGGCAGGCTGGATGACCTCGTTGCGCCCCTTCCGGCGCTCACCGGACCAGAGCGCCGGCGGCGCGTCGAGCCGGAGGGCGAGCCCGTAGGCGGCAGCCTCGTAATTGACCCGCCATCCGTGGAAGTGCTTCCAGGCCTCGTTCTGGCTCCTCTCGAGCTTCCACCCCACCGACGCGAGCCTGCCGACCGCGTCGTCGAACTCGGCCCGGGTGAGCTGGATCGGGTCGGCCGGGTCGGGGTCGGGGGGGACGGCGACGCCCAGGGTGCCGGCCAGGTCGTCGAGGGCCACGTAGCCCATGCGCAGGAGCGGGCGCGCCGACGCCGGTGCCGTGATCGGTGAGAGGCTGAGGTGGAGCGCCGCCGCATCCATCACCGCGAGCAGCCCGATCACCCAGGAGCGCAGGGCCTTGGGGGAGCGGAAGTAGAGCAGCTGCGGGTAGGTGGTGTGGGTCTCGGAGACGTCGGCGGCCCACTCTGTCCAGCGCTCGTAGAGCCACCCGAGCCGCTCCTTGTTGTCGATCAGCTCATGCCGGATGAGCACCTCCGGGCCCCAGGCCGGGACGCCGCCCAGGAAGGCGAGCATGGTCACGAGCGTCTCCCGGCGGTTGAAGGCGGCATAGATGGTGGGGAGGTAGGCGATCTGGAGGGCCACGAGCACCAGGCCGCTCATGGCGCACAGGAAGCAGAGGGCGACGGGAGCGGCACCCCGGGGGGTGGTGAAGCCGAGGGTGAACATCGACGACCCGGTGATCTGGAGGGCTGCGCCGAAGCTCGCCACCAAGGGCCAGAAGAGGAGGGCGAAGCTGAGGAATACGAGGGCGACCCACGCCACCAGCAGGCCGATGAGGAGGACTGGGCCGATGAGGGCCTCGATGCGATCCCGGGCCAGGTAGTCGTCCACCCGGTCGGTCACGAGTAGGAAGGCTCGCCGGATCCCCCCCGTGATGAGCACCGTCAACCGGGGCGAGGTGGCACGCGGGACGACCAATGTCCCGAAGACGCTCCCCGCGGTGAGCAGCAGGACGGCGATGCCGGCGGCGAAGCCGGCCCAGCTGACGGCGGCCACGCTTCCGAGGATAGCGGGGAGGCCCCGTGTCCGCCGCGTTGCGGCGAGGGCCAGAGGCTCGAGGTGGCGCCGGTCAGAGTGCCGAGGCAGCGCCCGTCAGGTAGCGGATGACGTCGTCCGCGCCGTAGTCGTCCCGGCCGGCGGGGAGGAGGCCGATCAGCCGGCCCAGGTCGTCACCGCTCGTGACGATGGGCGGTTCCACCGTGCCGTCCTTCTGGACCTGGGGGTGGCCACAGGTGGCGAGCAGGCCGTTGCAGAGGCAGCGGCGTCCCGCCGCGTCCTCCGCCGAACCCCCCTTGGCGACGTAGGCCGGCACCGGCTCCGCCGCGCAGCGGTAGGTGATCGAGCCACCACCCGTCGACACCGGCTCGCGGAGGTAGCCGTTGTCACAGACCCGGGGTCGCGCCTCGTAGACCTCGGGCACCGAGACGCTGCCCTCCACCTGGACGACCTTGAAGGGGTATCCCGTCGAGGAGGCGCGCGGGTCGGTGCGGACCTGGGCCCCGCCCTCGCGGGCGTCGCGGATGATCTTGACCCGCAGGTCCGGATCCATCCCCGACTCCCGGGAGAAGGCGAAGAGGGTGCCCAGCTGGATCCCGGTGGCGCCCGCCCGCCGGGCCGCCGCGAGGCTCTCCGGGGAGCCGGTGGCGCCGGCCAGCCAGAAGGGCAGCCCCAGCTCGGCCATCCGGGCGGTGTCCGCCTGGTCCCGCCCGCCGTACACCGGCTGGCCGGCCTCGTCGAAGACGGTCCGTCCGCGGGGCGGTGCATTGTGCCCCCCGGCCAGTGGGCCCTCGACGATGAAGCCCTCGACGCTGCCGTTCGAGCGCCGCAGCAACATGGCCGCGAGCGAGTCGGCGGAGACTATAGGGAGGAAGGCGGGACGGGGAAGCTGAGCCGCGCCGTAGCCGACGCTCTCCGGGTCGAAGCGGAGCATCGGCACTGGCTCCTCGCCGGTGGGGCCGTCGAGGAGGCGCAGGCTGGCGCCCCGGCCCTCGGCGAAGGCGTCCAGGACTCCGGGGATCTCGCGGGGGATGCCGGCCCCCATCAGGATGCAGTCGACTCCGGCGAGCATGGCCCCGTAGAGGGTGGGCAGGGTCGGCGCCTTGACCTTCGTCAGCAGGTTGATCCCCACCCGGCCCCGGTGCCCCTCGCGAGCCAGGACCACCTCGACGAAGGCCGCGAGCACGGTGAGGTCGCGCACCAGGGGCCGCTCCACATGGCTGTGCATCCCCACCCGGCGGTAGGGCGTGGCCGCCTTCTTGCCCATCGGAACGAAGAAGCGGTCCAGCACGCGGCCGGCCACCCCCTGATCGGGGAACGCCTCGATGGCGCGGCGGAGGTGGCCGCCGGTGTCACCATCCTGGAGGCGGCGCGCCACCACGCTGTCGAGCGCGGTGCCCGAGACCACCCCCATGCAGGCGCCGTGCGAGGCGACGGCGCGGGCCAGCCGCCACCCTGAGATGGCGACACCCATCCCCCCCTGGATGATGCGCACCTGGTGCAGCCAGCCGTGGCGGCCATCGACCTCGTCGCTGAAGGTACTCACTCTTCTCTCATCGTCCCGGCTCGCGCGGCGCTTGGCATCGGCAACCAGGGCCAATTCGCCCTGACCCGCAGGGCCAGGTCCGGCCTTTCGGGCGTGGGCACCAGGGCTGCACGGCACTTGACCGAGGAGGGCTTTCAGCCCATCTGAAAGGGACCGCAGGCTCTCCTGTCCCTCGGTCACGGGTCCTTTCGGCCCACCGGCGGAGCGTCTACGGGTCGCCGCAGAGCGGGCCGGGAGGACCTTTGGTCCGCGTGAACTGACGGCTCTCGACCCTGTTGCCCCCGCCGCGCTTCTGGTTGACTCGTGAAGTCCTAAATCCAGGCAACGTGGTCGCGTCGCAGCGGCTCGTGCGGCGGAGGTGACACCCAACTTTGACTAGATCCGCGCGCATCTGCATCGATGGCAACGAGGCCGCCGCCCGCGTGGCCTATGCCCTCTCTGAAGTCATCTCGCTGTACCCCATCACGCCGTCCTCTCCGATGGGCGAGCACGCCGACGACTGGGCCGCGGCGGGGGTCCAGAACCTCTTCGGCGAGGTCCCCGACATCGTCGAGATGCAGTCCGAGGCCGGGGCCGCGGGTGCCCTCCACGGTGCCCTCCAGAAGGGCACGCTGGCGACCACCTTCACCGCCTCGCAGGGGCTCCTGCTGATGGTCCCCAACATGTTCAAGATCGCCGGCGAGCTGCTGCCCGCGGTGATCCATGTCGCGGCCCGCAGCGTGGCCACGCATGCGCTCTCCATCTTCGGCGACCACTCCGACGTGATGGCGGTGCGCTCCACCGGGTGGGCGATGCTCTCCTCCGCCACCGTGCAGGAGGCGCAGGACCTGGCCCTCGTCGCGCATGCCGCCACCCTCACCTCGCGGGTGCCCTTCCTGCACTTCTTCGACGGCTTCCG
Source organism: Candidatus Dormibacteria bacterium (assembly GCA_050012735.1). GTDB lineage: Bacteria > Chloroflexota > Dormibacteria > Aeolococcales > Aeolococcaceae > Changshengia. The sequence goes on from JBEKGP010000017.1 coordinate 12,732, forward strand.
CACCTCGCACGAGCTCTCCAGCGTGACCCCGCTGGAGCACGAGGACATGGCCGCCCTCATCGACACGCGAGCCATCGAGGAGCTGCGTCTCCGGGGCATGAGCCCCGATCACCCGGATGTGCGCGGTACGGCGCAGAACCCGGATGTCTTCTTCCAGGGCCGGGAGGCCGCGAGCCCCTTCTACCGTGAGATCCCGGGGATCGTCGCCCACGCCATGGAGGAGCTGGCCCAGCGCACCGGACGGCGCTACGGGTTGGTGGAGTACGTGGGCGCCCCCGACGCCGACCGCGTGGTGGTGCTGATGGGGTCCGGTTGCGGTGCCGTCGAGGAGACCGTCGAGGTGCTGCGGGCGCGTGGTGAGCGGGTGGGAATGGTCAAGATCCACCTCTTCCGTCCCTTCCCGAGCGCGGAGCTGATCGCCGCGCTGCCGCGGACCGTGAAGCGCATCTCGGTCCTGGACCGGACCAAGGAGCCGGGTGGGGTGGGCGAGCCGCTCTACCTCGACGTTCGGGCCGCCCTCGATGAGGCGATGGACTCCGAGAATCCTCCCTTCGCCGTCGCGCCGCATGTGGTGGGCGGGCGTTACGGGCTCTCCTCCAAGGAGTTCACCCCGGGGATGGCCAAGGCGGTCTTCGACGATCTGGCCGCCGAGAAGCCCCGCCGTCACTTCATCGTCGGGGTCAACGACGACGTGAGCCTTTCCAGCCTGACCTGGGACCCGGAGTTCACCGCCCCCCGCCCCGAGGGCGAGCTGCAGGCGATGTTCTTCGGCCTCGGCGCGGATGGCACCGTGGGCGCCAATAAGAACAGCGCGAAGATCATCTCGGACGGCACCGGCAAGCATGTCCAGGGCTACTTCGTCTACGACTCCAAGAAGTCGGGCTCGATGACCGTCTCCCACCTGCGCTTCGGCCCGCAGCCGATCCGCTCCACCTACCTGATCACCGCAGCCGACTTCGTGGCCTGCCATTCTCACGGGCTGCTCGACCGGGTCAACGTGCTGGAGTGGGCCAAGCCGGGCGCGATCTTCCTGCTCAACTCCCCGTACCCTGTGGACGAGATCTGGGAGCGGCTGCCCGACCCGGTGCGTCGCACTCTGGTGGAGAAGCGGATCGAGCTCTGGGTGGTGGACGCGCAGCGCATCGCCTCGGAGGCGCACCTGGGGACCCGCATCAACACCGTCATGCAGGTCTGCTTCTTTGCCCTCTCCAAGGTCCTGCCCGTGGACGAGGCCATCGCCGACATCAAGGGGGCGGTGGTCAAGACCTACGGGCGCCGCGGCCAGACCGTGGTCGATCACAACATCGCCGCCATCGACTCCGCGCTCGCCGGGCTCACCCGGGTGCTGCCCGCGGAAGCCGCGGTTACCGGGGCGGACGGCTCCGCCTCTCTTCGCGACTTCAGTGACGCGTCGCGCTTCGTGCGCGAGGTCACCTCGGTCCTGATCGCCGACCGGGGCGAGACGCTGCCCGTCTCGGCGATGCCGGCCGACGGAAGGTTCCCCTCCGGCACCGCGCGCTACGAGAAGCGTGCGATCGCCTCCGAGATCCCGATCTGGGACCCCGTCATCTGCAGCGACTGCGGCAAGTGCGCGATCGTCTGCCCGCACGCGGCGATCCGGATGAAGGTCTACGCTCCGGAGGCGCTGGCGGAGGCCCCCGCCGAGTTCCCCTCCAAGGCCTTCCGCTCCAAGGAGCTGGCCGGGCATCTGCTGACCATCCAGGTCGCGCCCGACGACTGCACCGGCTGCGGCCTCTGTGTCGAGGTCTGCCCGGCGCGCTCCAAGACCGAGGCTCGTCACAAGTCGCTCAACCTGGAGCCCGTCCTCGAGTACAGCGACGTCGAGCGCACGCGGTGGGACTTCTTCCAGACCATCCCGGAGCTGGATCGGAGCCTGCTCGCCCACAACACCGTCAAGGGCGCCGCCGTGCTCGAGCCCCTCTTCGAGTTCTCGGGGGCATGTGCCGGATGCGGCGAGACCCCGTACCTCAAGCTCATCTCACAGCTCTTCGGTGATCGCCTGCTGATCGCCAACGCGACCGGCTGCTCCTCGATCTACGGTGGCAACCTTCCGACCACGCCCTGGGCCGCCAACCGGCAGGGACGCGGCCCGGCCTGGGCAAACTCGCTCTTCGAGGACAACGCCGAGTTCGGTCTCGGCATCCGCATCGGCCTGGAGGCACAGCAGCGGGCCGCCCGTTCCCTCCTCCACGGCCTTTCGGCGGCGGTCGGCGAGCCCCTGGCCGACGCCATCCTCGGCGCCGCCCAGGCGGACGAGGAGTCGGTCTTCGCCCAGCGCGAGCGGGTCGTCTCGCTCAAGGAGCGTCTCGCCACCCTGAGCCCGGCGGGCGACGCCCTCGCCCGGCAGGCGGCTCAGCTGAACGTGCTCGCCGACAGCCTGGTCCGCAAGTCGGTCTGGATCGTCGGCGGCGACGGCTGGGCTTACGACATCGGGTTCGGCGGGCTGGATCACGTGCTCGCCTCCGGTCGCGACATCAACGTCCTGGTGCTCGACACCGAGGTCTACTCCAACACCGGCGGGCAGGCCTCCAAGGCCACCCAGCGTGGCGCCGTCGCCCGCTTCGCGGCCTCCGGGAAGGGCACTCCCAAGAAGGACCTGGGCGCCACCGGTCGCGCCTACGGCAACGTGTACGTGGCCCAGATCGCCATCGGGGCCAACGACGTCCAGACCATCAAGGCGCTCATGGAGGCCGATGCCTGGCCCGGACCGTCGCTGGTGATCGCCTACTCGACCTGCATCGCGCACGGCATCGAGATGTCGACCTCCATGACCCACCAGAAGGACGCGGTGCGCTCCGGCTACTGGCCGCTCTACCGCTTCCACCCCACCGTGGAGGAGGTCGGCGAGCCCCTCACGCTGGATTCCCGCGAGCCCTCCATCCCGGTCTCCGAGTTCGTCAGCTCCGAGGTGCGCTTCTCGTCCCTCGCCCGCAGCGATCCGGACCGCTCCCGTGACCTGATGAAGCTCTTGGAGCGCGATGCCACCGAGCGCTGGCGCTACTACAGCCAGCTCGCCGGTGTGCACCGGACGCTCGTCAGCGACGGTGTCGAGGACGAGCCGGAGGAGGACGGCGGGGGCGCGGACGGCAGCGCAGAGGCGACGGCCGCCGCGGCCACCGATAGGGAGATCAAGCCGTGAACCCGAGCGCCGTCGACCTCACCACCTCGTATCTCGGGCTGACCCTCAGGTCTCCACTCGTCGCCTCTCCCAGCCCGCTCACTGGGGACATCGAGTCCGCCCGCAGGCTGGCCGCGGCCGGGGTGGGTGCGCTGGTGCTCCCCTCGCTCTTCGAGGAGGAGATCGTCGCCGAGGAGCTGAGCCTCACCGCCGCTCTGGAGGCGGGGGCCGGGGTCAACCCCGAGGCGACCAATTACTTCCCGCCGGTCGAGGGCGCCACGCTGGCCGACCGCTACCTCGCCAACTTGGAGCGGATCAAGTCGGCGGTCGACGTCCCCGTCATCGCCAGTCTCAACGCCACCTCGGTGGGGGCGTGGAGCCGCTACGCGGAGCTGGTGGCGCGGGCCGGTGCCGACGCCGTCGAGCTGAACGTCTACCGGGTCGCCGCCAACCCCCATTTCGCTGCAGCGGACATCGAGACCGCCAACCTCGAGTTGATCTCCGACGTCTGCGCCAAGGCAAAGGTGCCGGTGGCGGTGAAGCTTTCGCCGTACTACTCGTCCATGGCCCACTTCGTCCACCAGGTGATCCGTGCGGGCGCTGCGGGGCTGGTGCTCTTCAACCGTTTCTACCAGCCCGACATCAACCTGGAGACCATGGACGTCGAATGTCGCCTCCAGCTCTCCACGGGCGTCGAGCTGGGGCTGCCGCTGCGCTGGATCGCCATGCTGCGTCCGCAGGTTCCTGACTCCGTGTCACTGGCTGCGACGTCAGGTGTCCACGAGGGCAAGGACGCCGCCAAGGCGCTGGCGGTTGGCGCGAACGTGGTGATGATGACCTCGGAGCTGCTACGCCTGGGGCCCGAGAGGGTTGCCGGAGTGGAGACGGAGCTGCGCTCCTGGCTTGCAGAGCACGAATACGATTCGGCCGCCCAATTGCGCGGATCGGTGTCCCGGGTGACCGCGGAGGCCGGCGAGGCCTTCGAGCGGGCAAACTACATGGCTACCCTTCGCTCTTGGGTTGGCGTGGGTGCCTGACCAAGGAGGTGACCTCATGAAGGTTTGGATCGACCAGAAGTACTGCACCGGAGACAACCTCTGCGAGGATCTCTGCCCGGCCGTCTTCGCCCAGCTCGACGACGGGCTGTCCTATGTGAAGCAGGATGGGGTGGTCCTCGACAAGCCCGGTGGCAAGGCGAGCATGGCCCTGGTGCCCACCGAGCACGAGGACGCAGTCCGCGAAGCCGTCGCCCAGTGCGCCGGCGAGTGCATCTTCATCGAGGAGTAGCAGATGACCGTGGCGGCCGCCGCCCCTCCTGCCTCGCCCGCTCGCGATGACAAGCGCTGGCGTCAGGTGGATGTCCGCATCCGCCGTCTGGGGGCGAGGCCGGATGCCCTCATCGAGGTCCTCCACACCGTGCAGGAGGTCTTCGGATACCTGGACGACGATGCCCTGAGCTACGTGAGCGAGGCTCTCGGCGTACCGCCCAGCCGGGTGCTGGGAGTCGCCACCTTCTACTCGCACTTCGTGCGCAAGCCTCAGGGAGAGCACACCTGCGTGGTGTGCATGGGGACGGCCTGCTACATCAACGGTGCGGGCGCCATCCTCAACCGTATTCATGACACGCTCGGCATCGACGCGGGTGCCACCACTCCCGACGGCCGGATCTCGCTGCTCCGGGCGCGCTGTCTGGGGGCCTGCAGCATGGCCCCGGCGGTCGTCATCGATGACGAGGTGCACGGACGGCTGTCTGCCGATACCGTGCAACAAATGCTGGAGGAGCTATGACCGAAGCGGGCACTCCGACCCCGGCGCGCCGGCGCCGCCAGGACTCTCTGATCCCCGCCGGTCCGGTGCGTGCGTCTGCGCACGTCTGCATGGCCGCGGGCTGTCTGTCGATGCAGGCCGACACCGTCTTCGACTCGCTCTGCGATCGAGTGACCGCACGCGGCCTGACCGACGTCGCCGTGAAGCGCGTCGGCTGCCTGGGGCTCTGTGCCGCCGGGCCACTCGTCGCAGTGCCCGAGACGGGGCGTCTCTTCGATCACGTCACGGCCGGCGACGACGCCGCCCTGGACGGCGTGGTCGACGGGCTCGCCGGCGGCGAGGGTGGACGCCCGATCGCCACCGACCCCTTCTTCTCCCATCAGGTGAAGGTGGTGCTGGAGCACTGCGGCCAGATCGACCCCGAGCGGGTCGAGGACTACGTCGCCGTCGGTGGCTACGAGTCGCTGACCAAGGCGGTCACCACCATGACCCCGGCCGAGGTGCTCGGCGAGGTGACCCGGAGCGGGATCCGCGGCCGAGGTGGCGCCGGTTATCTCACCGGCCTCAAGTGGACCACGGTCGCCAAGACCGACTCCCCCCAGGGGAAGTACGTGGTCTGCAACGGGGACGAGGGGGATCCCGGTGCCTTCATGGACCGCAGCGTCCTGGAGAGCAGCCCTCAGCAGGTGCTGGAGGGCATGGCCATCGCCGGCTACGCGGTCGGTGCCAACCACGGCTACGTCTACGTCCGTGCCGAGTACCCGCTGGCGGTCAAGCGCCTGACCACGGCGATCCGCCAGGCGGAGCACGCCGGCCTCCTCGGTCCGAGGATCGCCGACACCAGCTTCAGCTTCGACGTCGAGATCCGCATCGGCGCGGGAGCCTTCGTCTGCGGCGAGGAGACGGCGCTGATCGCTTCCATCGAGGGGGGACGGGGTACGCCCCGGCCCCGGCCGCCCTACCCCGCCGCCTCCGGACTGTGGGGCAAGCCGACCCTGATCAACAACGTGGAGACCCTCGCCAGCATCGCGGCCATCATCCGCCGCGGGGCCGAGTGGTACTCGTCCATCGGCTCCGGGAAGAGCCTGGGGACCAAGGTCTTCGCCCTGGCGGGGAGCGTGGTCAACACCGGCCTCATCGAGGTGCCGCTGGGGCTCACGCTGCGCGAGATCGTCTTCGACATCGGCGGAGGTCTCCCCGGAGGCGGGAAGTTCAAGGCCGTCCAGACCGGCGGTCCCTCCGGCGGCTGCATGCCCGAGTCGCTGCTCGACATGTCCGTGGACTACGAGTCGCTCGCTCAGGCGGGCTCGATCATGGGCTCCGGCGGCATGATCGTCATGGACGACGGGACCTGCATGGTCGACGTGGCCAAGTTCTTCATGGACTTCTGCCGCGAGGAGTCGTGCGGCAAGTGCGTGCCGTGTCGCGTCGGCACCACCCAGATGTACGGCCTGCTGGACCGCATCACCCGCGGCCTGGCCAGCCGTGACGAGCTGGCCGAGCTGGAATCGCTCGCCGCGATGGTCCGGGACACCAGCCTCTGCGGGCTAGGACAGGGCTCGCCCAATCCGGTCGTCTCCACCCTCCGCTACTTCCGGGACGAGTACATGGCCCACATTGACGATCACGTCTGTCCGGCGGGGGTCTGCAAGATGGAGCCTCGAGAAGCCGCCCTCGCGGCCGGGGAGGTCGCACCATGAGCGTGCTCACCCTGACCATCGAGGGCCGGGACGTCGCCGGTCAGACCGGACACACCATCCTCCAGGTCGCCCGCGAGAACGGGATCGCGATCCCCACCCTCTGTCACCTCCAGGGCCTCTCCGACGTCGGCGCCTGCCGGCTGTGCGTGGTCGAGGTCGAGGGTCAGCGCAAGCTCTTCCCCGCCTGCGTCACCACGATCGACGAGGGGATGAAGGTCACGGTCAACTCCGAGCGGCTGGCCGCCCACCGGCGCCGGATCGTGGAGCTGCTCTTCACCGAGCGCAACCACATCTGCTCGGTCTGCGTCGCCGACCGTAACTGTGAGCTCCAGGACCTCGCGGTGGAGGTTGGGCTCACCCACTTCGACCTTCCCCTGCTCTCTCCCAAGGCGGTGGTGGATGCCACGCATGAGCGCTTCGGCATCGACCACAACCGCTGCGTGCTCTGCACCCGCTGCGTGCGCGTCTGCGATGAGATCGAGGGAGCCCACACCTGGGATGTGATGGGTCGCGGCACGGAGGCCAGGCTGATCACCGACATGGGCATGCCCTGGGGAGACTCCAACACCTGCACCAGTTGCGGGAAGTGCGTTCAGGTGTGCCCCACCGGAGCGCTCTTCGAGAAGGGGAGGTCGGTCGCCGAAGCGCGGCGCCGGCGACCCTACCTGCCGTATCTGGTGGCCCATGAGGGACGTACGCGATGAGCAAGCCACGCCTCGCCACCATCTGGCTCGACGGCTGCTCCGGCTGCCACATGTCGCTGCTGGACATGGATGAGCGTCTTCTCGAGATCACCGAGCGGGTCGACATCGTCTACGGCGCACTGGTGGACGTCAAGGAGTTCCCCGAGAACGTGGACGTGACCCTGGTGGAGGGGGCGATCAGCTCCGAGGACGACCTGCGGAAGATCTACGAGGTGCGCCGCAACACGCGGGTGCTGGTCTCCCTCGGCGACTGCGCCGTCACCTCCAACGTGCCGGGGATGCGCAACCAGATCGGGCCGGCGGCGATCCTCGAGCGGGCCTACCTGGAGAACGTCACCATCAATCCTCAGCTGCCCGGTCCGATGGTGCCGCGGCTGCTCGCGATGTCGCGTCCGGTGCACGCCGTGGTCAAGGTCGACGTCTTCGTGCCGGGGTGTCCCCCCTCTGCCGATCTCATTCACAGCGTCCTCGACGATCTGATCTCCGGGCGGGTGCCCGTTACCGCGGGGGTGACCTGCTTTGGCTGACAACACCATCGTCATCGAGCCCGTGACCCGGATCGAGGGGCACGCCAAGATCACCATCCAGCTGGACGATGCGGGCGAGGTCGCCGACGCCCACTTTCATGTGACCCAGTTCCGCGGTTTCGAGCGGATCAGCCAGGGCCGGATGGTTCACGAGATGCCGTCCCTCATGGCGCGGATCTGCGGCATCTGCCCGGTCAGCCACATGGTGGCCTCGGCCAAAGCCTGTGACGAGATCCTGGGGGTAGCCGTGCCCCCGACTGGTGTCCGGCTGCGCCGCGTGCTCAATCTGGCCCAGATCGTCCAGTCTCACGCGCTGAGCTTCTTCTACCTCTCGTCCCCCGATCTCCTGCTCGGGTTCGACTCCGACCCGGCCCTGCGCAACCTGGTGGGTGTGGCCCGCCAGACGCCCGACCTCGCCCGTGACGGCGTGGCCCTGCGTCGCTTCGGCCAGCGGATCATCGAGCGGCTGGGTGGGAAGCGGATCCACCCGGCGTGGGTCGTCCCCGGAGGGGTCAGCCGTCCCCTGGAGGCGTCCGAGCGCGACTCCATCCTGGCCGAGATCCCCGATGCCCGGGAGCGGGCCCATCGCACCCTCGAGTGGTTCAAGAAGAACGTGGCATCGTGGACGGAAGAGGCGGCCCACTTCGGCGACTTCCCCAGCCTCTACATGGGGCTGGTCCACGAGGGCGGCAATGCCGCTTACTCCGACGGCCTGCTGAAAGTCGTCGACAGCAACGGCTGGGTGATGGCCGATGGGGTCGATCCCCGGGCCTACGAGGACTACCTCGGAGAGACCGTCGAGCCCTGGTCGTACCTGAAGTCGACCTACTTCAAGCCGCTCGGCTACCCGGCGGGGATCTACCGAGTCGGTCCGCTGGCGCGGCTCAACGTCGCCGAGCGTCTCGGCACCTCCGCGGCCGACGCCGAGCTTGCCGAATACCGCGAGCGGCTGGGGCGCTACCCGTCCAGCTCCTTCCATTACCACTACGCCCGGCTCATCGAGATCGTCCACTGCATCGACGTCATCGACGAGATCCTTTCGCGGCCCGACATCCTCGATCCTCACGTCCGGGCACGCGCCCAGATCAACCGCAACGAGGGCGTGGGTGTCTCCGAGGCTCCCCGCGGGGTGCTCATCCACCACTACAAGGTCGACGACAACGGTCTAGTGGAGTGGGTGAACCTGGTCATCGCCACCGGCCACAACAACCTGGCGATGAACCGGAGCGTGCTGCAGACGGCTCGCCACTACATCAAGGGCGACCAGGTCAAGGAGGGGATGCTGAACCGGGTGGAGGCGGTGATTCGCTGCTACGACCCGTGCCTCAGCTGCTCCACCCACGCGGTCGGGCAGATGCCGCTCGAGGTCGACATCCGCGACGCCGAGGGCGTCCTGCTGCGCCAGGTCTCCCGCTGATGGTGGTTGGACGGACCCCGCGCCGGGCGGCGCGGGCCTGAGCCCGGCGCCGGGGGGCGAATCCGCCGAGCTGCCCCACCGGGGAGTGCTGGTCGTCGCCTGTGGCAACACGCTGCGCGGTGACGACGCCGTGGGGCCCGAGGTGGGAGAGCTGCTGACCGTCGAGCTGGCCGGCACCGGCGCAGCCGTGATCGTCTCCGATCAGCTCCTCCCCGAGCTGGCCGACGACGCCAGCCGGGCGCGGCTGGTCGTCTTCGTGGATGCGGCGGCCGACCGGCCGGCCGGCTCGGTGAGCATCCGAACGGTGACTCCTCGGCGGGCCGCAGACGGCGCCGCCGGAGTGGATCTAGCCACCGGCGTGGCCGTGCCCGAGGCGCGCTCGCTCGACCCCTTCTCGCACGGCATGGGCCCGGAGGACCTCCTCGCGCTCACCCGCGACCTCTACGCCGCCACCCCGGACGCGGTGCTGGTGAGCGTGGGGGCGGAGAGCTTCGAGCCCGGCGCCGAGCTCTCGGGGGCGGTGAAACTGGCCATACCAGGTGCTGTGGAAGCCGTGATGCGCGCCATCTCGGAGGGCGCGCGGAGCGCCTCGACACCCCATGCATGAGCTCTCCCTCGTCACCGAGCTGGTCGCCGAGTGCGCGCGGCGGGCCGGGGGACGTCGGGTCGCCGCCGTCCAGGTGCGCTGCCCCGACGGCGTCGATGCCGACGAGCTCGCCGAGGCCTTTGACCAGCTCACAGCCGGCGGCGCGCTGGCGGGCGCCGTCCTGGAGGTCGAGACGGTTCGGCAGGTGCTGACCTGCGAGTGCGGCTTCGCCGGAGAGGTGGATCCGGAGCAGTGCGCCGGCCACATGGTGATCTGTCCGGCCTGCAGCCGCGTGCATGAGGCACCTGACGCCCTGGAGCTGATCGCCGTCCTCTTCCCCAACGAGGATCGCATCGTTCCTTAGAAGAGAACTTTAGTCGTGGCTAACAGTTCTTGATGCAATTGGTTGGCACGTGTCAGAGTCACGGCGCGGAACCGAGGCGCATCTGGCCCGGCTGACCGTGCCCGGCCCTCAGTGCCAGCGCCGAGTGCCGCTTCACTGACGAGAGAGACAGAGCCGCGCCATGCCACACACCACGCCGGAGGTCGACCCCATCGGGGGCGGCGTCCAGCTCTTCCGCAGCTGCATGGTCTCCAGCGAGTACCCGGGCGCCGAGGCAGCCACGAAATGGCTCTTCGAGAAGCTCGGGGTCGAGTACATCGTCAATCCCGAGCAGACCTGCTGCACGGGGATGGGCTACTACACCGACCTGATGCCCTTCGCCACCACCCTGGCGATCGCCGCCCGGAACGCCTGCGTTGCGGTCGAGGCGGGGCATCCCATCCAGGCCTATCTCTGCTCCACCTGCTACGCGATCAACAAGAAGGCGTACCGGGTTCTGGAGGTCCCCGAGCACCGGGAGGAGGTCAACCGGGCTCTGGCCGAGATCGGGCATGTGTATGACGACAGCATCGCCCAGACCATCCAGCACCGGCATGTCCTCGAGGTGCTCTGGTCGCAGCACGAGAAGCTGGCCGGGCTGGTGCGCCGCCGCCTCGGCGGCATCCGGGTGGCGAGCCACCCCGCCTGCCACTACTGCAAGGTCTTCCCGGACGAGGTGCTCGGCGACAGCGAGAACCTGATGCTCGCGGAGGACCTGCTGGAGCCCGCCGGGGTGATCAGCACCGGCAACTATCCGGAGAAGACGACGCACTGCGGGGCCGGCTTTCGCCAGCGCTTCGTCAATCCCTCGATGTCGATGGCCGTGACCCGGGAGAAGCTGCGGCGCCTCGCCGCCGAGAAGGTCGACGTCTGCGTCCACATGTGCCCGAACTGCGCGGTCCAGTTCGACCGCCATCACGACATCATCGAGCGCGACTCCGACGAGAAGTACCCTTTCGTGCATCTGCACGTGCAGCAGCTGGTGGCACTGGCGCTCGGCGCGGACCCGGACACCGTCTGCGGCGTCGCCGCCCACTCCCAGGACCTGGGGCCGCTGCTCACCCGGATCGGAGCCCGCCAGGCGGTGTCCCTGTGACCCGCTGCGGTGTCTTCCTCTGCGAGTGCGGAGGCAACATCTCGGGCGTCCTCGACCTCCCCGCGCTGGCCGCCGGTGGGCGGTCGCTCGACGGGGTCGTGAATGTCGCCGTCTCCCAGTTCCTCTGCGGCGCCGAGGGGCGCCGGCTCATCGAGGGCGTGGTCGCCGACCGCGGCCTGGACCGGATCGTCATCGGCTCCTGCTCCCGGCGCTTCCAGGGGCCGACTTTCGAGCGGATCGCCCGTGATCTGGAGCTCGGTGAGAACACCGTCGCCTTCGCCAATCTTCGCGAGGGCTGTGCGTTCATCCACCGTCACGAGCCCGAGAAGGCTCAGCGCAAGGCCGAGACGGTGCTCGCCGCGGCCGTCGCGCGTGCCGGACGGCAGCGGCCGCTCCAGCCGTCGCGCACCTTCCTGAACCGCTCCGCCCTCGTGGTGGGCGGCGGCATCGGTGGGCTCTCGGCGGCCGAGGAGCTGGCCGGCGCCGGGATCACGGTCCACGTGGTCGAGCGGGGGCAGTCGCTGGGCGGGTACATGGCCCGGCTCTCCAAGACGTTCCCGACCGAGGACTGCGCGATGTGCTCGCTCGGCCCGCGGCTTGCCAACGCGGCGACCGACTCCCGGATCAACGTCCACACCCTGACCGAGGTGACCGCGTTGAGTGGACCACCCGGCGAGTTCCGGGTCCGGCTCCGTCACAACCCCCGGTTCGTGAGCGACCAATGCGTCGGCTGCGGAACCTGCACCGCGGTGTGCCCGGTCGAGCTGGAGAGCGAATTCGATCTCGGGGTGACGCGGCGCAAGGCGATCTCGCGCCCCTTCGCCAACGCGGTCCCGTCCACCTTCGCCATCGACAACCGGGGCTGGGCTCCCTGCACCTCCACCTGCCCTGCGCACACCGCGGCCCAGGGTTACATCGCGCTGGCCGCCGAGGGTAGGTGGGCCGATGCCTACCGGGTCGCCAGCGCGCCCAACCCGTTCCCGAGCGTCTGCGGGCGCATCTGCCCCCACGAGTGCGAGGAGCAGTGCACCCGGGGCCGTCTCGACCAGCCGGTCGCGATCGCTGCCATCAAGCGCTTCGTGGCCGACCAGGCCGGGGCCGCCGGCCCGGTGGAGGTGCCGGCACGCCGGTTCGAGGATCGGGTGGCAGTGGTGGGGGCGGGCCCCGCCGGTCTGACCGCGGCCCGCGACCTGGCCCTGCTCGGCTATCCGGTCACCGTCTTCGAGGCCCAGCCGGTGGCCGGCGGGATGCTCCGGCTCGGCGTTCCCGAGTACCGGTTGCCCCGCGAAGTCGTCGCCTCCGAGGTGGAGCGCGTGCTCGCCCACGGCGTCGAGCTGCGCGCCGGTGAGCGGTGCGGCCAGGACTACACCGTGGACTCCCTGCTCGCCTCGGGGTACGCGGCGGTCCTGCTCGCGCTGGGTCTTCCCCAGGCTCGGCTGCTCCCCCTCGAGGGGCGGGAGCTCCCCGGTGTGATCGGGGGCCTGGACCTGCTGAGGTCGCGGGCGCTGGGCGACCCCGTCGCCGTGGGACGGCGCGTGGTCGTGATCGGCGGTGGCGACGTGGCCGTCGATGCGGCGCGTTCCGCGCTGCGGCTGGGCGCCGAGCGGGTGACCATGGCCTGCATCGAGGATCGCGCGACCCTCCCCGCCCAGCCGGGTGAGCTGGCCGAGGCGATCGCCGAGGGGGTCCTGCTGGCACCGTCCTTGATGCCGCTCGCGATCCTCGGAGATGGTGCGGTCAGGTCGGTCCGCTTCCAACCCTGCACCCTGGCGGAGCCCGATGCGCGGGGCTGGCGGCCGCCGCAGCCGTCGGTCGGGGAGCTGGTGGAGCTGGAGGCCGACACCGTCGTCTTCTGCGTGGGGCAGGCGCTGGGTGAGAACGCCCTCGCCGGTGCCGCCGGTGTCGCCGTCGCGGGCGGCCAGATCGTGGTCGACCGCGAGACGATGATGACCGGCCGTCGCGGTGTCTTCGCCGCCGGGGACGCGGCTGCCGGCGGCGGGCTGATCGCGATCCAGGCGATCGCGGCCGGTGCCCGCGCCGCCCGGGGCATCCACAACCACCTCCGGGGCGAGACGCTGCTCGACGTTTGGCCGGTGGAGCGGGACCGCGCCGAGGTCCCGGACCTGGAGCTCAGCCGGCGCCGGACCCGGCCGCGACAGGAGATGCGCGTGCTCCCGCCCGAGGAGCGCAGGACGAGCTGGCAGGAGGTCCGTCTGGGCTTCACCGAGGAGGAGGCGGTGGCCGAGGCCAGGCGCTGCCTCTCCTGCGGGGGCTGCTCCGACTGCCGCTCCTGCGAGCAGGCCTGCCCGGCCGGCGCCATCGACCTCGGCCAGAAGCCGTGGGAGGAGGAGCTGACGGTCGGGGCCCTCGTCATCGCCACCGGTCACCAGGAGTTTGACGCGCGCCGCAAGCCGCCACTCGGCTACGGCCGCTACGCCAACGTGCTCACCCAGAGCCAGCTCGCGCGCCTGCTCTCGGCGTCGGGGCCGACCGGCGGCGAGCTGCGCCGCCCCTCGGACGGGCAGGTGCCCAAGCGCGTCTTCATGCTCCAGTGCGTCGGCTCGCGCGACTCCACATCGCGAGGCAATGAGCACTGCTCGGCGATCTGCTGCCTCTTCGCCACCCTCCATGCCTCGCTCATCCGGGAGTCGTATCCCGGCACCCAGGTGACCATCGCCTACACCGATCTGCGGATGCCCGGTAAGGGGCATGAGGAGTACCTGAAGCTGGTCGCCGAGCGCGGCGTTCGGTACGTGCGCAGCCGGGTCGGCGAGCTGGCCGAGGAGCAGGACAAGAGCCTCCGGGTGCGCTGGGAGGACACCGTCACCGGCGGCAAGCACGAGGAGCTCTTTGATCTCGTCGTCCTCTCCGCCGGCCTCGAGGCATCGGCGGGCACCACTCAGATTGCCCGGGTGATCGGTCTTCAGCAGGGCGCGGCGGGTTTCCTCAAGGAGTACCACCCCAAGCTCCGGCCCGTGGACTCGCAGCGTTCCGGGATCTTCATCGCCGGCACTGCCCAGGGGCCCAAGGGCATCCCGGAAACCATCGCGCAGGCCAAGGCGGCCGCCGCCCGGGTCACCTCGATGCTCCAGGGCGGGATGGCGGCCACGCCCGTCGAGGTCGCCTTCTCCGAGCCCGCGGTGTGCATCGGCTGCGGCGTCTGCGTGAGCGTCTGCCCGCAGGGCGCGGTGCGCCTCGTCGACGGAGAGAGGTCGCACGCGCTGGTCGACCAGGCGAGCTGCCGGGGCTGCGGCATCTGCGCCGCCGAGTGCCCCTCGGGTGCGATGACCGTGGGTGGCTTCTCCGACGCCGAGCTCCTCGCCGAGGCCACGGTGTGAACGTGCCGGCGGTCGCCGAGGCGGAGCCCACCGCGCTGGCGGTGACCGGACCCAAGGCCGCCCTGCCGGCGGTGGCGGCAACCGAGGTCCGCGTCCCTCCGGCCCGTGTGCCCGAGATCAGCGCATCCGGGGTCCCCGTCTCCGAGGTGATCGCCGACGCGGCGGACGGCGAGCGCAGCATCGTCGCCTTCCTCTGTCGCGAATGCGCGTACAGCGCCGCCGACGCCGCGGGCAATGCGCGCACCCCGCTGCCGCCCACGATCCGCACCATCATGGTCCCCTGCACCGGGCGTGTCTCGCCCCTGCACCTGCTGGCCGCCCTCGCCGAGGGTGCCGACGGGGTCTACGTTGCCGGCTGCCTGGAGGGGCAGTGCCACTATCGCGTGGGCAACTTCCACGCCCTCGACCGGGTTGCCTTCGTGCGCAGCTTGCTCGAGTCCGTCGGGGTGGAGCCCGAGCGAGCCGCCATGTTCACCATGAGCGCCGCCGACACGCCCCGCTTCGTGGCGACCGCCCGCGGGATGGACGCGACCATCTCGCGCCTGCCCCGCCTTCCGAGGTCATGACCGCATGCCTCTGAGCGCACGCGGCAGGCAGATCGCCGGCGATCTCCGGGGCGCGACCTCCGGGGTCAGCGCCGGAGTGCTGGGCTGCGAGGTCGTCCGTCACGAGGAGCTGTGCGTCGGCTGCGGGCGCTGCGTGAGCGCTTGTCCCACCGGTGCGATGCGGCAGGATGACTGGTTCGACCCGGCCCAGCTCTTCTCCGCGCCTGCCGGCACGGGTCGAGGCGCCCTGGCGGCGGCACTCCGCCGGATCGCGCGCCACGAGCCGAGCGGCCCCTTCCGCGTTCCCGATCGCGTCCGCACCTTCCGCGGCATCCTCTTCAGCCCCGACCTCTGCGCGGGCTGCGGAGCCTGCGTCCGTGCCTGCCCCACCGGGGCTGTCGAGGCGTTCCCCGTGCCCGTGGGAGAGGTGGAGGAGGGGCCCCGGGCGCTCGCTCCTGCGGGGGCGCGTCCGTGATGGCTGGTGTCGACCATGGCGCTGCCGGGGCGGGCGCTGAGTTCGACGAAGCCGCTGGAAAGGTCGTCGGGGAAGCCGGCACGACTCGCCCCGGCACCCGGGCGCTCCTCTGCGAGTGCGCCGGGACGATGGCGGGAAACCTCGATTTCGACGCTCTGGAGCGGGGCCTCTCCGCTGGCGGGGTGACCGTCGAGCGGCGTGCCATGTGGTGCGGCCGCGAGGCGAAGGGGCGGCTCGTCGAACTGCTGGAGCTCGGTGACGAGGCCGGCCGTCTCCTGCTCGTCGGCTGCTCCTCCGACTTCGCGGCGCGACGCCTGCAGGGATTGACAGCACGTGGCCTCCGGCTCGAGGCGGCCGACATTCGCGAGGGGTGCTCGTGGGTGCACGGCGACGCCCGCGAGGCCGTCACGGACAAGGCGCTCCGCATCGCCGAGGCGGCGATCCGCTTCCCGGCGCGCCAGCAGCGGAGGGTCGCGCCTCGGTCGAGCTCCAACCGGGTCGCGGTCGTCGGCGGCGGAGTCGCAGGCGCGCAGGCGGCGGTCGAGCTGGCCCGGATGGGGCATCCCGTCGACCTCCTCGAGCGCCGGCCCTTCATCGGAGGCCGTGCCACCGCCGTCGGCGCCGTCTTCCCGACCGGCGATTGCGGTCCCTGCCTGCCGGCGACCGCAGCCCAGTCAGGGATCCGGAAGTGCCTCTACCGCAACGTCGCGATTGACCATCCGAACCTCCGCATTCGGCGGCGGACGACGGTGCAGTCGGTGTCCGGGAGGTCCGGGGACTTCACCGTTCAGGTGCGCAGCCTTCCCGAGATGGTGGGCGGAGAGTGCATCGACTGTGGGCTCTGCGAGGAGGCCTGTCCCGTCCCGGGTCCGGGCGGTCGGGCCACGGCCATCGCCGGCGAGCTCTACGACGGGCGGGTGCTGCGCTCCATCGACCTCGACACCTGCACCTTCTGTGGCGCCTGCGCGCAGGTGTGCCCCGTCGACGCCATCGATCTGACCCCGGCGGCCGAGCTGGAGGAGCTTCAGGTCGGGGCTGTGGTCATCGCCACCGGTTGCGAGCCGGCCCCCGGGCACCTGGTGACCCACCTCGGCTACGGCCGGTCACACGTCATGACCCAGGTCGAGCTCGCCGAGAAGCTCGACAGCTGGCAGGAGCAGTCGTGGCAGGGGCGGGCACCGGCACACCACCTGGTGATGATCCAATGTGCCGGGTCGCGCGACCAGCGCCGCCTCCCGTACTGCTCCCGTCTCTGCTGCATGATCGCGATCAAGCACGCCATCCGTCTGCGCGAGCTCTTCCCTGAGATGCGGGTGACCATCTGCTTCCAGGAGCTGCGCACCCCCGGGGCCCGTGACGAAACCTGGTATCTGGCCGCACGGCGCGCCGGGGTCGAGTTTGTCCGGGGCTCACCCGCGGCAGTGCAGATGGACGGCGACGGCCGGCCGGTGATCGAGCTCGAGGACATCGGAGCCGGTGAGTTGCGCCGCCTGCGCCCCGACTTGGTCGTGCTCTCGACCGGGCTCGTGCCCGCCGAGGAGTCGGCGGAGGTCGCCCACCTGGTCGGTGTGCCGCTCGACGGCGACGGGTTCGTCGCGCAGCTCGACGCCAAGAACCGGACCACCGAGACGCGCGCCGACGGCGTGTTCGTCTGCGGCTCAGCCTCCGGGCCCAAGACCATCGCCGAGTGCATCACCGATGCCGCCGCCGCCGCCGCCCGGGTGCACGACTACATGACCTCGGGTGGCCGTCAGGACGTGAGCCCGGCAACCGTCGACGACGCCCGCTGCGTGGGCTGTGGCGCCTGCGTGGATGCGTGCCCCTTCGGGGCCCTCGGGCTCGTCGACCGGGAGGCTGCCACCCTGCGCCCGGCCAACGTGCGCCCGGATGCCCAGGTCGCCGTGGTGGATGCGGATGTCTGCCGCGGCTGCGGCATTTGCGCCGCCAGCTGTCCGGAGCTCGCGATCACCCACTCCCTGGACGATGAGACCCTCCTCTCCCGGTTGCGGATGGTCGCCGGTGGAGTCGAGAGCCCCGTCGTCGGCTTCACCTGCGCGGAGTGTGCGGCTGCCACCTTCAACCTGAGCGGCCAGCGCCGCGATCGGTACCCGGAGCGGGTGCGCCTGATCGAGCTGCCCTGTCTCGGCCGGATCTCTGCCCTCCACCTCGTCGAGGCGGCGCGCCTCGGGGCGGCTGGGGTGTTCCTCGCCGGCTGTGTGGAGGGTCGGTGCCACTACCAGCGGGGTGACGCCAGCGCCGCGGAGCAGGTGGCTCTCGCCCGGGATCTGGTGACCCAGATGGGTCGCACCATGCCGATCGAGCAGTGGCACCTCTGTGCAGTGGACAACAGTGGGATCGGTCACCGGCTGCGGAGCTTCTGCGAGCGGGTCGACGAGGCCCAGCCTGGTGCCACCGCCCAACTCGCCGCCGTCGATGGCGCGCGCCAGCCGGTCTCGCCGATGGGAGGACGGTGATGTCTCCCGTTGCCGAGCAGAGCCGCGCGGCCGTCGAGACGCTGGCAGAGCGCTGTCGCTCGTGCTACCAGTGTGGTCGCTGCCGGAGTGCCTGCCCCCAGGGCCTGGATCTCGCCGATGGGCCGCGGGCCGTGGTCCGGCTGGTGATCGCCCAGGACACCGAGCGCCTCCTCGCCTGCGAGGACATCTGGCGCTGCAGCGAGTGCGGGGCCTGCACGGAGGCGTGCCCCATGGGCGTGGACGTCGCGGGCGTGCTCGCCGAGCTGCGCGCGCTGCAGCGGGCGGGCGGGGGGGTGCGCTGCCCGGAGCGCAGCGGCGCCGACCTGGCCGCCCGTCAGCTCAAGCGCCGTCCGACGCTCAACAGCCTGGCCCTCGGGCTGCGCATGGCCGTGCGCGGTTTCCTGCCGAGGGGCCCGGTCACCACGATGGCACTCGGAGCCCGCGCCCTCCGCGCGCAGGTGAGACGGCCATCACGACCGGATGCGTCCGCGGACGACTTTAAGGTCTTCTACCCCGGCTGCGCGCTGCGCATGGATCGCGAGGCGTATGTGGCCACCCGTGCGCTGGCGACCGTATCCGGAATGCGACTCGCCGAGCCCGCCGAGGCCCGCTGCTGCGGGCACCCGGCGCGCGACCCGGCGGTGGCGCCGCCGCCCTTCAGCGGGACCATGCTCACCGCCTGCCCGGCCTGTGAGCGGACGCTGGCCGCGGCGGGCACGCCGACCGTCCCGGTGTGGGGCCTGCTGGTGGAGCGGGCGCGTCGCGGCGAGTGCCAGCTCTCGGCGCGGAGCGGCCGCTTCGTGCCCTACGTGGGGTGCCTCTCCGACCGCGATGCCACGCTCGCCGTCATGGCCGAGGCGGCGGAGCTGGCCGGCGCCGAGCCGCTGCTCGCCCATCCGTCGCTGCATGCGAGCTGCTGCGGTGCCCTGGGTGGCGCCTACCGCGGTCCGACCCGGGGGGTGACCGAGCTGGTCCGTTTCGCCGCGGAGTGGCACGCTCCCATCGTCACCCCGTGCCTGCTCTGCCGCGACAATGTGCGCCTGGCCGCGCGCCACGAACGCGCTGACGTCGAGGTCCACTTCTGGCCGGAGTTCTTCCGGGCGGCGCCGGCCGCGGTGGTGGGCGCCTCCGGGCACGCTCAGGAGGGGGCATGAGCTCGAGCGGTGGCGGGACCAAGAACCCGGTGGGTGAGAATGGTCAGGTGAACCGGGTGAGCGAGAGCGGCCACGGGAATCCAGTGAACGAGAATGATCCCGTGAACCCGTACGCGACCATCGCCCGCAGCGTCTTCGTCGAGGAGCTGCCGGAACCCGATCTGGTCCAGCGCATCCTCTCCGACCCGCGCATGCACGATCACACCGGGGGCTTCCTCTCCTGCCTGCAGTGTGGCATCTGCACCTCAGGTTGCCCGGCGGCGCGCTTCGCCGACTACTCGCCGCGGGAGATCTCGCGGCGCGCCCGCGACGGGGATCCGACCCTGCTCGAGGACGACTCCGTCTGGCTCTGCTTCTACTGCTACACCTGCCAGAGTCGCTGCCCGCGGGGCAACTCGGTCGCGGTCATCAACCAGGTGATCCGGGGCATGCAGGTGGACGCGGGCCGGGGTGTGAGGCACGTGGAGATGTTCGCCGACTGGGCGGTGCAGTTCTACGAGAAGGGGATGGGGGGCACCCCGCCCGAGTTTCTCCCGCATCTCGCCGAAGCCTTCGGTCCGAGGTGGAGGGAGTTCATCGATCGCCGTGAGGAGATCCGCGCGCAGCTCGGGCTCGGGAGCATGTACCCGTCGGAGCATGCCGCCGGCGAGATGCGCGTGCTGATGGACTTGACCGGCTTCTCAGACCGGCTTGCCGCCATGGGCGCTCCGGTGCGAGCCGGGTCGGGGCGGGCGAAGGCGTAGCGTCGGGGCCCTCCCGACAGCCGGGAGTGGTCAGTCCTTCTGGGCGACGAGCTGTGCGCGTGCCTTCTTGAGGTCGGCGACCGCTGCCGCGTCCAGCTTGGGGAACTGGGGGTTGATCGCGGCCAGGGCATCGACGACCACCGCCGAGACCGCCACCCGGGCAAACCACTTGTGGTCGGCGGGGATGACGTGCCAGGGGGCGTACGCGGTGCTGGTGTGAGCGAGCACCTCGGAGTACGCGTGCTGGTACTCGTCCCAGTGCTCGCGCTCGACGAGGTCGGCCGCCGAGAACTTCCAATTCTTGGTGGGGTCGTCGATCCGCGCCAGCAGGCGCTTGCGCTGCTCGTCGAGGGAGAGGTTGAGGAAGATCTTGACCACGTGGATGCCGTTGGTGGTGAGGTGGGCCTCCCACTCGTTGATCGCCTGGAAGCGCTGCTCCCAGACGTCCTTGCCCCGCGCTTCGGCGGGCAGGTGTTGCCGCACGAGGTTCTCCGGATGCACCCGGACCACCAGCACCTCCTCGTAGTGGGAGCGGTTGTAGATGCCGATGACCCCGCGCGGCGGGAGGTCACGGGTGTACCGCCAGAGGAAGTCGTGGTTGAGCTCGTCGGGAGAGGGGATCTTGAAGCTGCGCACCCAGACGCCCTGCGGGTTGACGCCGCTCATGACGTGCTTGACCGCGCCGTCCTTGCCCGCCGCATCGAGGGCCTGCAGCACCACCAGCAGGCCGTAGGTGTCCTGGGCCGCCAGGCGCGCCTGGTACTCGTTGAGCAGTTGCACCCCCGCTTCCAGGGACGACGTCGCGTCCTTCTCGTGCACCCACGTCGCGGTGTGCCCCGGGTCGAATCCATGGGGCAGCTTCACCTTCGTCTCCGGCGGGACACGAAGCTGGCGCGCCAGGCGGCGCAGGGTTGCAAGCTCGTCAGTCGCCACTATCCATCCTCCGGAGGTCGATGTCCGCCGATTCTGCGCTGTCAGACGGCGGCGCGGCCACGCCGGTCTCCTCCAGGAAGCGCACCTGCTCCGCGTGCATCCCCGCCGGCAGCCGACGGAACCACCCATGCGCGTCGGCCTCGGCGCTCACCACCACAGCCCCGGCGTGGCGCGTGACCAGGAAGGCGATGCCCACGGGGCTGTCCAGGCCGCTCTCCCAGTGGCTCGGGTACTCGATGTAGCCGAGCATCCGGCACTCCAGCACCTCTATGCCCAACTCCCGGCGTGCGACCCGCCCGACCGCTTCGACGAGACGCTCCCCGAAGCGGACGGTGCCGCCCGGGAGGTGCCACATCCCCCGGCACGGCTCGATCGCCCGGCGGGTGAGCAGCACGCCCCGATCGCCGGTCACCACGACCTCGACCGTCAGCCGGGGCACCCTGCGGTAGATCGCCCAGAACTCCGTCTCGGAGAGCGGATCCTGGTCAGCCATCCCGCGATCGTAGCCGTCCGTGTACGCCGTCATCCGGGGAGGCGCCGCCCGGCCGAGGCCTACCCGAGCAGGATGCCCAGCACCGCCTCGGTGTCCGCGAGATTCTCGAGCACCGCGTCGGCGTCGAGCCTGCGGACGGCCTCGAAGCCACCGGGGCCCGTCCCCGCGAGGAGGCAGCGCACTCGGGCCGCACGGGCGCAGGCCAGGTCGCGGAGCGTGTCGCCGATCACCCACACCTGCTCGGGCCCGTACGTCTCGCCGCGCAGCTCCCGCACCCGGTTGAGCGCGATCGGCACCAGCAGCTCCCGCTCCGCGCTGTCGTCTCCGTAGGCTCCGATCGGAAGGTCGAAGTAGCCCTCGAGGCCAAAGGCGCCGACCTTGACGGCGCCGTTCACCGCCACGTTGCCGGTAAGGAGCGTCTGGCGCACCTCGTCCCTGCCGGCCAGCTCGTCGAGGAGCCGCCTTATCCCGGGAAGGACGCGCCCCTCACGTCCCATCCGCTCCCGCCACCCGGCCAGCGCCCGCGTCGCCTCGGCGAGCGCCACCGGCACCAGGCTGTCAAGATCGGCGGGCTCCACCCCGGCGTCGAGCAGCATCTCGCCGACGATCTGCGGATCGGTCTTGCCCCCCATGGGGAGGTGGGGGAGGGCCGTCAATCCTGCGGCCAGGCGCACTCCGCTCTCCAGAGCCTCGCGTCCGGACGGTCCGCACGACACCAGGGTGCCGTCGACGTCCCAGAGGATGAGGCGGCGAGCCGGCCGCTCCTGATCTCGGGCTGTCACCTCTCCGGCGAGGACTCCGCAGCTTGGACGGGGGAGGGGGTGAGCACCTGGCGCACCCCGCGGGCGATCTCCAGGTCCTCGCGCGCCTCGATCACCAGGGTCCTGACC
>JBEKGP010000018.1:0-34204 GCA_050012735.1 Candidatus Dormibacteria bacterium
CGAGCCAGCTGACGCATCGAGATATCGCGGGACATTCCCAGCGAGATCTCCTCTCGCTCCTGCAGGGTCAACCTGGTCCTCGGCACGGGGCACCTCTCATGGCGGCTATCCACCAGATCAGACCACCCCGTTGCGTTCACCGGTTGAAACCGGCGGGTGTTGAAGAACCCCCGGCGAGGGATGCCGTTCCCAGACCGGTGAGGCGAAGGAGCCGACGAGGAGGCGAGGGAGCATACCTGCAGGTATTCGACCGAGCCCCCGCAGGAGGCGACGCACGCATCGCCGAGGATGGGGGCGTCAGGACCGTCGGGGGTTCTTCAACACCCCGCTGGGCGGAGAGCCGGGTTCAAGTTCGCCGACCACGACCAGGCTGTCGCAGAGAGGGCTGCCCGGGTAACGGGTCCAGCCGTCGAAGGTGTGGGTCACCCGCATCCCGGCCCGGTCGAAGGCGACCGGGATCTCCTCGAAGCGCAGCAGCCGGCTGGTGGTCTGCTGGACGGCGACGCGGCCGCCCGGGAAGATCGCGACCTCGCGGAGGATGAAGAGATTGCGGGTCCGGTCGAAGACGCTGTCGCTGAGCAGGAGCTGGCGGCGCTTCCCCAGAAGAGAGCCGTCGGAGACCTCCCAGGCCGAGAGCCGCCCCGGCAGCTGGTCGGGCCGCAGCCGGAACTCGGCGATCAGCCGGCCACCGGGTCGGAGCGAGGCGGCGAGCCGGCGCAGCGCGGCGGCCTGCCGGGGTGCGGTGAGATTCTCAAGGACGTAATAGATGAGCAGGACCGCGTCGTATCGCGGCTCGAGCGGCAGGTTGCGGACGTCCCCCACCTCGAAGTGGGTGAGACGGGCCACCCCACGGGCCCGGGCCTCCTTGCGGGCATGCCGGATGACGGCGGGCCCGAGGTCGACGCCGTCGACTCGGTAGCCGAGCTCGGCCAGCCCCACCGCGTACAGGCCGGGCCCACAGCCGGCGTCCAAGACGTGGGCCGGCGGGTCGGGGAGCAGCTGGCGAAGGCGGGTGACGTGCCGCTCGATCAGCGTGCGGCGCCGGCTGGCCCCGTCGTGGGCCTGGTCCAGGTGCTCGGCGAGGAGCCGCCGGCTGAACGCCGGGTCCGACCAGTCCAGCTCGGCGTCAGGGTCGAACGGTTGGGGCCAGGCGGGAAATCGGGAGAGATGGCGGACCGATGGCACAGCTGCAGCCATTCTGGTCCCCCGCGAGGTGGTTGGCTCGGCTAGTCTCGTGGCCGTGAGCGTGACCGCAACGCCTCTCTCCGCCGCCATCGCCTTCGGGATCGCCTACGCGGTGGGCGCGCTGCCCGTCGCGTGGCTGCTGGTCCGGCGGGAGAAGGGGATCGACCTGCGCCTCTTCGGGGGTACCGGGGCGATCGACACGCTCCGAGCGGCAGGACCCTCCACCGCGCTCCTCGCGGGCTTCATCGAGCTGCTCAAGGGCGGCGTCGTGGGCCTCATCGCCTACCTCCTCAGCCACCACACCGACTGGTTCGCCGCGAGCGCCATAGCCGGGTGCGTGGTGGGAGACGCGTTCCCGGTCGGCTTCCGGCGCGGCGGACGTGGGCTGGTGCCGCTGATCTCGGGGCTGGCGCTGTCCCTCCCCCTCGCCGGTCTCCTCTGCGCCGTCATCGCCGTCCCGGTGGCTGTCTCCACCCGGATGCGGGGGAGCGTCTACGACCTCGCGGTGACCATCGCCGTCCCCCTCGGCCTGCTGCTCGGGAGCTTCGATTGGCGTACCCTCCCGCCTGCCGTCGTGATCGTCCTTGCGCTGGTGGTCCGCTCCCGGCTGCGGCGCGGCGCCCGGGCCCGCTCCGCCCTGGCCGGTCACGCGGGTGCGACCATCCTCGATCTACCCCCCTCACCCCAACAGGAGCCCTGAATGCACGCCGTCGCCAGCATTGACAGCCTCGTCCAGGGGTGGGTCGGGACCTATGGGCTCCTGGCCATCCTCTTGCTCATGACCGTGCAGTGCGTCGGGGTCCCGTTCCCGAGCGAGGTGATCATGCCGGTCGCCGGCTACCTCGCCTCGACCGGCTCGCTCAACCTGGTGGCGGTCATGGTGGTCGGCATCGTGGGCAACGTGGTGGGGTCGGTGATCGCCTACGGGCTGGCGGCATGGCTCGGCGAGCCGGTGCTGCTCGGGCCGGGACGGTACATCGGGATCCGCCCCGACCATGTCGAGATGGCTGACCGATGGTTCCGCCGTCACGGAACGGGCGCCGTCTTCTGGGGCCGATTCCTCCCGGTGATCAGGACGTACATCTCGTTTCCCGCCGGGCTGGCCCGGATCCGGATCACCACCTTCACGGCGATGACCTTCCTCGGCACCGTGCCCTGGACCGTGGCCCTGGCCGTCGCCGGCTACGAGGGCGGGAAGAATTGGAACCGCATCTCCGGCCCGATCGGCGACGCGGGCATCGTCCTGGCCGTGGCGCTGGTGGCGGTGGTCGTCGTCTGGTGGGTCCGGGGCCGGGGGCGCTCGGCGGCCACGGCCTCCGATCCCGCGCGCAGCGCGTCAGCGGACCAGAACGCGGATGACTGAGCGGTGATCGGGCTCATCGACATCGGCGGGACCAAGTGCCTGGCGAGCGTCACCGGGGAGCGCGGGCTGCCGGGGACGCCGATCGTCCGGCCCACCCCGACCGGAGGGGACCCGGGCACCTTCCTCTCGGAGATGCTCGACGGCGTCCGCGGCGGAAGCAGGCTGGAGGCGATCGCGGTGGCGACGCCGGGCCCCTTTGACCGCGAGCGGGCGACGCTCCTCAACCCGCCGGGGCTGTCGGGGGCGTGGCACGGCCTGGACCTCCGCGCGACCTTGGGCAGGCACTTCGGCTGCCCCGTGTTCGCCGAGAACGACGCCAACTGTGCCGCCCTCGCCGAGGCACGCTTCGGTGCCGGGCGGGGCTTCCAGACCGTCGTCTACTACACCGTGAGCACCGGGATCGGTGCCGGCGTGGTGCGCGATGGCGAGCTGGTGATCGCACGCCACGACACCGAGGCGGGCCACCAGGTGCTCTGGCCCGCGCATCTAGGCGGTCCGGCGTGCCACTGCGGAGGTCACGGCTGCCTCGAGGCCCTCGCCAGCGGCAACGCCGTCCGCAGACGCTTCGGTGTCGCCCCGGAGGAGCTGGACGACCCCGCAGCCTGGGCCGAGATCGGCCGCTGGCTGGGATTGGCGGTGGTCAACACGGTGGCGCTGCTCGACTGCGACGCCGTGATCTTCGGAGGCGGGGTCGTCAAGGCCTGGGGGAGATTCGAGCTGGAGCTGCGGCGGACCGTCGGAAAGAGCCTCTTCCTCCAGCCTCCGCCGGAGATCCGGCGGGCCGAGCTGGGCGATGATCGGAACGTCTGGGGTGCGATGAACCTCGTCCGAGGTTTGGCGCCGCCCGCAACGCTGGTACAGTGACGGGGTGTCCAAGAGAGTGAGCACGGTCAGCATCGATGACGTCATCGCCTCCATCGAGACGGCGCGAGACAAGGTGATGGCCGACGAGGTCAAGTCCCTGGTCAAGCTGGGGCTCCCCAAGAGCGTCGCCTACAAGATGGTGGCCGAGCGGTACCGCCAGCGCAGCGAGACCGACGAGGGCGAAGAGGCCGCGGGCACCCCGTGGCCTGACATGTCCTGATAGCGGGATCGCGGCACCCATGGCCTACCTCCCCAACGGAGCCGCTGAGCGTCGGCAGATGCTGGACGCGATCGGTGCCGCGAGTGTGGAGGAGTTGTTCGCGACGATCCCGGGGCGACTCCGCCACCCCCGGCTGACTCTCCCGGAGCCGCTCGCCGAGCAGGACCTGGTCATCGAGCTGGAACGCCTGGCGGGTCGCAACCACCCCCTCGGATCACTGGACTCCTTCCTCGGGGCCGGCGTCTATCGCCGCTACGTCCCGGCCATTGTCCGGGCCGCCATCGCACGTCCCGAGTTCTACACGGCCTACACCCCCTACCAGGCCGAGGCATCCCAGGGCACGCTGCAGACGATCTTCGAGTTCCAGTCGATGATCTGCGAGCTCACCGGCATGGACGTCGCCAACGCCTCCCTCTACGACGGCGCGACGGCAGCCGCCGAGGGCGTGATGATGGCCGTGGCCCAGACCGGGCGAGACCGGGTGGTGGCTGCCGCCGACCTGCACCCTGAGACGCTCGCCGTGATCCGCACCTACGGGCGGGGTCGCGGGGTCGCGGTGGTGATCACCGACGACGTGAGCACGAGCGTGGCAGCCGGCGATGCGTGCGCCGTCGTCGCCCTGCCCGGGTTTCTCGGAAGGGTGGAGGAGCTCGCCCCGGTGGCCCAGGCCGCCAGGGCGGTCGGAGCCATCTCGATCTGCAGCGCGGACCCGATCGCCTGCGCGCTGGTCACCCCGCCCGGAGACCTCGGTTTCGACATCACCGTCGGGGACGGCCAGCCGCTCGGCGTGCCCCCGTCCTTTGGAGGGCCCCACCTCGGCTTCATGGCGGTGCGGCAGGAGCTGATGCGGCGGATGCCGGGACGTCTGGTCGGTCTCACCCACGACCGCCACGGCAGGCGCGCCTATGCGCTGACCCTGCAGGCACGTGAGCAGCACATCCGCCGCGAGAAGGCGACCTCCAACATCTGCACCAACCACGCCCTGACCGCCCTGGCGGCGACCGTCTACATGGCCAGGATGGGGGGAGCCGGGATGCGCCGGGTGGCCGAGATCAGTGTCCAGCGAGCCCACGCCCTGGCCGGCAGGCTGAGCGCCCTGGACGGCTTCGGGCTGGCAGAGCCGGCCCACCCCTACCTGTGGGAGTTCGTGCTCCAGGTTCCCGGCGACGCCGAGGACTTCGCCAGGGCGATGCGCCACCAGGGAATCGTCGCCGGCCTGCCGCTCGGGCGATTTGATGCGGACCGCCGCGGGCAGATCCTGGTCTGCTGCACCGAGACCAGCACCCCCGCCTCCCTGGACCGGTACGTCGAGGCGGCGTCCCGCTTCGCGGGTCCGGTCGCGGTGAACCCATGAGCGAGTCCATCGAACCGGGCATGCAGAAGAGACCGGTACCGGCGCCCGAATGGGCGGGCGAGGAGCCGCTCGTCTTCGAGCTGGGCGGCGACCTGGGGAGGGGGCCGCGAGAGGTGGAGACGGGTGTCGCGAACCGGCCCCTCGCCGAGCTCCTGCCCGGTGTGGCACTCCGCGCCACCCCGGTGGCCGTGCCGGCGGTTCCCGAGCCGGTGCTCGCCCGCCACCTGGGACGTCTCGCCCGCCGCAACCACAACCTGCATCAGGGAATCTACCCGCTGGGCAGCTGCACCATGAAGTACAACCCTGCGGTTGACGAGGAACTGGCGAGGTTGGCCGGTTTCGCGGACATCCACCCCTACCAGGATGCCGGCGACGTCCAGGGCGCGCTGCAGCTGATGTGGGAGCTGGAGCGGCTGCTCTGTGAGATCACCGGGATGGCCCGGATCTCCCTCCAACCCGCCGCCGGAGCCCACGGCGAGTGGACCGGGTTGCGAATGATCCAGGCGTATCACGCCGCCCGTGGCGACACGCAGCGGACCCGGGTGCTCATCCCCGACTCGGCGCATGGAACCAACCCCGCCTCTGCGGCTCTGGCGGGTCTCGAGGTGGTGACCATCCGGAGCAACCCCGACGGCACCGTGGACGTCGCCGACGTCGCCGGGCATCTGGACGGCAGGGTGGCGGCGATCATGATGACCAACCCCAACACCCTCGGCGTCTTCGAGAAGGACATCCTGGAGATCGCCGGCATCGCTCACGAGGCGGGCGCGCTGCTGTACTACGACGGCGCCAACCTCAACGCCCTGGTCGGGGTTGCCCGCCCCGGCGACATGGGCTTCGACGTCGTCCACCTCAATCTCCACAAGACCTTCTCGACCCCCCATGGTGGGGGCGGGCCGGGGAGCGGCCCGGTCGGGGTCGCGGAGGCACTCACCGCCTTCCTGCCGACGCCCACGGTGGAGAGGGACGGCGACCGCTTCCTGCTGGACCACGATCGGCCTCAGTCCATCGGCAAGGTGCGGTCCTACTACGGCAACTTCGGGATGCTGGTGCGCGCCTACGCGTACATCCGGGCCTACGGCTCCTCCATCTCCACGGTGGCCGAGAACGCCGTCCTCAACGCCCGCTATCTCCAGTCGCGGCTGCGCGGGATCTTCCCGATGGCGGTGACCTCCGACTCCATGCACGAGTTCGTTGCCACCACCAGGGGGAGCCGGGTGGCGGGACTCCGCGCCCTGGACGTCGCCAAGCGATTGCTCGACTACGGGGTGTACGCGCCCACCGCGTACTTCCCCACCACGGTCCCCGAAGCGCTCATGTTCGAGCCGACGGAAACGGAGTCGAAGCGCAGCCTCGACCTCCTCGCCGACGTCTGCGCGGTCATCGTCGCCGAAGCCGAGAAAGACCTCGACTACGTGCGCTCCGCTCCCCATGAGACGCCGGTGAGTCGCGTCGACGAGGTGGGGGCGGCGCGCCGGCCGGTGCTGCGCTGGCGACCGGCGGAATGACCGCCCAGAGCGACGAGCTGCACCGGCTGCTCGCGGAGCGCGCCTTCCGCTGGGGGGACTTCGTGCTCGCGAGCGGGAGGCGGAGCGATTACTTCTTCGACGGCAAGCAGGTGACCCTGGAGGGCCGCGGTCTCTTCCTGGCGGCGTCGCTGATGCTGGGACGCTGCCGCGAGCTGGCTGTCACCGCGGTGGCCGGGGACGACGGGGTGGGCCCGCTCCTGGGAGCGATCGTGGCCCTGAGCGGGGCCGGCTCGGACCCGCCGCTCCGCGCCTTCATGATCCGCAAGGCGGAGAAGGTTCACGGCACCGCGGCCAAGATCGCAGGGCCGGCGCCGGTACCGGGCGAGCGCGTGGCTCTCATCGAGGATGTCGTCACCACCGGCGGATCGGCCTTCCGCGCCCTGGAGGCGCTTGCGCCCACCGGCGTGCTGGTCGCGGAGGCCATCGTCCTGGTCGACCGCGAGGAGGGCGCGGAGGCCGCCCTGCTGGCGCGGTCCCTGCCCCTGCACGCGCTTTTCCGGCGCAGCGAGTTCGGCACTCGCAGCTGAGAGGCGGCTGAGAAAGGCGCGACACCACCGCATCGTGGCCAAGGTTTCAGCGGCCTCTCAGGGAGTCGCCGACTGACCGGTGCCAGCATGGGGTCCACGTTCAGATGAACAGGAGACCAGACCACATGAAGCTGCACCACCCCATCCGCATCGGCATCGCCGCCGTGGCGGTGAGCGCCGCCCTCGCCGCCGCGGGCGTCCTGCCCGCCATGGCCGCATCCACTCCCTCTGCCAGCCCCACCGCCGCCGGAGCCTGCACCGGCAGCGTCAGCGTGATGCTGGCATGCATCGATCAGCGCGCGTCCACGGCAGTCTCCAACCGGGAGACCGCTCTCCAGAAGATGACCTCTGACGTCAACAACAGCAAGGACATCAGCGCGAGCGACAGGGCGACCCTGCTCGGCCAGATCCAGGCTGACGAGTCCGGCCTCACCACACTCCTCGCGACGATCAAGGGCGACACCACGGTGAA
The DNA here is from genome assembly GCA_050012735.1 of Candidatus Dormibacteria bacterium. Lineage (GTDB taxonomy): Bacteria > Chloroflexota > Dormibacteria > Aeolococcales > Aeolococcaceae > Changshengia. The sequence continues at coordinate 7,515 of JBEKGP010000018.1, forward strand.
GCAGGCGCTCGCCGACACCGCGACCATTGTCACCGGCTACCGGGTCTACCTCCTCGAGCAGCCCAAGGTGCACCTGGTGATCGCCGCCAACACCGAGACGACGGTCGAGGTCAACCTCCAGTCGAAGCTGCCCTCGATCCAGACCGCGATCAACAACAGCAGCGCCTCGGCCGCGCAGAAGGCGGCGGCGCAGACCGCGTTCAACGACTGCACCACCCAGCTGGCTGCTGCGCAGTCGGCATCTTCGGGCATCGTCTCCGAGGTGATCGACCTTCTCCCCTCCGGTTACCCCGGCAACCAGCCGACGCTCGTCTCGGCCCGCGACCAGGCACAGACCGCCCGATCCGACCTCGGCAAGTGCAAGACGGACCTCAAGACCATCCGCACCGACCTCGCGAGCTAGACGGATCTCGACCCGCAGCGGCGGGCGGAGGAGCGCCTTGCTCCTCCGCCCGTCGCGCGTCTCCACCGCGACGGCCCGAGGCCGTCTACCATCGCCGTGTGTTGCGGCACCTGCCGGTCGCCCTCCTCGCCCTCGCCATGACCGCGTGCGCGGGGACAGTCCCGCACGCTTCGGCAACGCCCACCCCCTCGCACCCGCCGACGCCGACGCCGGTGGCGACGGCGTCCCCCAGCTCCGCCCCGGACACGGAACAGGTGACGGTGACGGCCTCGGGAGTGGGCGCGTACGACCTCCAGGCGTACCCGGTGGCCGTACTGCACAATCAGGCCTCGGCACACATCGCCACCGGCGTGGTGGTCAGCTTCACCGTCCACTTCCCGGGCGGGACGTACGCCCTCACCGCGGAGCCGGTGTCGCTGGCGTCGGGGGAGAGCCTGGCGGTCACCGCCCTGTGCACCGACTCGTGCGCCCGGGCCACCAGCGCCGCCGTCTCCTTTACCGTCGGTGGCTGGCAGTCCGGAGATCGCGCCATCATGACCGCGACCGCGGCGACGTACGCGTGCGGCTCCCCCTGTGCTGGAACGACCGGGTACGAGGGGGACGTCTCTGCAACCCTGAGCGGGCAGGTCCCGTCCGGGACGCTGCTGAGCCTCTCCGCGGCCTGCGAGGACAGTACCGGGACCATCGTCGGCGGCGGGCTCACGGCAACCGTCTGGCCAGGAGGGGCCTCGGCGGCCAGCTCGGTGCCGGTCCTGGTGAGTGCCACGCCGGCGTCGTGCCAGCTCTACGCGACGGAGATCAGCTGAGGCCGGTCACCGGCCGCGCGCCGGCGCTCACGCCGGGCGGGTGGACGGCCGAGCGGCGGAGCTGAAAGGAAACCGGCGGGGTCAGGCCAGCGAGCAGACCGGCCAGGCCGACGAGTCCCCGGAGGCGAACATGCTCGCCGCGATGTCGGACTGCTGGACCGGATCCCAGATGTTCGTGCCCCCGTGAGCCCTGAAGGTGGACATGACGAACTGGAAAAGGCCGTAGTAGGGGCCGGAGGGGTTGTACGAGTTGGTGTGAAGAGTGGACTCGCACGTGGCCGTGCTGATCATCCAGGCCGGGCTGACCCCATCGGCCTGAGCCGCCTGCGTGATGATGGCCTCCACCTCGGCGGTGGAGTAGGGGTCGGAGGGGATCTCCGTGCCGTTGACCACCTGAAGAGGGGAGAGCTTGGGGGCAGGGGGAAGGCTGGCGAGCACCGGCGCGCTGATCACCCCCGTTCCTGCGTTCAACGGGTCGCCGAGAGGCAGGATGTGGAAGCGGAGGAGGGAGCCGGCGGAACTGATCGGCGGGCCCTGGATCTGGACCGCGGAGGGGCTCGAGAACGCTGCCACGGTCAGGGTCAGCACGGCGCTCAGAGGCAGGATGGCAATCCCGACGGTCAGTTCCCCGAGGCGCCGCGGAATCCAGATGCGGCCACCGCGGTGGCCGAGCCCGCGGAGGTGGCGTGCCAGCCACCGCGCCGCGCCGTGGAGCGGCCGATCCAGGCGAGGCACCGACCGCGCGAGCGAGCCGGCGCGCCAGCTTGCCCACTGTGGAGGGCGCATCGCAGTCCGCATCGAGATGATCTCCCCTGACTGCCCCAACCGTTCCCCTCGTCGCTTCACTCCACGACTCGCGGAGGACGGCTCAGCTGAGTATCCGTTCCACCGAGGTGAGGGTGGTGGGCCTCGGACTGGCGGGGCCAACCCCGCCGTGCAGGACGCGATCGGATCGATCCGTGACCCGGGCACCCTACCACAGCCGCTCGGCGAGCGTGCGGCCCTCGGCCCCTCCGTGACCGGTCCCGTGCGGCTGCTGTCAGACTTCGAACCATGATCGACGACTTGCTCAGAGAGCACCCCGTGGAGCGGCGGACCGTATTCCAGGGCCGGTTGCTCACCGTCCATGACGACACCGTGGAGACTGTCGACGGCAATCTCGCCGGGCGAGAGATCATCGAGCACCCCGGGGCGGTCGCGATGGTGGCCATCGACGCCGACGGCCGTGTCGTGCTGGTGCGCCAGTGGCGCCACGCCATCGGCAGGGCGCTGTGGGAGATCCCGGCGGGCACCCTGACCGCCGGCGAGGAGCCCGGGACGGCGGCTCGCCGCGAGCTGGCCGAGGAGACCGGATACACGGCGGAGATCTGGGAGCGACTCGCCATGGGCCCGACGGCACCGGGATACAGCGGGGAGCTGCTCCACCTCTTCGCGGCACGCCGCCTCAGCCCCGGTGAGACGCACACCGACCCGGACGAGCACGTGATCGCCCAGCTCTTCACCGAGGCAGAGGTTGGCCACCTGATCGCCGCGGACGCCGTTGACGTGAAGACGATCGCCGGCCTGGCCCTGGCCGGGTTCCAGGTGGCGCCGAGCGTCCGCGAGCGAGGCCCGACACCATGAGCGACCGAGCCAACGGGGCCGGCAGCTCGGACGATGTGGTCGCCCGCGCGATCAAGGAGCTGATCGACTCGGTCCCCGGCGAGGAAGAGGCACCACCCCCGGACGCTGAGACCTCCACCGTGCAACCCTGGGCGGAGACAGCGTCCCCGTCGGCGAGCGACAAGCGGCCCCTGGAGGCGCTGCTTGGCGAGTACGCCGCCCGGGTTGAGGCCACGCCCGGGGCGAGGGCGCGAGTCTCCACCGAAGCTCATCCCTCCAAGACGTTCTATGACCGCTTTGCCCGCTCGGCGGCGCCTGGCGGCTCCGGGCGGCGCCGGCGGAGAAGAGTCTCGGGGAGGAAGCGCCGGGGCGGGCCTGGACGCGGCCAGCAGCCCCACTGATGAGGCCGGGCGCGCAGCTCGGTGGGCGCACGGTCGAGGCGCTCCTCTTCGATTACGGGCTGACCCTGGTCAGCTTCACCCGCCCCACCGAAGCCCTGCTTCGCGCCCACGAGGAGGTCATCCGGCGGCTCCGCGCGTCCGGAGTGGGCCCGCTTCCATCCGCCGCGACGCTCCTCGCCGAGGTGCACGACCGCGTCGAGGGCGCGGTGGCGCGCCACGAGGCGACCGGCTCCCTGAGGGAGATCGACGCCGTGGTGGAGGAGCGTCAGGCCTATGCGGCGCTCGGCATCCGGCTCTCCGATGAGCTCAGTGACGTGTTTGCCGCCCTGGTGCAGCAGGCCTGGTGGGAGGGGGTCGCCGTGTCACCTGCGACGGTGGGCACCCTGGAGGAGCTGAGGCGACGTGGCCTCCGCCTCGGCATCTGCTCGAACGCCCCCTACCGTGCCGTCAGCCTCCGCCTCCAGCTGGCACACCTCGGGCTGGCCGGCCTCTTCGACAGCGTGACCTTCTCCAGTGAGATCGGCTGGCGCAAGCCGGCGCCCCAGATCTTCGCCGCCGCCCTGGGCGACCTGGGTGTCGAGGCGAGCCGCAGCGCGATGGTGGGAGACCGCCGCCGCGAGGACATCGCCGGCGCGCGTGCCGCCGGGATGGTGACCATCCGGACCCGCGAGCATCGGGACGACTCCGGGCCGGGCGACGCGGACGCGGTGATCGACCGGCTCTCCGACCTGGTCGAACTGCTGTTCCCACCGCAGGGGAGGGGCAACCGTGGTAGCGTCGTTGGCGACCACACATCCCGTTGACCCGAGAAATCAAGCAGGAAGCGAGATGATCGATTCCGCCTTCCGGCGTTACCTGATCGAGCGATGTCGAGTTCGGGGCATCTCCCTCCATCGCCTGGCGCTGCTCTGTGACCTCAACCAGATCTACTTCTACCAGGCGGTCAACAAGAACAAGGACAACCCCCCTCCGTGGGTGCTCCGCCGGGCCGCGCCCCACCTGGGGGTCAGCTACGTCGAGCTGATGGTCGCTGCCGGCTACCTCACCGAGGACGACCTCCGGGACTTCGCGACCCGCCAGCCATCCGGGGCCACCGGCTAGCCGGCCTCCTGACGGCTCTGCCCCGGGGCCCCCGACCGTCCCGTCCCCCCACTGGCGCTGCGCGAGCGACAGAATCGGCTGATGGGCTGGGTGCGAGCGATCATCCACCTCGATCTGGACGCCTTCTACGCGTCGGTGGAGCAAGAGCGGCGTCCTGAGCTGCGCGGACGGCCGGTGATCGTCGGCGGTGGGGCGGATGGGCGCACGGCCCGTGCCGTGGTTTCCGCCGCCTCGTACGAGGCGCGCCGCTACGGGGTTCACTCCGCGATGCCGCTGGGGAGAGCCGTGCGCCTCTGCCCCATGGCCACCGTGCTCCCGGTCGACTTCCCCGCGTACCGGCAGGCGTCGACCCGGATCTTTGCTCTGGCACGAGCGCTGACCCCCCTCGTCGAACCCCTCTCCCTGGATGAGGCATACCTGGACGTGACCGCCACCCCGGGCGACCCCGAGGAGATGGCCACCCGCCTTCGTGACCAGATCCTGGCGGAGACGGGGCTCTACGCGAGCTTCGGGATCGCCACCTCCAAGACCGTCGCCAAAATCGCCTCCGATCTGCGCAAGCCGCGAGGGTTCGTCGTCGTGCGGCCGGGCGAGGAGACGGAGTTTCTCCGTCCCCTTCCGCTCCGCACGCTTCCCGGGCTTGGCCCGTCCACGGCCGGCACCCTCGCCGGGCTGGGGCTTCGCACCCTGGGTGAGCTGGCCGGGCATCCGGTGGCGCTGCTCGAGCGACGCCTGGGCAAGGCCGCAGCCCACTCCCTGACCCGCCGTGCCCGGGGGATCGACACCTCAGCGGTGACGCCCCCCAGCGCGACGAAGTCGATCTCCCGTGAGGAAACCTACGATCGCGACGTCAGCGACGCCGGCGTGCTCCGGGAGCGCGTTCGCCATCTCTCGGCCGACGTGGGGCGACGATTGCGCGCCGCCGGGCTCAGCGCACGGACGGTCAGCCTCAAGCTTCGCTACGCCGACTTCACGTCCCTGACGCGGCAGCGCCCCCTCGATGGGGGAAGCGACAGCGATGCGGCCATCACCTCCGGCGCCATCGCTCTCCTCGCCGCTGCTCATCAGCCGGACCGGCCGGTCCGCCTCGTCGGGGTCGGCGTGCACCACCTGGAGAACGCGGCGCAGCTGGATCTCTTCAGCGCACCGCGCGCGGCCCGCGAACGCCACCTCGACGCCACCCTCGACGCGCTCCAGCGCCGCTTCGGCCCGGGCGCGGTCCACCGCGGTGCGCCGGCGCCGGAACTGCGCGACCTCGACTGGCGCCACGAGGACCTCCGCGAGACCTAGCGGGTGCCGAAGAACCCCTGGCGCGGGATGTCGCGTTCCGAGGCCGGCGAGGCGAAGGAGCCGTGAACGGCCCTACTCCTCCTCCTCCGCGTCATCCCATCCGCCGCCGCCACCATCGTCGCTGGCGTCGTCCAGGTACTGGACGATGTCGGAGTCGAAGTCGGAGCGGGCGTTGTCCAGGATCCCGGAGATCAGCTCGACCCTCTCGGGGGACCAGACGAGCACCGACGCCAGCTCGGTCACGGTGGGCTGGCGGCCGGCCTGCCGGTGGAGCGCCACCCGCGCCACGTCGAGCAGGCGGGTGTCCTCGACCAGGTCGGCGGCCTCCGCGACGGCGGCTTCGCGCTCCTCGATGACGTGGTCGAGATGACGGTTGACGACGCGGCGGATGTAGGCGGCGAACCCGGCAGCATTGCCGCTGCGCTCGACGTACTCCTCGACCGCCACCAGCGCCGCCAGCGAGCCTTCCTGAAAGAGGTCGAGGACCTCCACCCCGCGGTCGCGGTGGGCGACCGCCTCGGCGAGGACCGGGCTCAGCGCGTGTTCGACCAGGGCGGCGTGAGCGTCCGGGTCACCTGCGACGGCAGCGGCGATCAGGACCTCCACGGCCGCGGCGGACAGCCTGGGACGGGCGCGCACCTGGGCCGCCAGGGCATCGAGCTCGGTGTCGTCCTCCCTCACGCTCATGGCGAGGTCAGCATCCCATCGGGAGGGTGAACCTGCCCACGACCAGGCTCAAACGCCGGCCGGCGCCTTGCGGCCGAATTGGGCCGCGAAGTGCTCGACAGCCCGGGACACCTCCCTGCGCGCCGCCCCCGCGCTGGCCCGTTCGACGGCAAGGCCGGCGAGGCCGTTGCCGACCGAGTAGCGGGCGGTGAGCAAAACCTTGCAGCCACCGCTCACCGGGCGGACCGTGCCGGTGATGGTCAGGTCGAGACCGTCCTCCAGGGTCATGACCGTCCGCTCCGGACGGGTCGCATCCGTGCACACGAGCACCCCGCGAAGGTGGCGCCCGGAGATGCCCGCCTCGACCTCATAGCGCGCGCCCACCCCCTGGGCGGGGCCACCGATGTGCACCAGTCCCTTCACGCCGGGCAGCCAGTCGGCGTGCTCCAGGTCGGAGAGGGCTGCGAACGCCTCCTCTCTCCCGACCGGCACGGTGACGTCGGCGCTGGCCTCGATCACGGGTGGGGCGGCTGAGAGCTTTGAGATGCCATGACTGGCATCCACCGTACCACCGGGTGGACTCGGCCCGTGCCCGCCGCTGCACCGACTCTCCGTCGCACCGTCACCTCGCCGTCGCGAGAAGTCGGCGGCCGTCAGGTAGTGTCGGCACGAAGCGAATGAACGTTGGCATCGCCCTGCTGGTCGTCCTGCTCCTCCTCACCCTGGTGGCGGCTTGCTCTGCCCTCGTGCGCCAGGCCCGACGCGATCGGCGCCGGCTCGAGGAGCGGGCCGACGATCTGAGCGCCTCCGCCACCCGGCTCCGGGCGGTGGCGGACGCCGTGACCGAGGCCATCCTGATCCTGGCCGGCGACGGGCAGGTGACCCTGGCCAACCGGGCGGCCCACCGGCTCTTCGAAGCGGCGGACGGCACCCTCACCGGCTGCCACGTCGAGCGGCTGCTGCCCGCATTCCGATCGGGTGCCTCCGATCTGCCCATGGGTGGAAGCGGCCCGGGCCAGGCCGAGATGGCGGCGTTCCGGCGCGACGGGACCACCTTCTCGGCGCAGGTGGACAGCCGCCTCGTCGCCGAGGGCGAGGGTCGCATCGTCGTCGTGCGCGACATGTCCGAGGTCCGCGCCCAATCGGCCGCGCTCATCCATCAGACACTTCACGACAGCCTGACGGGACTTCCCAACGACCGGCAGCTCCGGGAGGCGCTCCTCGCCCGCCTGGAGGTCGCCGCGGCGCGGCGGGCCCCCTTCAGTGTCTTCCTCCTCGACCTGGACCGCTTCGCGGAGGTCAACGAAGGTCTCGGCCACGGCGTGGGGGACCGCCTGCTGGTGGCGGTCGCCGAGCGGCTCCGCCAGACCCTTCGGGCCACCGATGTCGTGGCGCGACTGGGAGGCGACGACTTCGCCGTCATCCCGGGAGGCAGCGCCACCCCGGCGGCGAGTGCACGGATCGCCCGCCAGGTGCTCGCCGCCTTCAAGGAGCCGCTGACGGTCGACGGGCATGCCCTCGAAGCCGGGATCAGCATCGGCATCGCGAACTTCCCCGATCACGGCCCCGACGCGCAGACCCTGATGGCGCATGCCGAGATCGCCCGCCAGGCGGCCAAGCAGGCACGGCGGGGTTGGCGTGTCTACACACCCGCGGATGACACAGCCGAGATCGAGGACCGGGCGGTGCGCCTCGCCGAGCTGAGGAAGGCGATCGACAACCAGGAGCTGGAGCTCTTCTACCAGCCGGTGGTGCGCCTCGCCGACTCGGCGCTGCTCGGCCTGGACGCGACGGTGCGCTGGTGCCACCCACGGCACGGCCTGCTGGCCCCGGACCAATTCGTCCCGGCCGCGGAGGAGACCGAGATCATCCGGCCGCTGACCCGCTGTGCGCTGGGGCTTGCCATCGAGCAGCAGGCGCGCTGGCGTGATCAGGGCCACGCCCTGCGGGTCAACGTCAAGATCGCCGGGCGCAACGTGCAGGACCACCAGCTCCCGCGCGCCGTGAGCGGCCTCCTGGAACGGTGGGGTGTGCCGCCGGCGTCCCTCTCGATCACGGTCGACGAGAACACCACCCTCTCGATGGAGGCTCCGGTCCTTCGATCTCTCGCCAAGATGGGGGTGGGCGTCGCTCTGGACGACTATGGCTCCGACTCCACCTCGCTGCTCCGACTCCGCTCCCTGCCCTTCACCGAGCTGCGGCTGGACGGGTCGCTGCTGGCCTCGGCGCGCCACGAGGGCGTGGAAGCTGCTGCGGTGCGCGGCATCGTCGAGCTGGCTCACGCCCTCAACCTCACCGTCATCGCCGCCGGGGTCGATGACGAGGCGGCACGCACCTCGATCCAGCAACTCGGATGCGATGCCGCGCAGGGGGGCCTCTGGAGCGACCCGGTACCGTCCGGAGCGGTGATCCCGCTGCTCCGCCTGCTCGCCCGGCAGTCGCGCTTTCCGGGGCTCAGCCGGTACCGCCCCGGTGCCCCTCCCCCACCCCGCACGGAGCCGGCGGAGACGGGCTGACCCGGGCCGCATCACCCGGTCGACTAGACTCGGCCGCCAATGACCAGAGAGCTCGGGATCGCGCTGCTCGGCGTGGGGACGGTCGGTGCGACGGTCGCCCGAGAGCTCGACACGCATGCCGATCGCCTGTCAGCCCGGAGCGGCGGCCCGCTGGTGCTGCGCCGCGTCGCGGAGCGGGACCCGGGGCGGGCTCGCCGGCTGGCCGTCCGTGGAATGACCGTTGACGCCGACGCGACCGCGACGGTGACGGCCCCAGACGTGGACATCGTGGTCGAGCTGCTGGGCGGCCTGGAGCCGGCCGGCACCCTGCTCGACACCGCGCTCCGGCGGGGGCTGGGGGTCGTGACCGCCAACAAGGCCGTCATCGCCACCGCCGGCCACCGCCTGGTCGAGGCGGTGCAGCCCGCCAGCGGTGGGCTGGCATTCGAGGCCGCGGTGGGCGCGGCCATCCCGGTGCTCGCGGTGCTCCGCGACTCATTGCGGGGAGACGAGGTCCAGCGGATCACCGCGGTGATCAACGGGACCACCAATCACATCCTGGGGCGGCTCGAGGCGGGGGATGACTTTGACCGGGCCGTGGCCGACGCGCAGGAGCGCGGGTATGCGGAGGCCAACCCGACCAACGACCTCGAAGGCCACGACGCCGCCCAGAAGCTCTGCATCCTCGCCTGGTTCGCGATGGGCGCGGAGGTGCGCCCCGAGCAGGTCCAGCGGCGCGGCATCCGTGACATCGATCCCGCCGACGTCGTCGCGGCAGCCCGGCTCGGATCGGTGATCCGGCTCGTGGCACGTGTCGAGCGGTCGGGAGCCGGGTTGGCGCTGTCCGTCCAGCCGACGCTTGTCCCGCGTTCCGGCCACCCCCTGGGCGACCTCGAGGGCGCCGACAACGCCGTCGTCGTCGAGAGCGACCTCGCCGGGCGGCTCGTGCTGCGCGGGCGGGGGGCTGGAGCCGAAGCCGCCGCCAGCGCGGTGCTCAGTGACATCGTGGCGGTGGCCCGGGCTCGCCGCGCGGGCCGCGAGGTGCCGCAGCCGCCGGCCGCGCCGGTTCCGATCCTCGACGGGGCGGTGGCGGAGACCGCTGCCTGGCTCCGGGTGCGGGTTGACGGTCGCCCGGACGCATCGGCCGTGGTTGTCGAGGCGCTCACACGGGGAGGAGTTGTCGTGGAGCAGATCGGCCCAGGAGGCTCCGGCGGCGAGCTGGTGGTCCTGACCCGGTCGGCGACCCGGGCCGCCCTGGACCGGAGCCTCACGGCCCTGGAAGGCCCTGGGCTGCCGGTGAAGGTCGTGCAGCACCTCGACCGCCTGGGGGCCACGGCGTGACGGCGGGTGGCGCCCAGCGTGGAGCGGGCCTGATCGAGCGTTATGCCGAGCATCTTCCGCTCACCGCCAGCACCCCGCGGATCACCCTCGGCGAAGGGGGGACACCCCTGATCGAGTCCCGCCACATCGGCGTGGACCTCGGTTTGCGCTCGCTCCACTTCAAGTTCGAGGGGCTCAACCCGACCGGCTCCTTCAAGGACCGGGGAATGGTGGTCGCCGTGGCCAAGGCACTGGAGGCCGGCAGCCGGGCGATCATCTGCGCTTCCACGGGCAACACCAGCGCCTCGGCCGCGGCGTACGGAGCGCGCTTCGGCCTGCGCACCGTGGTGGTCGTGCCGGCGGGGAAGATCGCGCTCGGCAAACTGGTCCAGGCGCAGGTTTTCGGAGCGACGGTGCTGATCATCGAGGGCAACTTCGATGAGGCCCTCCGGTCGGTCCGTCAGCTCGCCGACACCCATCCGGTGACCCTGGTCAACAGCGTCAACCCCAACCGGATCGAGGGTCAGAAGACGGCCGCCTTCGAGATCGTCGACGAGCTCGGCGACGCCCCGGACGTCCTGGCCATCCCGGTCGGCAACGCCGGCAACATCACCGCCTACTGGCGCGGCTTCCGCGAGTACCGGGAGGCGGGGCGGGCGACCCAGCTGCCCCGGATGGTCGGCGGCCAGGCGGCGGGGGCGGCCCCCCTGGTGCTCGGCGCCCCGGTGGCCAACCCCCAGACGTTCGCCACCGCCATCCGGATCGGCAACCCGGCGTCCTGGGCCAGCGCGGTGGCCGCCCGTGACCAGTCCGAGGGGTTGATCGACTCGGTGACCGACGCCGAGATCGCCGCCGCTCAGCGCGACCTGGCCGGTGTCGAGGGCATCTTCTGCGAGCCGGCCTCGGCCGCTTCGCTCGCCGTGCTGCGCAAGGCGGTCAGGGATGGCGCGGTCGCGCGGGGATCGCGGGTGGTCTGCGTCCTCACCGGGAACGGGCTCAAGGACCTTCCCGCGGTGAGCGACGGGCTGCCCCCGCCCCGGTCGGTGACCGGGACCCCGGCGAGCATCGCCGCCGCCATCGGGCTCTGACCCGGAGCCGCATGCACGTCACCATCCGGGTCCCCGCAACCGTCGCCAACCTGGGGCCGGGCTTCGACATCCTGGCCCTGGCTCTGCAACTGCAGAACGAGATCGAGGCGTGGTCCGAGCCCGAGCGTGGCATCAGCATCGATCCCGGTCCGGACTCCGCCGAGGAGCTCCGGGACCCGGTCCGCAACCTGATCACCCGGGCCTTCGTCGCGGCCTGCGCGGACGCCGGTGTCGATCCACCCGGCGCGCACATCACCTGCCGGAACGCCATCCCCTTTGGGCGGGGGCTCGGCTCCAGCGCCGCCGCCGCTCTCAGCGGGGTGCTCGCCGCCAACGCGCTGGCCAATCTCGGCTGGGACGAGCAGCAGGTCATCGCCCGGGCAGCCGAGATGGAGGGGCATTCGGACAATGTCGCCGCCGCCATGCTCGGCGGCCTGGTCGTCTGCGTCGGCGACGGTCCGGTCGCCCAGCTGCACGTGCCCGACGAGCTGCGCGCCGTCCTCTTCGTCCCCGACGGGGAGATGAGCACCAAGGCAGCCCGCCAGGTGGTGCCCGACTCCTTCAGCCGCGAAGAGGCGATCTACAACGCCTCCCGATGCGCACTGCTGGTCACCGCGATGCTGACCGGCCGTCTGGATCTGCTCGCTGAGGCGATGCGCGACCGCTGGCACCAGTCCGCCCGCAGCGAGCTGATGCCCCACGTCCCCCTCCTGATCGACGCCGCGCTGGCGGCGGGGGCGCACGGGGCCTGCCTGGCCGGCGCCGGCCCGTCAGTGCTCGCGCTCTGCACCGGGGAGACCGAGGCCGTCGCAGCCGCGATGGGGGGGGCGGCCGGGCTCGCCGAGGTTGCGGGTCACGCGGTCACCCATCCGATCCGCAACTTCGGCGCCCGTGTGGATCTGGCCCCGTGACCGCAGAGAGGAAATCCGCCATGACCGACCCGCCCCGGCAGTGCATCGTCCAGAAGTTCGGCGGCAGCAGCGTCGCCAGCGCCGAGCTGATCCAGCGCGTGGCCCGGCGGATCGCCGCCACCCGCACCGAGCACGAGCGGGTGGTGGTGGTGGTCAGCGCCATGGGTGACAGCACCGATGAGCTGCTCAGCCTCGCGCACAAGGTCAACCCGGCCCCGCCGCCGCGGGAGCTGGACCAGCTCCTCTCCACCGGGGAGACCATTACCGCGCCGCTGATGGCCATCGCCCTGGAGCGGCTGGGTGTCCCCGCCATCTCGCTCACCGGTCCCCAGGCGGGGATCCGCACCAGCAGCGTTCACCGCAGCGCGCGCATCGTCGACATCGTCCCCCAGCGCATCGTCGACGAGCTGAACCACGGGCGCGTGGTGGTCGTCGCCGGCTTCCAGGGCGTCGGCGATGATCTCGACGTGACCACCCTCGGACGGGGCGGCTCGGACACCACCGCCGTCGCCCTGGCCGTGGAGCTGGGCGCCGCCCGCTGCGAGATCTACACCGACGTGGCCGGGGTGTACACGGCCGATCCGCGGATCGAGCCGCGGGCCCGGGCCATCCCCGAGATCGCCTATGCCGAGATGCTCGAGTTCGCCGTCGTCGGGGCCAAGGTCCTGCATCCCCGTGCCGTCGAGATTGGCGAGACGTACTCCATGCCGATCGTGGTGCGCTCCACGTTCGAGGACCACCCGGGCACCCTGATCTGTCAGCATCCGGCCATGGAGGATCGGCAGAAGATCCGCGGCATCGCCAACGACAACGGCGTCGCCAAGGTCATCCTGACCCGGGTTCCCGATCGGCCGGGCGTCGCCGCCCAGGTGTTCGGCCCCATCGGCAAGGCCGGCATCAATGTGGACATGATCGTCCAGAACGTGAGCCATGACGGCTTCACCGACATCTCCTTCATCATCGCCGAGGAGGACCTCCCCCGCGCCCGTCCGGTACTCGATGAGGTGTCCCGTGACGTCATGGCGGAGCAGGTCGTGGCAGACACCGGCATCGCCACCGTGTCGGTGGTGGGCACCGCCTTCCTGGGAACGCCTGGGATGGCCGCCCGCATCTTCCAGGCGCTCTCCACCCACGGCATCAACGTGCAGCAGATCACCACCAGCCAGATCCACGTCACCGTGGTCATCGCCCGCGACCGGGTCGCCGACGCGGTGCGAGCGTTGCACGCGGAGTTTGAGCTGGAGAGCGACTAGCCGCTCATGGCGCTGAGCGTCGGCATCGTGGGCCTGCCCAACGCGGGCAAGTCGACACTCTTCAACGCACTGACGCAGGCCGGGGCCCTGGTGGGCAACTACCCGTTCACCACCATCGAGCCCAACACCGGGGTGGTGGCGGTGCCTGATGCGCGGCTGGAGCGGCTGGCGGCCATCTTCTCGCCGCCCCGGGTGATCCCGGCGTCGGTGACCTTCACCGACATCGCCGGCCTGGTGCGGGGGGCGAGCCGCGGCGAGGGCCTGGGCAACCAGTTCCTCGGCCACATCCGCGAGTGCGACGCCATCGTTGTGGTGGCCCGGGGGTTCGAGGACCCCGACGTGAGCCATGTGGAGGGCGCCGTCGATCCCCTCCGCGATCTCGACGTCATCGAGCTGGAGCTCCAGCTCGCGGACCTGGAGACCGTGACCCGCCGGCTCGACAAGCGGGAGAAGACGGCCCGTCTCCAGAAGGAGAAGGCGGAGGAGGCCCTCGAGGTCATGCGCCGCGTCCAGGACCACCTCGACGCCGGTCGTCCGGTGCGCACCCTGGCGCTCTCGGACGAGGAGCGGGGCCACATCCATGAGCTGTACCTGCTCACCGCCCACCCCCTGATCGTGGTGGTCAACGTCGGCGAGGGCGACGCGGGCAAGCCGCCTCCCGACGCCGTCGTCGAGCTTGCCCGCCGGCACGGTGGCGATTGTCTGGCCATCTCCGCCCGGATCGAATCCGAGATCGTCGAGCTGCCGGCGGCCGACCGCCGCGAGTTCCTGGCCTCCGTGGGGCTGCAGGAGCCGGGCCTCGACCGGCTGGCTCGCGATGCCTACGGGCTCCTCGACCTGATCACCTTCTTCACGGCCGGGGAGAAGGAGGTGCGCGCCTGGACGCTGCAGCGTGGCGGGACCGCGGTGGAGGCCGCCGGCGTCATCCACACCGACTTCGCACGCGGCTTCATCCGTGCCGAGGTGGTCGGGACGGAGGAGCTGATCGAGGGCGGGTCGTACCTCGCCGTCCGCGAGTCGGGTCGCCAGCGGCTGGAGGGAAGGGACTATGTCGTCCGCGACGGCGATGTCGTCCACTTCCGATTCAATGTCTGAGCGCGCCCTCGGCATCGTCGGCGTTGGCCTCATCGGCGGGTCGATCGGCATGGCGGCGCGGCGGGCCGGGTGGGAGGTGTCGGGCGTCGATGCGGACGCCACCCTGGGGCGTGCCCTGGAGCTGGGGGCGATCGATCACCGGGCCAGGCTGGACGATGTGCGTGGCGCCGAGATGGTGGTCCTAGCCGCGCCGGTGTCCCGGATCCCCGGACTGCTCGCGGAGCTGGCGCCGACCGAGGCGCTGATCACCGATGTCGGCAGTGCCAAGGCGGCGATCGTCCGCGCCGCCGCCGCGGCGGGCATCCGCCGCTTCGTCGGCGGGCATCCGATGGCGGGGAGTCAGCTGGGCGGGGTGGCCAATGCGAGCGCCGACCTCTTCCAGGGCGCGCGCTATCTGATCACCCCGACAGGCGACACCCTCCCCGAGGCCTACGCGCGGGTCACCCAGTTTGTCCGCGACGACCTCGGCGCGGTGCCGACGGCGGTCGACCCGGAGCGACACGACCGGCTCGTAGCCGCGCTCTCCCATCTCCCCCACCTGCTGGCCGTCGCGCTCCTGGAGGTCACCTCGGGCATCTCTCCCGACGCCCTCTCCTTTGCCGGCCCCTCCTTCCGCGACCTGACCCGTGTCGGTGCCGCCAATCCGACCCTCTGGGCGGACATCCTGGCCGAGAACGCGGGCGCCATCCACGAGGTGCTCGGCTCCTTCGACGAGGCCATGCGCCGGCTGGGCGGCGACATCGACGACCGCCCCGCCACCGAGCGCCATTTCACCGAGGCCGGCGCCGCCTACCAGACCCTCGGCGGATTCCTCATCGAGCAGACCGGGCACAACGTCGACCTCGCCGTGCCGATCGAGAACCGGCCCCGCGTGCTCGCCCAGGTCACCACCCTGATGGGGTCCCACGACATCAACATCCTCGACCTGTCCATGCAGCACTCGGACACGCGCCATGCCGCCCTGGTCCTCACCATCGACGCGGCCTCGGTCGATCGGGCGCTCGCGCTGCTGCGGGGCGCCGGCTTCCACGCGGAGCCCCTGACCACCGGCCGGGCGGATTAGCTGGCTATCTCGGTCACCTCGGAGGCCGAGCGGAACTCGGACGGCCGCGCGGTCCTCACCACCTCCTGGCGCTTGAGGAAGTTGAGGGAGGTCACGGCGGCGACCAGCAGCACCGCGCCGGCGATCTCGAGCGGCTTCAGAGGCGACCCGAATCCGACCGGGGCGGGGAGCGAGAAGATCAGGAAGAGGGCGGCGGGGTAACCCAGCTCGGCGAAGCTCGAGATCGAGGCGGGGGTGCTGGAGAGGGCGCGGTAGTAGAGCACCATGGCGATGAGGCCGGGGATCAGGGCGATGCCGAGGAAGCTCGGGAGCTGGCCGATCGAATACTGGGAGAAGCCGGCCACACCACGATCGGTGAGCATGAGGACGAGGAGCACCGGCAGGGCGAGGACGAAGCGCATCGCCGAGGTGCTGGCGAAGGAGATGCCGGAGAGGGCGTAGCGCCCGAGCACCGTCCCCAGCGCCCAAAGGGCCACGGCTCCGACCACGAAGAGGGCGGCCTGGAGCTGTGCCTGGGGGGCGGTGGGACTCTGGGAGAAGACGATGAGCGCCGCGCCGGCCAGGGCGGCGGCGGCGATGGGCCAGAAGGCGGGCCGCCGGCGCTCGCGGAGGACGATCCAGGCGAGGGTCGCCCCGAAGACCGGCTGGAGGAGGTAGAGGAGGTAGACCTCTGACTGCACCCCCAGGCTGGCGGCGTGGCTGAGGGACGGGGCGAAGGCGTAGGTGAGAGAACGGGTGAAGAGGACGGTGGCGATGGCCTGGGGGCCGGCGGCGATGACGGCCAGGGCCAGCCAGGTCCGCCACGCGGCGGTGCGCAGCTCCCGCACCACACGCCGCATGACCGGGATGAAGCAGAGGCTGATGAGCAGGTCCTCGACCAGGACGATCTCGCTCGCGGAGAGCTTCCACTGGTTGACGAGCTCGGGCCTGAAGTAGGCGTCCGCCGCCCAGAGGGCCGCCGCCAGGGTGATGAAGAGGGCCGAGTAGCGGTCTATCAGCCCCGTCCGCTGTGCCGGATGTGCCTGGGTGGTCATCTCGGGTCGAGGGTACCAGGGGCGCCCGGTTCGGCCGGGGCGTCAGCCGGTGCCGTTGCAGATGCCAGGGGCTCCGTCGCCCCTGTTACGCTTCGCGGCTGGACATGGCCAAGAAGACCAGGAAGCAGAAGCAGCGCACCGCCGCCCGCCGCCCGACCGGCGTGGCACCGGCGCGTCCGGTCGCGGACCCCGCCTCCGCGCCGCTCGCCGGCGTGGCGAGCGGGACGGTTGTGGCCGACGCCGTCGAGGTGAGCCCGCCCCGAGCGACAGCGGTTGCGGCGGCCGCCGGTGGCCTGACGGAGCCCACCCGGCGCCGCGTCGAGCGCGTCACCCCCGCGTCCGCGTCGAGCATCGCCGCGAGTCGGCAGCAGCGCGCCTCCGCCAAGAGCGCGCGCTTCGGGACCGCGGCGGCGATGGTCGAGCCCCTGGACACCGACGATCCGGCGATCCCCTTCGATCGCGTCCCCTACGTCCCGTCCGACCTCCGCCGGGTCGCCGTGATCGCCACCTTCATGGTGGTCCTCATCCTGATCGCCTGGGCCATCGTCAGCCACGTCGTCGACTGAGCCAGGAGGGCTGCGCGGATGCGTGTGATCCTCTATACGGGAAAGGGCGGGGTCGGCAAGACGACCGTCGCAGCCGCCACTGCGGTGCGCTGCGCCCAGCTCGGACAGCGGACGCTGGTGATCAGCACCGATGCCGCCCACAGCCTCGGAGACTCGCTGGACTTCCCGCTCGGCGAGGACCCCAAGAAGGTCGACACCAACCTCTGGGCCCAGGAGGTCAACCCACTCCACCAGCTGGAGAGCCACTGGGACCGGATCCGCATCTACCTCAGCTCGCTCTTCTCCTCCCAGGGCGTCGACGACATCGTGGCCGAGGAGCTGGCTTCGCCGCCGGGGATGGAGGAGATCGCCTCCCTGATGCAGATCCGCCAGCACAAGGCCGAGGGCAAGTACGACACCCTGATCGTAGACTGCGCCCCCACCGGCGAGACGCTCCAGCTGCTCGCCTTCCCGGACGTTGCGCGCTGGTACTTGCAGCGGCTCTTCCCGGCCTCCCGGGCGGTGATGAAGGTGGCCCGGCCGGTGGTGCAGCCCTTCATCTCCATCCCGCTTCCCCCGGACGAGATATTCGGTCACATCAAGCGGCTGCTGCTCGACCTGGAGGGAATGAAGAGCATCCTGGGTGACCCCAAGACCTGCACGGTGCGCCTGGTCCTGAACCTCGAGAAGATGGTGCTCAAGGAGGCCCAGCGCGCTTTCACCTACCTCAGCCTTTATGACTACCTCACCGACCTGGTGGTGGTGAACCGGGTGCTGCCGCCGGAGGTGACCGACACCTATTTCGCCTCCTGGAGAAAGATCCAGGACCGGTACAACGAGTCGGTGGAGTCGCTCTTCGATCCCATCCCGATCCGCCGCTCCAAGCTCTTCGACCACGAGATCGTCGGGCTCGAGGGCCTGCGGGAGCTGGCCGGCGCGGTCTTCGGCGACGAGGACCCGTCCCGCGTCTACTACCACACCGTGCCTCAGCGGTTGCGCCGGGTGGACGGGCACTACGAGCTGCAGCTCCAGCTCCCCTTCATCTCCAAAGAGGAGGTGGACGTCCGCCACAACGAGGGAGAGCTCTACGTCACCGTGGGCGCCTACAAGCGGGAGATCTCCCTGCCCCGCATCCTCAATGGCAAGCAGGTGAGCAGGGCGAGGCTCGACGGCGGCCTGCTGCGAGTCACGTTCACGGACAGCCGGCAATGAGCGAAGCGCCTTCGGAGGAATCGAGAAGATGAGTGACAGCCCCAACCCCATCCCACTCTGGGTCCTCGAGGAGGCCGGCCGCCAGCTGGGCAAGCTAGTGCCCCCGGAGGCGGTGTCCCACTTCCTCAACGCTCAGCGCGAGGTGGTGCTCGGCATCACGGCACTGCTCGAGCACGGCACTCAGCCGGCGAGCACCGGCTCCCGGGGACGCCGCGCCCCCACGACCCAGGTCCGGTCCAGACGACCGCGCCGCGTCATCGTCGATTGAGGCGCGCGGGGCGCCCGCATCGCGGCGACGATGCAGGGGGGGCGGCGGTCACCCCGGTGAGGGGTGACCAGCCGAGCGGGGCGGCGGCGGCCCGGTGAGCCGGCGTGAACCGTCCAGCACCCGCCTGGCTCGGATCCTCTTCCACGACCGGCCCCCCCGCCATCCTCTCGCGACGCTCATGGTCGACGGCCAGCCCCGGCCGGTGGGCGGGGCCCAGCTCGTCATCCTCCACCGGGGTCGGGTGCTGCTGCAGTTCCGCCCCTGGCCGCCCGGCTGGGAGCTGCCCGGCGGGCACTGCGAACCCGGCGAGGACCCGGGCGTCACCGCGAGGCGCGAGGCCGAGGAGGAGACGGGCCACTCGGTGCGGGTGCTGGGCCTGGTCGGCGTCTACACCTGGGAAGGGCTGCGCAGCGCCGGAGACGCCGTCTTCCTGGGCGAGATCACGGGGGGCAGGGCCCGGCGGAGCATCGAGGCCTGGTCGGTCCGTTTCTTCTCCCCCAACGCGCTGCCACGAACGACCTTCCCCTGGTGCCGGGAGCGGATCCGCGATGCGGTGGCGTGCAGCCAGGGGGCGGCACCCGTCCGTCGCGTCCAGCCGGTGACCATGCGCCACGTGATGAACTTCGGGACTAGCTGGCTCCAGACCCCGGTGGATGCCCTGACGCGACGACGGCGGCCGTGACCGCCCTCCTCTTCCTGGGCGCCCTGGTGCTGATCGCCGCCGCGTCGGAGCTTTTCACCAATGCGGTCGAATGGGCCGGCCACCTCCTCCACCTCGGGTCCGGAGCGACCGGCAGCCTGCTCGCGGCTCTGGGGACCGCGCTCCCCGAGACCATGGTCGTGGTGGTCGCCCTGGTCGGCGGCGCCTCGGGCTCCGGCCAGATCGCCATCGGCGCCGTGCTCGGGTCCTCGTTTCTGCTCCTCACCCTCGGGGGGGCGATCACCGGGGCGGCCGTCCTGACCCGACCCGGCGCCCGCCATCTCCAGGCCGAGCCGGCCCAGGTCCGGCGCGACCTCGGGGTGTTCCTGAGCGCCTTCGGCTGCGCGGTGGCCGCGACCCTGCTCTCACGGCCGGAGCGGGTGGTGGTCGGGGTGCTCCTCCTGCTCCTCTACGCCGGCTATGCGCGCGCCACCCTGGGCGAGCGGAAAGCCGGCAGGGGTGCGCCCGACCCGCTCCACTTCATCCGGCGGCGGGCGGGCCCGCCGCCCTGGGCGGTGGTGGCGGCCCAACTCCTGACCGGGGCGATCCTGCTCGCGGTGGGGTCAGGACTCTTCGTCGACGCCATCCACACGGCGGCCACCAGCCTGGGGCTCAGCCCGCTGTTGGTGGCGGTCGTCGCCGTCCCCTTCGCCACCGAGCTTCCCGAGTGCCTCAACAGCGTGCTCTGGATCCGGAGCGACGACGACGGCCTGGCCATCGGCAACGTGGCCGGGGCGGCGGCCTTCCAGGCCTGCATCCTCGGCTTCGTCGGCATCAGCTTCACCACCTGGCAGCTGGGCGCCGCCGGACTGCTGAGCGCCGCCTGCGCCTTTGCGACCGGCCTCTACCTGCTCGGCCTGCTCCGCGGCGGCCGTGCTCACGGCGGCTGGCTGCTGGTGGCCGCCCTCCCCTGGATCGGCTACGTCATCGCCGAGCTGGCCATCTCCGGCCGCCTCGGCTGAGCGGGTGAGACGGAGAAGGTGACGAGCGAGGAGGTGGGGCCGGCACCGAGCGCGGCCGCTCTGGGAGTGGCCCGGGACGTCTTCGGGCTCCAGGGGTTGCGCCCCGGTCAGGCCGAGGTCATCGGGGCCGCCGAGGCCGGCCGGGACGTCCTCTTCGTCGCCCCCACCGGCTCTGGCAAGAGCGTCGCCTACTGGGTCCCAGCACTCGCCTCACCCGGCCTGACCCTGGTGGTCTCCCCCCTGATCGCCCTGATGACCGACCAGGTCGTTCGCCTCCGGCGGGCCGGCGTGGCCGCGGCCGCGATCCATTCCCAGCAGGAGGCGGGGGAGCAGCGTGAGGCGCTCGCGGCAGCGCTCAACGGCCGGCTGCGCTTCCTCTACCTCGCCCCCGAGCGCCTGGCGACCCCGCGCTTCGAGGAGCGCCTCGCCGACCTCGGGATCGCCCGTTTCGTCGTCGATGAGGCCCACTGCATCTCTGGCTGGGGAAACGACTTCCGCCAGGACTACCGCCGCCTGGGCGCCGCGGTGGCCGCCTGCGGGCGGCCTCCGGTGACCGCGGTCACCGCCACCGCCACACCCCAGGTACGCGAGGACATCAGCCGGAGCCTGGCGCTGCGCAGGCCCTTCACCGTGGTGACCGGATTTGTCCGCATCGGGCTCACCCTCGAGGTTCAGCGGTGCCGTCAGGGTGCCGAGAAAGTGCGCGCGGTGTCGCGGGCGATCGCCGAGGTGCCGGGCAGGGCCCTCGTATACTGCGGCCGGATCCGGGACTGCGAGGAGACGTCGGAGGCGCTCCGGGCGGACGGGATCGCCGCCGCCGCCTACCACGGAGGGCTGGACGGCGCGGTGCGGAGCCAGGTCCAGACGGCGTTCACCGAGGGCAGGCTCCGCGTGGTGGTGGCAACCTCCGCCTTCGGGATGGGGGTGGACATCCCCGACATCCGCCAGGTCATCCACCGTGACTTCCCGGCCTGCCTGGAGGACTACCACCAGGCGGCGGGCCGCGCCGGCCGGGATGGCCTGCCCGCCCGCTGCCTGCTCCTCTACAACCCCGCCGACCGCGGCCTCCAGGAGCTGTTCATCGAGCAGTCGTACCCGGAGAGGGAGGTGGTGCGCGAGGTCTACCGGGCGCTTCTCCGGGCCGGTCGGTGGGACCTGGGGGAGCCGGCCGGCCTCGTCCCGAGCCTCGACCGCCGGGCCGTGGAGGCATCGATGCGACTGCTCGAGAACGCGGGCGCCCTGCTCCCCGGCGGAGAGGTGCGCCGCCTCAGCGGAGCGCCTGTCGACTTCGAGGAACGCCGGCGCCTCAAGGAGGCGGCCCTGGCCCGCCTCGACCAGATGATGGCGTACGCGACCTCGCGCGAGTGCCGCCACGCCCGCATCGCCGACTACTTCGGCGAGCAGGGGGTGCCGCGCAGCTGCCCCGCCTGCGACAACTGCCTCTCCCCTCGGGCCGCCGACCGGCCCGTCCCCGAGACCGCGCTGCGGGCGGCGCTCCGGGCCGTCGCCCGGTTCGACGGCCATCTCGGGGGCACCCGGCTTGCCGCCATGCTCCGCGGCGCCGACTCATCCTGGAACCGGGAGCGCCCCTGGGTGCGGGAGCTGGACTTCTTCGGCGCCCTGGCCGGCTGGGAGGAGGCGGCGGTCCGGGATCTGCTCGTCGAGCTGGTGGAACGGGAGCTGGTCCTGCGCGGCCACGGGGAGCGCCCGACCCTCGGGCTGGCGCCGGACGGCCGGGCGGTGCTGAGCGGGGAGCGGGAGGTGACGGTGTTCCTCCCCGGATCGCCGGGCGCCGGCCGCCCCGAGGGGCCGGCCTCACCACCCCACGCCGCGGGGCGCCGGCACGGATCCACCCCCGGGGTCGCTGCAACCAGCACCGCCCCGCCTGCCGACCTGGACCCGGACGGGCAGCTGCGCTTCGCACGCCTGAGGCGCTGGCGGCTGGAGCTGGCGAGAGCCGAGGCGCGCGCCGCGTTCACCATCTTCGACGACAGGACCCTCCGCGAGATCGCGGACCGCGACCCGGCCTCGATGGCCGAGCTCCTCCAGCTGCGCGGCGTCGGTCCCACCAAGGCGTCGCGCTACGGGGAGGCGGTGATCGGGGTGCTGGGGGACGGCTGACGGTTCCCCCGAGGCCGGGCCCACCGTGCCGAGGTGGGTGCCCCGGACCCCGTCTGAGATGATCGCGAGGCGGATGAGCCAGGCCACCGACACCTACACCCACGGGCACCAGGAAGCCGTTCTGCGCTCCCATCGGTGGCGGACCGCGGAGAACTCGGCCGCATACCTTCTCCCCCACCTCCGACCGGGGATGAGCCTCCTCGATGTCGGCTGCGGCCCCGGAACGCTGACCGCCGACCTGGCGGCGCGGGTGGCGCCCGGTGAGGTGCTGGCCGTCGATGTCTCCGCGGAGGTGATCGCCGAGGCAGAGGCGCATGCGCGGAAGGTGGGTGCCACGAACCTCTCCTTCGCGGTGGGTGACTTCCGCTCCGCCGCGCTCGCCGCGGGGTCCTTCGACGTGGTCCACGCCCACCAGGTGCTCCAGCACCTGCGCGACCCGGTGGGCGCGCTGACCGAGATGCGCCGCCTGGTGCGTCCGGGTGGCGTGGTGGCGGCACGGGACGGCGACTATTCCGCCATGGTGTGGTCGCCACCGGCCCCCCTGCTCGACCGCTGGCGGGAGATCTACCTGGCGGTGACGCGGCGCAACGGTGCCGACGCGGACGCGGGCCGACGGCTGCTGGGCTGGGCGCGTGAGGCGGGTTTTCAGGAGATCGAGTACTCCACCTCCAACTGGACCTTCGCCACCCCGAGAGATCGCGGCTGGTGGTCGGAGCTGTGGGCCGAGCGGACGACCTCGTCGGCCTTCGCCCACCAGGCCGTCGAGTACGGGATCGCGACCAGGGCGGAGCTGGAGCGGGTGGCAGCCGGTTGGCGATCCTGGGGGGCGCTCCCGGACGCCGTCTTCATCGTCGTCGGCGGTGAGATCCTCGCCCGCGGCTGAGACGGATCAGGCCTCGGGGCGGCTGAGCCGCCGCAGCTGCTCGACGACCTCCTCCGGCCGGTGGAGGAGCAGCGTCCCATTGGGATGGGCCGGCGCCGGAGGGGCGACGGGCAGGCCCCAGACCGCCCGCCAGACGATGACCCCGGCGCGCCGGCCCGCCTCCACGTCGTGGTCGCTGTCGCCCACGAACACGGCCCGTGCGGGGGACGCTCCGAGCCGCCCCAGCGCCAGGATCAGCCCTTCGGGGCTGGGCTTGGGTGTGGTGACGTCGTCCAAGCCGATCACGACCGGGAAGTGGCTCCCGAGGCCGGTGGCATCGAGGCCGCGATGCAGCGCTGCCAGGCGGCGCGAGGACACCACCGCGAGCAACAGGCCGTCCCGGTCCAGCTCCTTTAGCAGCGCGGTGATCCCCGGGAAAGGACGGGGCGCCTCTGGGCGCTCAAAGAGCGGCAGGATCTCCGCGATCCGGCCCGGCCAGGCCAGCTCGATGCGGTCCACGAGGGGCTCCCCCTCATGGCGCCAGAAGGTCTCGACGCCGGCGGCGGCTGCGGGATCCGACGCGACCAATGCGGCCACCGCGGCCTCGTCAACGAAGCGGCTGGCAACCAGGGTGCCGTCGAAGTCGAAGACGACGGCATCGACAGCGGGCTCCCTCGGGCGGGGCGGACGAGAAGGGTGTCGCAGCCTCGCCGCCTGCAGCGCTGGTCTCAGTGGAAGAGCAGCATCGCGGCGCCGACACCCACGATCAGCGGGGCTCCGACGCAGGCCGCAAACATCTGCACCGAATCGGTCTCCCGCGGCCACCACTCGTGGGGGACGGCCCGGTTGATCGGCACGCGCGCCCGGCGGCGACGTGGGGGCTGACCGAAGACCACGGTTAGGGCGAGACAGAAGAGGGAGATGAAGAGCGCGGAGCCGGCGGTGGTGGCGGCCGCGTGGGTCGCACCGGCATGCCACATCAGCGCCACGACGGTGAACGTCACGAGACCCAGGAGAGCACCGAGGATGGCTCCCCGGAGGGGGAGCGCAAGGCTGAGGCGCGGCTCGCGCGGCAGGGGCATGATGCCGCCCAGCGTACCACCCAGTACCGCGGGCCCAGGCAACTCAGGCTGGGCGCTGTGAGGGGCTGCGCCGTCACATCGGGGGCTGTCTCATGACAATGTGCAACAAACCTGGAACGTCGGTTGACCGGATCGTTGCAGGCGGATACTCTCTGTGCGCACCACGAAGAGCGGGGTGCAGTCCCCCACCGGTCCCACCCAACGTCCCAGCAGGAAATCCTGATGTCCCCACGCTCTCGGTTTGCCCTGGCAGCGCTCGGCATGACTGCCGTCGCCGCCGCACCCACCGCGGTCATGGCCTCGACGTATGTGGTGCGGCCCGGCGACACCCTGACGGGGATCGCGCTGCGCCACGGCTCCTCGGTCCAGGCCATCGTCGACGCCAATCAGCTCGGCGCCCCCGGGCCGCTCCGCGTCGGCCAGCTGCTCGAGATCCCGGACCCATCGCGCAGCCTGCCCTCCTATGTCGCGGGCACCCAGGACTTCGACACCTGCACGGTGACCGCCGGCGACACTCTCTGGACCATCTCCCGGCGCTACGGCGTCGACCCCACGGCCCTGGCCCGCGCCAACGGGCTCAACGTCAACGCGCTGGTTCCGGCCGGCGCTCAGATCCAGGTCCCCGGCCGCCTGGTCCGGGTCAACGCCCTGCTCAGCCACGTCGCCCAGCAGGCCGAGGTGGAGCCGGGACTGGTGAAGGCGGTGGCGTGGATGGAGTCGGGCTGGCGGCAGGACCTGGCGTCCCCCACCGGAGCGGTGGGCCTGATGCAGATCGAGCCCTACACCGGCGAGTGGGTCTCCCAGTTCCTGGCCCACCGGGCCCTCAACCTGCGCACCGCCGAGGACAACGTGACCGCCGGGACCCTCCTGATCGGCCACCTGATCTGGATGCACGGGGGCGACACCGCCCAGGCGCTCGCCGCCTACTACCAGGGCGACGCCAGCATCGCCGAGCACGGCCTGTTCCTCGACACCCAGCAGTACCAGCGCACGGTCCTCGACCTGATGGCGTCGGAGTAGCTGGCCCGGTCATCCCCCTCCGGGCGGCTTTTCCACAGGCTTGTGCACAGCCTTCCGCACATGTTTCCGCACCGCCCCGACCGTCTGCTCGCCGTCAGACGGACGGCTCTCCCGGACCCCCACGTCCCGTGATCTCGGGGATGGGGAGGGAGAGGCAGCGCACTCCGCCACCCGACTTCATGAACTCGCCCATGGGCAGACCCAGCGCCCGGTAGCCCGCCTCCCGGAGCTGGTCGGTCAACCCCTCGACGGCCTCCGATGAGATCACCACGTCGCCGATCGCCATGGCGTTGCAGGCGAAGCCGGCGGCGATGCCGTCGGGGACCTCGATGACCCGCCCGGCGAGGCGCCGCACCCGCTCGCGTGAGGCGGGGGAGAAGGCCGCCGGTACGAAGAGGATGGTGCCGGCGTCGAGGGCGCAGAAACAGGTGTCGAGGTGGTAGAAGCGCGGGTCGACCAGCTCCAGCTCGACCACGTCGACACCGAGTGCCCTGGCGACCAGGGGGATCGCGGCCCGCTCGGAGCGGAAGCCATACCCACAGACCAGGCTGTCCCCGAAGAAGAGGGCGTCCCCGGCACCCTCGAAGGGGATGCCTCCGGTGTCGAGGACGCGCATGCCGCGGTCTGCGAAGAGCTCGCGCCAGGGGCGCTCCTCCCCCTGCCTCTCCGGATGCCGGAATCTGCTGAGCACCATGCGGTCGCCCCAGACCACCCCGGCGTTGGCCGTGAAGACCATGTCGGGAAGCCCGGGCAGGGGGTCGGCGAGCACGACCTCGGCGCCGAGGTCCGTATAGGTGGCGCGCAGCGCCTCCCACTGGTCCGTGGCCCGCAGGGGGTCGACGGGGCTCGCGACGTGCATCCAGGGATTGATCTCGTAGACCACCCCGAAGTGGGTGGGGGGACACATGAGGATGGGCACCGCAGATGCCTCGTCGGGACGGGCCGATCGCACTGAGGCGGGGAGCTCCCGTCAACCGATGGGCCGATCATCCCACAGCGGGTGACACCTCGAGAGGGAGGGCGCTCAGAACGGTGGGCCGGAAACCACGAGCCGGGACCGGCTGGCTGGGCGGCGGCGGCACCGAGTCCCGGCGGATGCACCAGACCGGGTCGATGTCGTCGCGCAGGGTGACGACATCGACACCCCGCAGGCCGCCGTCCGCGCCGCGACTCCGGTAATCGACGGTGGCGATGAGCGGTGACCGCATCCGGCCGCCCGGCGCGGCCCACCGCCAGAGCATGGACGTCTCGGCGATCTCGGCCGTCCCCGCCTCGGTCAGCCGTGAACCCTGGTACTCCGCCAGCCGGAGGCGGCGAAGGTGGGTGGAACCCAGCACCCTGTCGGTGGCGACCACGAGACAGTGGGCCCGGTGTTGCAGGGGGATGCGGA
>JBEKGP010000019.1:0-33498 GCA_050012735.1 Candidatus Dormibacteria bacterium
ACGAAGACGACCAGGCCAAAGAGAAGGGCGATCACCCCGCCGGCCGGCATGTGGTTGCTTCCCCGGCCGCTCCCGACCAGGGCGCTGAGCAGGAGTCCGCCCTGGAGGCAGGCACCGAGCCCGATCAGACGGCGCACGCTCCCGGCGACCACGCTGAGCAGCGCGGGGTAGAGGCAGGCGGCCGCGCCCAGCACCCCTGCCACCACCACCCAGGGGTGCATGGTCGCGCTGAAACCACTCACCGTCACCCGGACCAGGGCGATGCCGCCGGCTGCCACGGCGAGGCTCACCACGGCGCCCGCCACCGCCCCGCTGCTGGCGGAGGCCACCTGCAGCATCCAGTGGTGCAGGGGGGGCGCCCCCACCAGGTAGGCGAGCCCCAGCAGTGTGAGGGCGAGGCCCAGACCCTCCAGGGGCGCCGAATGAAGCAACTGGCCGCGCACGGCGGCGAGGTCGGTGCTGCCGGTCGCCCCGTAGACGATGGCCAGGCCGTAGAGCATCAGAGCCAGCGCGACGCCCGCCGAGACGAGCGACCGGAAGGCGGCGACGCCGGGAGCCTCGGCGGCCTTCTCCATCGCGACGATGCCGACCAGGCTGATCACCACGATGCCCAGCCCGACGACGAGCATGCCCATCTCGACCTGGACCGCGAGGATGGTGCCCCCCGCGGTCGCGGTCAGGATCAGAGCGTGGTACGCGGGCAGCCGCGAGCCGAGGCGCTCTTCGGCGGCCCCGCTCGTCAGGATCGCGAGGAGCCCTGTCCCGCACAGCAGAAGCACGGCGTAGGTGCTGAAGCGGTCGGCCACCACGCCCCCCGTGTAGGCGGCGAGGCCAACTCCGTTGGTGGTGAGCGCCACACCGCGGAGCGCAACCAGCGCAGCCGAGGCGGCCCCCACGAGGGCGAGCGCTCCGAGCCAGCGATGAAACGACGGCGGCAGCCCGGGGCGACGCCAGCCGAGCAGCCCTCCGACCGCCGCGAGCACGACCAGCAACGTCGTCGGCAGCATCGTGTCGAACACGGCCATGCCGTTGGGTGCGGGCATCAGGCGGCCCCCGGGAAGAGGATGTAGCCGGCTCCGTTCTGGAAGACTTCGGCGAAGTGCCCGGGCACCACCCCGATGATGACGATCAGCCCGACCAGGATGCCGAGATAGGTCAGCTCGAGGGGCCCCAGGTCCCGGACTCGCTCGAAGGTGTCGCGGGAGGCTCCGAAGAAGACGCGCTGGGCCGTCCAGACCAGCACGCCGGAGGCGAGGACGGTGCCCGCGAGCACCACGGTGCTCGCCCACCGATGGGCGGGGAAGGAGCCGGTGAAGATGAAGAAGTCGCCGGCGAACACTGCCAGGAGGGGCACGCCCGCCGCCGCGATGGTGGCCAGCAGCCAGAACGCGGAGAGGAACGGTGCCTGCCAGGCAAGGCCACCGAGCTGGGAGATGCGCACGCGCCGCGTCCTCTCCTGGATCAGGGAGGCGAGGAGCATGAGCACCCCGATCACCAGACCGCGGGCCAGCAGCAGGTAAATGATCCCGGTGATCGCGATCGTGGTGTGGCCGGCGACGCCGAGCAGCACCAGCCCCATGAAGACCGTGCCCACATGCCCGATGAGGCGCCGCAGGTCGTCGGTGCGCAGCGCGGCCAGGCCTCCCCAGAGCACGGTGACCACCGCCAGGACGGCGAAGAAGAGCGAGAAGCTGCCCGACGTCGTGGGAAAGAATCCGACCGCGACGTGGACGAGGGTGTACGCCCCCAGGCTGGGCAGCACCGCGGCGAAGATCGCCGAGAGCACTCCCGTGCTGTCCTCCTCGAGGTCGAGCAGCGCCCCGTGCAGGGGCACCACGGCCATCGCCAGCAGCGAGGCCGCGGTGATCAGCCAGAAGGCAACTGCCTCACCGTCGCCCGGCAGGGACACGGGAGTGGTGCCCATGTCGAAGGAATGTGCACCGGACTGGAAGGCGATCAGCGCGGCGGCGAGCAGGAGGAGACCTGCGGAAACCAGGCTGGTGGCCGCGTAGCGAGTCGCCACCCGCGCCCGGTCGCCGTGCCCGAAGGCCCGGGCCAGCACGTACACGGGGGCGATCGCGAGGGTCCAGAAGAGGAGGAAGAGGACCCAGTCATAGGAGGCGAGGATGCCGAGGGAGGCCGTCTCCAGGGTGAGCAGGCAGACGGTCAGAAGTTTGACGTGACGCTGGTTGCGCCAGGCGGCGAGCGCGGCGCAGAAGAAAACGACGGCGACGACGAGGATCACCGAGAGGGCCATCCCGTCCACATCGAGATGGTAGGAGGAGGTGATCGGGAAGGAGGAGAGCCAGCCGTGCTCCTCGACGAGGCCGCCGCCGGGGATGCCGCCGGTCCCTGCGGTCGCCGCGGACACCTGAGTCTCCACGGCCCACACCGCGAAGAAGAGCGCGGCGCCCGCACCCGTGGAGCCGAGTGACTTCATCCGGCGCAACTGGTCCTGCGTCTGGTTGGGCATGAGGAACGCCACCAGGCCGAAGATGACCGCGCTCCAGACCATGGCGGTGAGCACCAGGGTGGGGAACGTGACCCCGCTGGTCGTGGTGGTCGACGTCTGGGCGAGGAAGTTCATGTGGTGTGCACCGGGAAGTGCCCCCCCGCCGCGAGCACGCTGGCGCCGACCAGAAGCAGGATGACCGCGAGCATCACGCCGAGCGCGATGCCGAGCCTGCGCACCCGGACGCGCTCCAGGGCCCCGGCGGCCACCTCGATCCCCTCACCGGCGGAGTCGTAGAGAGGCTCGACCAGGTCGCGGTCGAAAGCGACGACCTCCCCCGCCAGAACGTTCCCGGCGCGGGCACCGAGCGCGAACGCCCAGCGCACGGCCGCCGGGCCCGTGGCGCCGAGGATGGGCATCCGGAGGCGGTGTCCGAGCCGAGCCATCCGTGGCGTCAACCCGGCGCGCACGACCGCAACTCCCCCGGCCACGCCCACGATCAGCGCGACGGCGACGGCGGCGAACGCCCACCACTCGACGGGCAGGATCTGGTGGCTCGCGCCGTAGTACACCCAATGGCTGAACGTGAGGGCGGGAACGCGTCCCTTGCCGCTACCGATGGCGGCGATCCCCGGCAGACCGATGACCACGGCTCCCACCGTGGCGGCCGCGCACCAGCGCTGGAGAGTCCGCAGCGGCGGTTCCGCTTCGGTGAGCTTCTCAACGACGAAGCCACGGCGCACGGCCGGCGTACCGCGGCAGACGGTGACCAGCAGACGGACGGCGTACAGAGCGGTCAGCAGCACGGCTGCGATAACCAGCACCGCGACCAGGTCACGGACCCAGCCCGCCATCTGGCCCCCCTGGATGACGGTGTAGCGGGTGGTGGAGCCCACCTCCTCGCGCATGTTGGGGAAGCGGTTGAGGAAGATGGAGGACACCACGTCGTAGCCGACCAGGTCGAGGCCCGCGGCGGCCAAGGCCCAGAATCCGAGGCTCAGGCTGGTGTGTCGCATCCGCTGCCAGGCGCCGCCCATCTCGCCAATGTCGCGGGTGCGGTAGGCGCGGGCCAGGCTGCCGGCGGTGACCAGGAGAAGGAGGCTGAGCGGCGCGCTGACCACGGTGATCAGCAGTCCGGCACTGTAACCACCAGCGCCCATGGCGGTGATCGCGAGGGCCAGCTGCGCCGAGGCGAAGAGGAGCGCAACGCGGTAGATGTCACGCGACACCAAGCACGCGGCGCTCAACCAGACGGCGCCCACCGCGCCGATCACGGCGACGATGCTCAGGATCCGCGGGGTGACCATGAGCAGGGTGTAGATCCGAGCCAGGACCACGACCCCGGCGAGCAGCGACGCGGTGATGGCTCCGAGCACCGGCAGCGGTGCCTCGCGCAGGCCGGTGAGCCAGCCCGTGAACGGGGCCTGAGCCGCGTGGACCAGGGCGGCCACGGCCAGGAGCACGGTCAGGATGACCAGGCTCCGGTACCCGACGTGGGAGATGGTGCCCTGCGCGGCGGCCTGCCAGGCGGGGTCCAGAAGGCGGAAGTCAAAGGTGTCGAGTGCTCCGCCGGCCGGCTGCGGCCGGAGCCCGAGGTACGGGCCCATCTTGTCGATGATGTACGCCAGGCCGAGCAGGAGGCTGGCGTCGGCCCCGAGGAGCACCGAGAAGGCGCGCCGGGCTGGAGCGGTGGTCTCCCGCCGATGCCAGTAGTGGAGAGCCAGGACGAGAGTCGTCGCGCTGATCGCCCCCAGGGTCAACCAGACCTGGAAGAGGCCCGGGCTCAGCACCAGGCCGAGCATCAGCGTGGCAAGCAGCGAGCTCGCCCAGAAGAAGCGGCGGTAAGCGGCATCGCGCTGGAGCATGGCCGTCCCGAGACCCTGGACGACCAGGAAGAGGAACGAGATCAGGACCATGAAGCTGGCGCTCAGGTTGTCGACACGGACACCGACCGCGACCTGGAACGTGGACGGGAAAACCGCCGTCTCGCTCGGGCCCGGGTTCAGCGACAGGTAGCTCAGCGTCGAGATGTCGGGGGTGATGCTGGTGGTCTCGTGGACCAGGCGGTAGCCGAGCACGAAGAGAGCCACGAGCAGAGACATCCCCAGGAACGTCATGCACACGTGAGCGGCTCGCCGTGGGGTCTCGGCGACGAAGGAGGCGCCGCAACCCGCCAGCGGGAGCAGCAGGATGATCCAGGCGAAGCTGCCCATCAGCGCTGCCCCCCCTCGGCGTCGCCGTAGGCGTCGGTGTCGAGGCTCTCATGGCGGCGGTGCAGCAGCGCCACCAGCGCAGCGCCGACCAGGGTCAGCGCCGCACACACCACCACCGCAGCCAGCGCCACCACCTCCCCCTGCCCGGGGCCGAGGCTGCCGCCGTCGAGGGCGGTGAAGCCGGCAAAGGCGATGACGGGCGCGAGCAGGAGGATGGCCAGGCTGACCAGGAGGCCGAACGCGTCACGCCGGGTCAGGACCCCGAAGGTCCCGATGGCGAAGACGACACCGCTCAGCAGGGCGACGTGCCCCGGCCCGATGGTCATTGGCCCCCTCCAGCCCGGCCAGCCTGGCGGCGGCGGCGAGCCGCCACCCGGTCCTCGCGACGGCGGCGCATCTTCTCCTCTCTCTCCCGCCGAGCCCGGGCCCGCTCATGGTGCTCGGCCTCGTCGGCGCTGGTGCGTCCGATGACCACCGCGACCACCACGGCCGCCGCACCGAGGACCACCAGCAGGCCTGCGGTGACCGGAGCCTGGTGGCGGAGAACGCTGCTCAGCCCCTGCTTGATCCCCGACCGGAACCAGCCTCCACTCGAGGCGAGCACCGCTCCGTCGAGGACGACGATGGTCAGTACGGCGAGGCCGAGCCCGTACACCCACCGGCTGAGCGGCAGCGGGCGGGCCCGGGGACCGAAGCCGCCGCGGCGCATGACCTCCACCACCGCCGCCAGGGTGGCGAGGAGAAGGACGAGCTCCAGGAAGGCCAGAAGGTACTCGCCGCTCACCAGCAGGAAGATGCCGATCGAGACCGCCACCGCCGCCGCCGTGACCGCGGACGTCACCGCGCCCCGGAGCAGGACCGCCGCCGCGCAGCTCAGGACCACGAGCACCCCCGCCACGTAGAAGCCGGCAGCGGTCATGAGCGGCCGCGACCGAGGGGCTCGCGAGGGAGCTGGAGGGCGGGACGGCTGCTTGGCCGGGACATCGCCGCGAGATTGTACCGGTGGGGGGCAGCCCCCCCATGCTTCAGACGGAATCGTCCTCGTCGAGACCCCGCGGAGGCGGGGGTGTCCAACGCTGTTCGGGCGGCACCACGCGCTCCAGGAAGAGGATCAGGCTGAGCCCCAGGAGGCCAATGATCAACCCGATGAGGGTCACGACGTCTAGATAGAGCGGGATCAGCGGAACCTTGATCGAGAGGTCCCAGACGCTGGCGGGCCTGCCCGTGGCGGCCACCACGTTCCGCTCGCCGACCAGGCCGACCACCACCAGCGCCGCTCCCACCGCGGGGACGTGGAAGATCGCGTTGCGGTGGCGCACCGCGAACCAGAAGCAGTACGCGGAGATGGCGCAGGCAGCCAGTACCGCGGTGGACGCGAGGACGATCTGATACCAGTGAGGGTTCACCCGCCTGCCTCCTTCACGACCCCGCCACCGACGACCTCGTCGCCCCGGTAGAGGACGGCCGCCTGCCCGGGGGACACCTGGGCGGCGGGCTCGACGAAGTTCACCTCCGCCGTATGCGACGAGGCCACGACCACCCTTGCCGCGTGCGGCCGCCCGTGCGCCCGCAGCTGGACCTCGACCGCGGAGCCCACCTCCGGGAAGGCCCCGCTCACCCAGCGGCAGTCGCCGGCGCGCAGCCCACCGCGTCGGAGCGCATCGGCGGGTCCCACCACCACCCGGTTGAGCGCCGGATCGAGCTCGAGGACGTACAGGGGGGTGGCGTCGGGCCGGCCGGGGCAGATGTCCAGCCGGCTTCGCTGCCCCACCGTATAGAAGGGAAGGCCGCGATGCTCGCCGAGGAGGTGCCCCTCCCGGTCGGTGATCGGGCCCGGACGGAACCGCCCGGCAAGCCGCCGGCTCAACTCCGTGGCGAGATCGCCGTCGACGAAGCAGAGCTCCTGGGAGTCCGGCTTGGTGGCCGACACCAGCTCCAGCCGCGCGGCCTCGGCACGGACCTCCGACTTGCTCTCCACCCCACCGAGCGGGAAGAGTGCGGCACCGAGCTGCGCCTGGTCGAGGCGGTGAAGGGTGTAGGCCTGGTCCTTGCCGGTCTCCCTCGCCCGGTGGAGCGTCCAGGTCTGGCCGCGGCGGCCGATCCGGGCGTAGTGGCCGGTGGCGACGTGGGTCGCGCCGATGGCACGGGCCCGGGAGAGGAGGACGCCGAACTTGACCCGCTGATTGCACCGGACGCAGGGGTTGGGGGTCCGACCGGCTGCGTAATCGTCCTCGAAGCCGGCCACGACCTCGGTAGAGAACTCACGCTCCAGGTTCCAGGTCAGGTGGCGGATGCCAAGGCGATTGGCCACCCGGCGGGCGTCCTCGACCGCGTCGATGGAGCAGCAGCCCCGGTCGCGAACCTGCCCGCGATCGCCCGGCCACATCGCCAGGGTGATACCGAGGGTCTCGACGCCGCGAGCCACGCAGCGGGCGGCGGCCACGCTGCTGTCGACACCGCCCGACATGGCGACGGCGACCACGGCGCCCCGGGGCAGCAGGGCGAAGGGGTCGGCGGGGACGAGCGCGGGAGCGGCCTCGAGGGTGGCGACGTTCATCCCTGAAAGCCTACGCGAGTTCGGGGCAGGGTCTCCGACCCGAGCCGCGCTCAGCCGCCGGCGACGGCCGGGACGATCGAGATGTCGTCGCCCGCGGCGACCGGGGTGTCCAACCCGCCGCCGAACCGGATGTCGGCGTCGTTGACGTAGATGTTGATGAACTGGCGGAGCTTGCCGTCGTTGTCGTAGAGACGCTCCCGGAATCCGGGATGGCGGGCCTCGAGATTGGCCAGGACCTCGGTGACGGTGCCGCCCTCGACCTCGACCTGGGAGCTGCCGGCGGTCAGGCGGCGCAGGGGACCGGGTACGCGAACGTTCACAGGCATGGGCTGGAGTATACGGGCGCCTTCCCCGGGCTCGCGGCGAGCCCGCCGCGCCGCGTCAGGGAACGGGCGGAAGCTCGACCACCAACGGGCTCCGCTCGGCGCGGGCCGGGGCGCCCGCTACCAGGTCGTCGTAGCAGAGCTGGGACCATGACTCCATGCTCAAATAGTGGAGGCGCATCTCCTCCAGGGTCATGACCTGGCCCTCCAGCTTCTCGGTTTCCCGCACCTTTACCGGGCCCGATTCGGGCTCGACGAGAAAGACGAGGCCGAGATGAACCCTGCCCACCGGGGTGGAGTCCTCGTTGAGGAGCGCGACCAGGCTGGCAGTCGCCCGGGAGGGGCAGATGATCTCCTCGCCCCACTCGCGGATGAGCCCGCCCACGATCGGGTCGAAGCGCTCGCCATCGCCGGGATTGACGTGGCCCCCGACCCCCAGCGAGTAGAGGTTGTGCAGGCGCCGTTCGCTGGAATGGCGGAGCCGCCGGGTCAGCAGGTAGGTGTCGTCCTCCGGGTGGTGGACGATGCAGTAGGGAATGACCTGCTGCTGGGAGGGGTCGTCCTCGACCATGTGCCGCGGCCGGTACTCGCTGGCGGCCCGGATGGTCCGGAGAACCCGCTCGAGCCCACGCGTGACCAACCCGTGCCAGACGGCACCGGGGAAGATCGTCGTGCGGGGGATGCAGAGGACGTCCTCCTCCGCATGGGTGTGCACGGCGCCGAGCGTGGCGGCAGGCGACGAGACGCTCATGCCCTCCTCCGTGACGTGGGCCTGCAGTGATCGCAACGGTACACCGTTGGCCTCCCCGCGGATAGCTGACAGCTCGGCCCCCTCACCGCTCACCCCGGACCGGGTTGCGGAGCACGCCGATCCCCCCGATCTCGACCTCGACAACGTCGCCGTCGCTAAGCGGGCCCACCCCCGCCGGTGTCCCCGTGAAGACGGCGTCGCCGGCCTCCAGGGTCATGCAGCGGCTGATGTAGGCGAGCAGCTCCCCCACTCCCACGACCATCTCGCCGGTCCGGCCGTGCTGGCGGACCTCGCCGTTGAGCCGGGTGGTGATCACGAGGTCGGAGGGGTCCACGGGTGTGACCCGCGGACCGAGGGCACAGAAGGTGTCGAACCCCTTGGCCCGTGTCCACTGCTCCTCGGCCGCCTGCATCTCCCGGGCGGTCACATCGTTGCCGCAGGTGTAGCCGCGAACCGCCTCCAAAGCGGTCTCGGGCGAAGCGTGCCGAAGGGGGCGGCCGATGATGGCGACCAATTCGCCCTCGAAGTCGATCCGTGAGAGCGCCGCGGGCAACTTGGGCAGGACAATGGCCTCGCCATCCCCGATCACCGCCGACGGCGGTTTGAGGAAGAGGAGCGGTTTCGGGGTCAGGGTGTGGCCCAGCTCGTCTGCGTGCTCGCGGTAGTTCCGCCCCACGCACACGATCTTGCCGGGCCGCTCCAACCCACCCATCCGCCAGCCACCCTCCGTGACCTGCCGCGCGAGGGACGATTGTTCCATCTGGACGGCCTCGGACGACACGGCGGAAGCCGCGATGCCCGACCATTGACAGATGCCCGAGCCCCCACCACCCGCCGCGGCCGCGAGCGCGCCCGCCTCGCGCACCGGCCGGCGCCGCGGCCGTGCCTGAGCTGCCCGAGGTCCAGGCGCTGGCCGAGATCCTCGACCGCCGCCTGCGCGGCCGCCGGATCCAGGGACTGGCAATGGCCTCGATCGCCGCGCTCAAAACCTATGAGCCGCCGGTCGCCGCCCTGGCCGGCCGCGAGGTGATCGGAGTGTGCCGCCACGGGAAGTTCCTGGACATCGAGGCGGAGGACGCCGCCGTGGGCGGCCCCACTCTGCACCTGATCGTCCACCTCAGCCGAGCCGGATGGGTCCGCTGGCGGGAACGCACCTCCGACGACCGGCTGGCCCAGCGCGGACCGCTGGCGGCACGCCTCCGCTTCGAGGACGGCGCCGCCCTCGACATCACCGAGATGGGCACCGAGAAGCGGGTGGCCCTCCACGTGGTGCGGTACCCGGCCGAGGTGGCCGGGGTGGGCCGGCTGGGGATGGACGCGCTGGATGAGCGATTGGACCTGGAGCGGCTGCGCGAGCTGTTGCGGGCGCGGCCGGGCACCGTGAAGGCGGCCCTCAGTGACCAGAGTCTCATCGCCGGAGTGGGCAACGCCTACTCCGACGAGATCCTCCACGCCGCCCGCCTCTCCCCCTTCGCCCGGGGCGACCGTCTCGACGACGCCGCACTGGCCCGGCTGCTGACGGCGCTGCGGGAGACGCTCGGCTCCGCCCTGGAGCAGGCACGCGGGCTCGACATCGGCGCCCTCAAGGAGGGCAAGCGGTCGGCGATGCGCGTCCACGGGCGGACCGGGGAGCCCTGCCCGATCTGCGGGGAGACCGTGTGTGAGGTGTCGCTCGCCTCGCGCTCGTTCCAATACTGTCCCGGGTGTCAGACCGGTGGGCGCGTCTACGCGGATCGGAGGATGTCCCGCCTGATGCGCTGAGCCCGCCGCTCAGGAGGGGCTCTGGGAAACGCTGGCGGCTAGTTCGCGTTGACCGAGATCGGAGCGGAGGACGCCTGACAGGGGCTGGTTTCAACCGGTCGGTGCTACAGGGCTTTCCAGCAGCTGGCTGAAGGCCCCTGCTAAGCCGACGAGAGCTGGCCGAGGTCCTCGAAGAAGCCGGGATAGGAGATGGCGACCGACTCCGCACCGGCGATATGGGTCAGCCCCTGGCCCGCCGCAAGGCACCCGGCCACCGCGAAGGCCATCGCCAGCCGGTGGTCGCCGGCCGCGTCCACGGCGGCTGGGACCAGCCGGGTCGGCCCCTCGATGACGAGCCCGTCGGGGAGCGTCTCGCAGGCCGCACCCATCCGTCTCAATCCCTCGGCCAGGTGGGCTATCCGATCGGACTCCTTGGCCCGGAGCTCGGCGGCGTCGCGGATCTCCGTCACCCCCTCCGCCTGGGTGGCGAGCACGGCGATCACCGGCAGCTCGTCGATCAGCCGTGGGACCAGGGCCCCACCGATCCGGGCCCCGTGCAGCGGCCCGCCGCGCACCTCCACGTCGCCGACCGGCTCGACGCCGCCGGCGGGCTCGCGTTCCAGGACGTCGACCGACGCGCCCATGGCGCGCAGCACCTCGATTACCCCGTCGCGCCCGGGGTTAAGCCCCACCTCAGGGCAGCGAACCCGCCACCCCTCGCGCGCCGCCGCCAGACAGAGGAAGAACGCGGCCGAGCTGATGTCACCGGGGATGCGCAGGCCGAACGGCTGCAGCGCGCCCGGGATGACGGTGACCCGGCCGTCGCCGCTCGCCACCTCGATGCCGCAGAGCTCGAGGAGACGCTCGGTGTGATCGCGGGTGGGCACCGGTTCGAGGACGGTGGTGGGCCCGTCGGCGAAGAGGCCGGCCAGCAGCACCGCCGTCTTGACCTGGGCGCTCGCCACCGGGGGCTCGAAGCGGATCGCACGGAGCGGGCGGCGCCCCTCGACGGTCATCGGGGCCGTTCCGTCGGGCCCGAGCCCGACCACCGCCCCCATCTCCCGGAGCGGGGCGGCGATCCGGCGCATCGGGCGCCGCATCAGTGAGGCGTCCCCCTCGAGGCAGGCGGTGATCGGATGCCCGGCGATGGCCCCGGCGAGCATCCTCATGGTGCTTCCCGAGTTTCCGCAGTCCAGCCGGTCGCCCGGCGCGCTCAACGCAAGGTCCGGCCCGTTGCCCTCCACCAGGGCGCGGCCCTCGCCGCGGATCCGGACGAAGGCGCCGCAGGCCTCCAGGCACGACGCGGTGTGGGCGACGTCCTCGCCCGGGGCCAGCCCGCCCAGGTAGGTGCGGCCGCGCGCCAGCGCACCGAGGATGAGCGCGCGGTGGCTGATGCTCTTGTCGCCGGGCACCCGCACCTCTCCCTCCAACCGGTGGATCGGAGCCAGGTCGATGGGATGGCTCATCGGGGGGACAACGGGGAGCTCATCGGGACCGTCACCCGGCCGCCGCGCCGACCCCGCGGAGCTCGCGGACAAACCGCTCCGCGATCGCGCCGGGGTCGTCCCCACCCCTCGCAAGGGCATCGAGCAGTGCCGAACCGACCACCACCGCCTCGCAGCGGCCGGCGAGCGCCTCGACGTGCTCGGGGCGGGAGATGCCGAAGCCGAGCGCCCGGGGCAGAGCGGTCACCGAGCGCACCCGCTCCAGCAGGTCCAGAGCACCGGGACTCACGCTCTCGCGGGCCCCGGTGGTGCCGGTGACGCTGACGCAGTAGACGAAGCCCGCGGCGGTGGCGGCGACCCGCGCCACCCGCGAGGTCGGGGTGGTGGGCGCCACCAGGGGGATGTGGGCCAGTCCGTGGGCCCCGAGCGCCGCGGCCAGTCCGGCCGCCTCCTCGACGGGCAGGTCGGGGACGATCACGCCGTCGATCCCCGCCGCGGCACAGGCGGCGGCAAAGGCCTCGACGCCCATGGTGAGCACCGGGTTGATGTAGGTCATCACCGCCACCGGGATGGTCAGACCGGCTTCCCGAGCCTGGGAGACCTCCGAGATGGCGCGAGCCGGCGTCATCCCCTGCTCCAGGGCCCGCCAGCCGGCGCTCTGGATGGTGGGGCCGTCCGCGAGCGGGTCGCTGAAGGGAATGCCCACCTCGGCCGCCAGGCTGCCCGCCCGCTGGCAGGCGAGCAGGAGCGGAGCGGTATCGCCGGCGCCGGGGAAGCCGGCGGTGACGTAGGGGATGATCCCGGGCCGGCCGTCTGCAGCCCGCGCCGCGAAGGCGGCCTCGAACCTCCCCGCGGTGGGGGCGGTCACGAGTTCCCCTCCCCGCTGCCGCCCACGGCCCTGACGGTGTCGATGTCCTTGTCCCCGCGGCCGCTCAGACAGACCAGTACGCGGTGGCCGGGGCCCAGCTCGCGAGCCAGCCGTTCGGCGACAGCCAGGGCGTGACTGGACTCCAGCGCGGGAATGATCCCCTCCATCCGGCAGAGGCGGTGAAAGGAGCGCAGCGCCTCGCCGTCGGTGCAGGTGACGTAGCGCGCGCGCTCAGCGTCGCGGAGAGCGGCATGCTCGGGGCCCACCCCCGGGTAGTCGAGCCCCGCCGAGATCGAATGGGTCTCGCGCACCTGTCCGTTGGCGTCCTGGAGGAGGTAGCTGTAGGCGCCGTGGAGTACGCCCGGCCTGCCCGCCTCGAGCGACGCCGCGTGCTCACCGGTCTCGATGCCGCGCCCGGCGGCCTCCACCCCGATCAGCTCCACGTCCTCGTCCTCGATGAAGGCGGTGAAGATGCCGATGGCGTTGCTGCCCCCACCCACGCAGGCGACCACCGAGTCGGGGAGCGCTCCCCAACGTTGCAGCGCCTGCCGGCGCGCCTCGTCGCCGATCACCCGCTGGAACCGCTTGACCAGGGTGGGATAGGGGTGGGGACCGACCACCGACCCGATCACGTAGTGCGTGTTCTCGACATTGGTCACCCAATCTCGAATGGCCTCGTTGGTGGCGTCCTTCAAGGTCCGGGAGCCGCTGTCGACGGGCCTCACCTCGGCCCCGAGAAGCCCCATCTTGTAGACGTTCAGCGCCTGGCGACGGATGTCCTCGCGGCCCATGTAGACGACGCACTCGAGGCCGAAACAGGCGCACACGGTGGCGGTGGCGACCCCGTGCTGGCCCGCCCCGGTCTCGGCGATGATCCGGGTCTTGCCCATCCGCCGGGCGAGCAGCACCTGGCCGAGAGCGTTGTTCAGCTTGTGGGCGCCGGTGTGGACCAGATCCTCACGCTTGAGCCAGATCTCGGCACCGCCACAGGCCTCGGTCAGCCGCCGGGCAAGGGTCAGCGGGGTGGGCCGCCCGGCATAGTCGTAGAGCCAGCCGTCGAGCTCGGCGATGAAGGCGGGATCGGCGAGAGCCTCGTTCATCGCCGCCTCCAGCTCCTCGAGCGCGGGGACGAGCGTCTCGGGCACGTAGGCCCCGCCGTAGATACCGAACCGTCCGGCGGTGGTCATCGACTCCCTCCTTGGCGGCCGGCGGAATCCGCCGCTCCGCGTATGCGGCGCGCCTCAACCGTGGCAAAGGCCTCCCGCGCCGCGAGCAC
The DNA here is from genome assembly GCA_050012735.1 of Candidatus Dormibacteria bacterium. Classification (GTDB taxonomy): domain Bacteria; phylum Chloroflexota; class Dormibacteria; order Aeolococcales; family Aeolococcaceae; genus Changshengia. The sequence continues at coordinate 13,626 of JBEKGP010000019.1, forward strand.
GAAGTCTCGCACTCGGCCGGGATCCTTGACGCCCGGGCTCGACTCCAGCCCGCTGCTCGCGTCGACGCCGTGAGGACGGACCCGCTCGATGGCGGCGGCGACGGTGTCGGGGGTGAGCCCTCCGGCCAGGATGATGGGGCGGTGGGCGGCCACCTCGGCGGCCGTCTCGAGGTCGATCGGCACCCCCGTCCCTCCGGGGAGCGCCCCGGCCCCCGGCGGCGCACTGTCGAGCAGGAGCAGGCAGTCCGGCCACCACTCGGTGGTGAAGGCGTCGCCCTGGTTGGCGGGGTTGACCGCCCGGATGACGGCGACGTCGATGTCGCCGACCACGCCCGGAGCCACCCGGCCGTGGAGCTGGACGGCGTCCAGCCGATGGCGCCGGGTCAGCTCCCGGCACCGCGCAGCGGGCGGTTCGACCATCACCCCGACCAGGTCGGCCCGCCCGGCTATCGCCCGCCGCACCGCCTCGACATCCCCATCGCCGGCATGCCGGGGGCTGCGCGGCTCGAGCACGACCCCCACCCAGTCAGCCCCGGCGTCCACGGCGCACTCGGCGATGGCGGCGCTGCGCACGCCGCAGACCTTGATGATCACCGCACCACCCCGGCCGCGGCCGCGGCGGCGGCCACCATCTCGGCACAGAGCGCGGCCGGGTCTTCCTGCCGCATCAGCGCCTCGCCGACCAACACCGCGTCCGCCCCCTCCCCCACCAAACGGGTGACGTCGGCGGCGCTGCGCACCCCGGACTCGGCGACGCTGACGGCGGAGTCGGGAAGCAGTCGGCGCAGGCGGGAAAACGTGCCCAGGTCGGTCCGAAGAGTGCGCAGGTCGCGGTTGTTGATGCCCACGCAGGCGGCCCCGGCGACCACCGCGCGCTCCAGCTGATCCTCGTCGTGGACCTCGACCAGGGCGTGAGCACCGGCTCGCCGCACCGCCTCCAGACACTCGTCGAGGGCGCCTCTCTCGAGGACGGCGACGATCAGCAGCACCCAGTCGGCGCCTAGCACCCGGGCCTCCGCGATCTGGACGGGATCCACCGTGAAGTCCTTGCGCAGCACCGGCACGTCCACGGCGGCACGCACCGCCTCCACATCGGCCGGGGAGCCGCCGAAGTCCGGACCATCGGTGAGCACCGAGATGGCCGCGGCGCCCGCGCCGGCATACGCCGCGGCCACCGCGGCCACGTCGAGGTCCGGGCGCAGAGAGCCGCCGCTCGGTGATCGCCGCTTGAGCTCGGCGATGATCCGCCCGCCACGGAGTGCCTCGATGCTCCGTGCCGGTGGCAGGTGCTCCGCCGTCGCCCAGATGGCGCCGCGACCGCACCTGATCGCCTCGACCTCGTGCCGCTTCCGCTCCACGATGGGGCCGAGTGCCCCGAGATCGACGGTCATCGCACGCCAACCAGAGGACGATGGGGCACGTCGTCTAAGTGGGGGCTTTCGCAGGCGCGAGCTGCAATCGCGCCGAGAACGAGGCGCGAACAGCAGAGCTGTCCGACGCCGGTCCCCCCTGCCAGGGCGTGCCCCGTCGGCCTCACGCCCGTGCTCCGAGGGGTGCCAACGTCATCTCGAGGAAGTTCTCGAGGATGCGGTAGCCGGCGTCGGTGCCGATGGACTCGGGATGAAACTGGACGCCCACCACGAGGTGCTCGCGGTGGCGGAGCGCCATGATCACGCCGTCCTCGGTGCGGGCGGTCACCTCCAGGGACGCGGGCAGGCTGGCCGGCTCGACCACCAGCGAGTGGTACCGGGTCGCGGCGAAGGGGTCGGGCACGCCGGCGAAGAGTCCGGTGCCGTGGTGATGAATCTGGCTCAGCTTGCCGTGCATGATCGACGGCGCGCGCACCACGCGGCCACCGTATGCCTCGCCGATGGCCTGGTGCCCGAGGCACACCCCGAGAATGGGGATGCCGGCGCCAAGGGTGCGGATCAGCGCCACCGAGATCCCCGCCTCCGCGGGCGTCTTGGGGCCTGGCGAGATCACCACCGCCGCCGGCCGGCGCTCGCCGATGTCGGCCACCGTGGTGGTGTCATTGCGCACCACCACGCAGCGCGCCCCCAGCTCGCCCAGCCGCTGGACCAGATTGAAGGTGAACGAATCGTAGTTGTCGACAACCACGACTGAATCTCCGAGATCCCGCTCGGGCAGAAGGAATTCGTCGTTCACGACCGGCGTCCCTCCGCTCCGCTCACCGTGGGGCGGACCGCCTCGACGGCCCGGACCAGGGCGCGCAGCTTATTGTCGATCTCGCGTGCCTCCTCGGCCGGATCGGAGTCGGCGACGATCCCGGCAGCCGCCTGGAGGTGGAGCCGGCCCCGGCACACCACCGCGGTGCGGAGCGCGATCGCCGTGTCCAGGCTGCCCCGGAAGTCCAGGTAGCCCACCGCCCCGGCGTAGACGCCCCGGACCTCCGGCTCCAGCTCGGCGATGATTTCCATGGCCCGCACCTTAGGAGCACCGGTGACCGTCCCGGCCGGGAAGCAGGCGCGCAGCGCGTCGACCGCGGTGAGCCCGGAGCGAAGCTTCCCCTGGATCGAGGTCTCCAGGTGCATGACGTTGGCGTAGCGCCGCACCGCCGCGTAGTCGCTGACCTGGACGCTGCCGGTCTCACAGACGCGGCCCACGTCGTTGCGGCCGAGGTCGACCAGCATGAGGTGCTCGGCCTGCTCCTTGACGCTGCCCCGCAGCTCGGCCTCCATGGCCGAGTCCTCCGCCGTCGTCGTCCCACGCCGCCGCGTGCCCGCGATCGGGTGATAGTCGACGCGCCCGTCCGCCGAAACCCGGACCAGCATCTCCGGTGAGGTGCCGACCAGTGCGCAGTCGTCGGTGCGCAGGTAAAAGAGGTAGGGGCTCGGGTTGGCCTCACGGAGTGCGGCGTAGAGGGTGATCGGCGAGACGTCGAACTCCAGGCTGAAGCGGCGCGAGATCTGCACCTGGAAGATGTCTCCGGCGGCGATGTACTCGAGGCACCGCTGCACTGCGGCGAGGAAGGCGTCCCGGCTCAGGTTGGCGGCGGCGTCGGGCAGCGGCGACGGTGCGGAGGGCGCTACCGCCACCGTGGGGGTCACGGCGACCGCTAGGCTCGCCGCCATGGCGTCCAGGCGGCGCACCCCCTCGGCATGGGCCTCGGCCAGGTCGGAGTCGGTCGGGATGTGGGTGATGAGGTGGACCAGCCCCTTCTCCCGGTCAAGAACGCTGCAGGAGAGGCAGCGGCCCCACCAGGCGTCGGGGAGGTCGAGGGGATCGCGCTCGGGCCGGGCGACCTTCTCGAAGCTGGTCACCGCCTCATAGGAGAGGTGCCCGACCGAGCCGCCTGTGAAGGGCACGTCCAGGTCGTCGGGCAGCGCGACGCGCGGGCCGGTCGTGAACTCCTGGAGGGCGCGGAGCGGGTCCGCGCAGGGGACCGGGGCAGCCGGCTCCCCCCCGCCGAGACGGGTGAGGCGCCCACGGCGGACCCGGAACCGCTCGGGCCCGGCAAAGCCGGCGAAGGTGAAGCGGGCAAACTCCCCCTCCCCGGTCGCCGACTCGAAAAGGAAGGCTCCGGGCCGATCCCCCACGGCGACCAGCATGCGTGGCCCGGTCATCTCGCGGGCCGGGATGGTCCGCACCAGGGCCACCAGCTCGTGATCCCGTGCCAGGCGTCGGGTCTCGTCGAGACCCGGACGGACGTCGGCTTGAGGTCCCTCGGTCAGCGCACCACCGCCGCGGCGGAGCGGGCCCGATCCGGCGGGTTCCCGGCGAGCAGGTTGCCGATCCGCTCGATGCCCTTCTCGAGGTTGGTCACGCTGTTGGCGTAGCTGAGGCGGAGGTACCCGCGACCATGCGCGCCGAAGGCGGTGCCGGCCAGCAGGGCCACTCCCGCCTGGTTGAGGAGCGCCTGCTGCAGGGAGCGCTCATCCCAGCCCGTTCCCTCGATGTTGGGGAAGACGTAGAAGGCCCCGGCGGGCTTGTGACAGCGGATTCCGGGTATGGCATTGAGCCCGTCGACGACGAGGTCGCGGCGCTCGGTGAACTCCGCCATCATCGCCGACACCGCCGCATCGGAGGCGGCACCCTCGAAGGCCTCGACCGCCGCCCACTGGGTGAAGGCGGCGGCGCACGACGACGTGTTGATCATCAACGTGTCCATTCGCTCCGCCAGCTGGACCGGCATGGCCCCGAAGCCGAGCCGCCAGCCGCACATGGCCCAGGCCTTGGAAAGCCCATCCATCAGGAGGCACCTCTCGGCCATCCCGTCAATCGAGTAGGGCGAGACATGCCGGCCCTCGTAGATGAGCCGCGCATAGATGTCGTCGGTCACCACGAAGAGGTCGTGCTCGATGGCGATCGCCGCCAGCTCCTCGCAATCCTCTCGCGTCAACACCCCGCCGGTGGGGTTGGCGGGGCTGTTGACGATGAGCGCCCGGGTGCGCGGCGTGACCAGCGAGCGCAGCTCCTCGACATCGAGGCGGAAATCGTTCTGCTCGCGGATCGGCACCGACACCGGCGTGGCGCCGACGAAGTTGATCAGCGAGGCGTAGATCGGGTAGCCGGGATCCGGGAGCAGCACCTCATCACCCGGCTCGATCAGGGAGAGGAGGGCGAAGTAGAGAAGGTTCTTGCTGCCGGGCACGAGCACGATCTGTTCGGCGGCGGTCGGCACCCCAGTCTGCCGGGTGACGTACCGGGCGGTGGCCTCCCGAACCTCCCAGATGCCACTCGCGGGGGTGTAATGGGTGGCCCCCTCCCGGAGTGAGCGGATCGCGGCCTCGCTGATGTTGGGCGGGGTGGCGAAGTCGGGCTCCCCGATCTCCATGTGGATCACATCCCTCCCCTGCGCCTCCAGACGGCGAGCCTGGGCCAGGGTCTCGAAGGCCGACTCCGTACCGAGCCGCGACATCCGGTCGGCGACGCGCAGCCCGCTCACGCCGTCATCCTCGGGGAGGGAAGGTCGCCCCGGGCCGGCTGCTCCACCACATCGACGGAGTCCACGCGCGCCGAACGGGGCCCCTCATGGAGTGATTGAATCAAAACCTCCATCTGGGTGCGCGTCCCCTCGGACACGCATTCGACGGTCCCGTCGGGCCGGTTGGCCACGGTGCAGCGGATCCCGAGCTCGGTGGCCCGGAAGAGGACGAAGGCGCGGAAGCCGACGTTCTGGACACGCCCGCTGACCGTCGCGTGGATGCGCAGCTCCTCCGCCATCGACCGATTATCCAAGATGCGGCAACCCTGGAGCCCACGGGCCCAGATCGCGGCCACGCACAGGTGCTCAGAGCCAGGAGTCACGGTCTGGTGCCGGCTGCGATCGGCGCGCTCGGCGCGTCAGACGGCGACGGCCGCCGTCTCCTCCACCGCCCGGATCTGGGTGAGCAGATCGCGCACCGACGACAGCTTGGTGCCGGCCAGCTCCGACATGAGGGCCAGGATGCGCCGCTGCACCGGGGCCTCGTGGTTACGCCCGGGAAGGTACATGTTGAGCATGCGGCGGATGTAGTGAGGGTCCTCGAGCATGGACACCACCGAGGGCTCGGTGACGGTGGTCGGATGCTTCGGGTTGTCGTTGGTGGTGCGAATCATCCAGAGCGCCATCTTGAGGATCGCGGGGAGCACCTCCGGCTTGTTGCGCACCGCCTTGCGCAGGTACTTGGCGTAGGCGGCGCCGTGGCGCAGCTCATCGGCCGCCAGGACCTTGAAGATCTGGCGGAGGACCGGCTCGGGCGCATTGGCGCTGAAGGCGGTGTACCAGTGGGCGAGGCGCTGCTCGCCGCAGAAGTGCATGGTCAGGGTCTCGATGGCGGGGCCCTCGTCGAAGCTGAGCCGGAGCCGGGGCAGCTCGGCCTCCTCGATCACCTCGCCCACCCGCTCCAGGTACTTGCGGAGCACCAGGTGATGCTTCATCTCCTCGTAGAACCAGACCGAGATGAAGCTGCAAAAGTCGATGTCGGCGTAGAAGTCGCGGAGGAACATCTCCGTCGCGTAGAGCGCCGAGAGCTCCGTTAGGCAGACCTCGCGCACGTCGAAGATCCATCCCGGGGTCAGCTTGTCGGGCTCGATGGCGTCCCAGTCGATGTCACGGCTCAGATTCCAGCGCGCACGTTCCAGGTTCACAAAGAGGTCGTCGTATAGCACGATTCCATGCTCCTGGTGCAGAATGGCCAAAACAATCGCCGTGAAGGCGGTCCACACCCTGGCTTTTTGTGTGAGGTGGCTAATTTGGCCATGACATCCAAACCGCGCCCCGCGGTCTTGGTCGAGTCGGCCAACCTTCCCTCCGCGGTCACCGCCCGCCTGCTCGCCGACGCCGACGCCATCGCCGGCAGGATGGCCCGGCGGATCTCCTCGGAGATCGTCTTCCCCGGCCGGCTCAACACCGTCGCCTACCTCCGCTCCATCGTCTCCGCCTGCCGTGACGCGCTCCGGGTGCTGGTCCGGCGCCTCCATGACGGGCGCGGGCCCCGCCTCGGCGATCTCGACCGGCTGGCCCAGATGGGCGCCGACCAGGCCGACCTCGAGGTCCCCCTCGACGTGCTCCTCTCGGCGTACCGGGTGGCCGCCAAGGTGGTCTGGGAGGAGGTGGTCGGCACCGTCGCCCGCGAGCACGAGATGCCTCAGACGACCCTCATCGCGCTCGCCGCCCAGGTCATCGACTACCTCGACGAGATCTCGGCGGCCGTCGGCGCCGCCTACCTGGAGCGGCGCGAACGGCTGCTGCGGCGGCGCGACCAGGAGCGCGACCGCGTCCTCCACCGCCTCCTCGCCGGCGACGTCTCCCCTGAGCTGCGGCGCGCCGCCGCGGCCTGCGAGCTCGACCTCACCCCTCCGTACCGGGTCATCGCCTGCATCTGGCCCGGCGACCAGGACCAGCTCGCCGAGCTGGTGTTGCGACCTCTGCGCGCGCTCACGGTGTCGACGTCCGAGGACACCTGGGTGCTGCTCGTCGATCCCCGCATCGATCACCTGCCGGCCTGCACGGCGGCCGTCGAGGCCAATCCGGGAGTGGTTTTTGGCGTCGGTCCGGTGGCGGACCGGCTGGGAGACGTCGGCGACGCGGGGCATCGGGCTCAGCGTGCCCTCGAGGTCGGCCAGCGGCTGGTCCCGGAGCGGAGGATCCACGACGACGCGGAGTTGGGCGTCTTCGCCGTCCTCGACAGCGACCCGGAGGCGATGCGGCGCTTTGTCGCGAGTGTCCTGGGACCGCTGGCCGCCCCGGGAGTGGACCGACACGGCGAGCTGCACGAGACCCTGGAGGCGGTGCTGTCGACGTCTGGCCTGGGCGAAGCGGCCGTCAAGCTCGGTCTTCACCGCCACACCGTGGTGTACCGCCTCCAGCGGATCCGCGAGCGCGGGCTCCCCATCGACGACCCGACCCGGCGTCACCTGCTCTGGCTGGCCCTCAGAGCGCGCCGGCTGCTGCCGTCCTGAGAGCGGGAAGCGCCTCCTCGACCACGATCATGGCGTCGGGCGCGAGCAGGCGGCACAGCCCCTGCATGCGGTGGATGTAATGGCGGTCCTCACGGAGCGACGCCGGCGCCCGGCGGGTGTCTGCGGCCCCAGCCGCGGCCGGGTCGTCCGCGCCGCGCATGGTCCAGAGGGCCAGGCGGAGGATGCCGGGCAGCGCAGCGGGTTGCCGCTCGACCGCGCGACGCAGGTAGGTCGCGTAGGCGGCCGCGTGGCGCGCCTCACCGGCGGCGAGGATGGTGAAGATCCGGCCCAGTACCCGCTCGGGAACGGTGGCGGCGAGGGCGGCATACCGCTGTGCCAGACGCTGCTCACCAAAGAACCGCAGGGTCAGGGCGTCGACCGCCGGCGCCTCGTCGGGGCTGACCCGAAGCCGCGGCAGCTCCGTCTCCTCCACCGTCTCCCCAAGATGCTCCAGGTATTTGCGCAGCACCAGGTGGTGCTCCATCTCCTCGTAGAACCAGACGGAGACGAAGCTGCAGAAGTCGATGTCGGTGCGGAAGCCGCCAAGGAACATCTCGCTGGCACGCAGCGAGGCGAGCTGGAAGGCGCAGACCTCGCGAACGGTGTCGATCCATCGGGGGGTGAGCCTGGCCGCTTCGATGGCGTCGAAGTCGATGTCCCGGCTCAGGTCCCAGCGCGCGCGCTCCATGCTGACGAAGAGTTGGTCGTAGAGCATGGTGCGATCATCGCGGTGCGGAGCGGCCAGGGCATGTGCCCACGGGGCACTCTGACACACGAAGTATTTGTCTGAGAAGGACAACATGGCCATCGCGGATAGTCCCGACCCTCTCTCTTGGTCGGGACGGCCAGCCCGGCTCAGCCGTCCGCCGGGTGACGCAGGATGGTTGCGCCCTGCTCCGCGTCCCGGGCGAGCATGAAGAGCAGGTCGCTCAGGCGGTTGAGGTAGCGGAGAACCTCGCCATTCTCCAGCAGGCCGGCTCGCTGCAGGCTCACCGCGCGGCGCTCGGCCCGCCGAACCAGGGTGCGAGCCAGGTCGATGGAGGCCGCCACCACCGTGCCGCCGGGGACGACGAAACCGGGCGGGAGCGGCACCCTCTCCTCCAGCTCGGCCAGCTGGGCGTCGAGCCCCTCGACCATCGCGCCCGTCACCGTCGCGAAGTGCCGCTCCAGGTGGGCCCGCTCGCCCAACCCGGTCGCCAGCTCGGCGCCGACCGTGAAGAGGTCGCGCTGCAGGGCCAGCAGCCGCTCCGCCCGCTCCCGATCGCCCTCCTGGGCACGGGCGACGCCGAGCGCCGACACCGCCTCGTCGACCGCTCCGCAGGCTTCGGCATGGGGATCGTCCTTGGCCACGCGACCGCCGTAGAGGAGGTTCGTCTCACCGCCGTCGCCCCAGCGGGTGGCGATGCTGGTGACGCGACGAGGCCGCCCCTCGGGCTCCGTCACCGAGGTCCGCCGCTCCCCGACCGGAGCCGCCGGGCGCGCTCCTCCACCCATTTGGTGGCGGCGATGGTGGCGGTGGTCCCATCGCCCACCGCGGTCGTGACCTGGCGGGTGAGCTGGCTGCGGACATCCCCGGCCGCGAAGATGCCCGGAACGCTCGTCTCCATGGTCAGGGGATTGGTGACGTAATACCCGGCCGCGTCGTGATCGACGTGGGTGTCCACCAACCCGGTGTTGGGCAGGAAGCCGACGAAGATGAAGACGCCTCCGACGTCAAGGCTCGACTGCTCGCCGGTGGCGACGTTGCGAATACGCAGCCGGCTCACCTTCGGGGAGCCCTCGATCGCCTCGACAACCGTGTCGAGGATGAAGTCGACCTTGGGATTCTCCCGGGCCTCCTGCAGCAGGATGGGCTGGGCGCGAAACTCGCCGCGCCGGTGGATGATGGTGACCCGGCTCGCGTAGCGGGTCAGGAAGAGGCCCTCCTCCACGGCGGCATCGCCTCCGCCCACCACGGCCAGATGGGCACCCTGGAAGAAGGCGCCGTCGCAGACGGCGCAGTAGGAGACCCCGACCCCGGCCAGCTCGGCCTCTCCGGGGACACCCAGCTTGCGGGGGTTGCCGCCGGCGGTGATGATCACCGCGGGCGCGCGCAGCTCGCCCTGGTCCGTCTCCACCACCTTGATCCCATCCGGCTCCACCCGGATCCGCTCGACCGTGGCGGCGATCATCTCGGTGCCGAACTGAGCCGCCTGCTCGGTCATGATCTGAGCCAGGTCCGGTCCGAGGATGGACCTCACGCCCGGGTAGTCCTCGATCAGCTCGGTGTTGAGCAGCTGCCCGCCGGCGCCCATCAGCGTTCCGTCGACGACGGCGCCCTTGGCCTCCAGGAGGATGGCCCGAACCTTGTTGCGGCCGGCGTACAGGGCGGCGGTGAGGCCCGCCGGGCCACCGCCCACGATGACGATGTCGTACTCACGCTCGGCTTGGCGATCTGCCACGGTTCAGCTCTCCGGATGCGCGCGCTCCGGCCCACGAGCGCCCGCTGAAGTTAATAGGATCGCTGGGAGCATACCCGGCTTCCCCGCTCCCCACGCGGCGGGCCGCGCGGGGGCCCCTCCTTCTTCTACAGGGGCTCGCCGCCCCTCGGTGGCGTGGCTCAGCCGCGCTCACCTCACCCCGCCGATGGCTCAGGGCCGCTCCTTCTTCTACAGGGGCTCGCCGCCCCTCGCCGGGCCGGCAGAGCCGGTCCCGGCTCACCCTGCCATGAAAACAGGGCCCGTCAGTCTGGTTCCGCGTCCAATGCGCCCAGCAGGGCGGCCAGGGCACGGGCCCGGTGGCTGACTCTGTCCTTGGCGTCGGCGGTCGCCTCGCCGAAGGTGACCCCGAGGTCGTCGCTCAGGAAGGAGGGGTCGTAGCCGAAGCCGCCGGAACCGCTGGGGGCGACCAGGACGCCGGTGGTCTCCCCCCGCGCGGAGACCGCCGCCCAACCGGGACGGGCCAGGGTGACCACGCAGACATAGCGGGCGCGGCGGTCGTCCGGGCAGCGCCGCTCCACCTCGGCGAGCAGCCCGTGCACGCGATCGACGTCGTTGGCTGCCTCCCCCATCCAGCGCGCCGAGGCCGGCCCCGGCCAGCCGCCGAGCGCGGGCACCTCGATGCCCGAGTCGTCGGCGATGGCGGCCAGACCGGTGGCGGAGCAGACGGTCTGCGCCTTGAGTGCGGAGTTCTCGTCGTAGGTGACGCCGGGCTCCTCCAGCTCACCCGAGAAACCGGCACCGTCCAGGTCGACCAGCTCCCAGGGGTGTCCGCCGAGAAGCCGCCGCAGCTCCGCGAGCTTGCCCGGGTTGCGGCTCGCCACCGCCACCCTCACGCCGTCTGGACCCCGGTCCCCAGTGCCTGCGCTTGAGCGTTGAAGAGCCGGGCCATGCCGACGTCAGCGAGCGCCAGCAGCCGGTCGAGCTCCTGGCGACTGAAGGGCGCTCCCTCCGCGGTCCCCTGGATCTCGATGAAGCGCCCGTCATCGGCCCCGACGCAGTTGAGGTCGGTGTCCGCGGCGGAGTCCTCGAGGTAGCAGAGGTCGAGTCGCGGCTCACCACCCACGATCCCCGCCGAGACCGCCGCCACGTGCCGGCGCAACACCTTGGGCCCGACCACCTTCGCCTCCTGCAGCGACCGAACGGCGAGGGCGAGGGCCACGTAGCCCCCGGTGATCGCCGCGGTGCGGGTGCCACCGTCCGCGACGAGCACGTCGCAGTCGATGAGGATCGAGCGCTCCCCGAGCGCCGAGAAGTCGACCGCGGCCCGGAGGCTGCGCCCGATGAGCCGCTGAATCTCCTGGGACCGGCCGTCGATCCGCCCCTTGCGGCCGTCCCGCTCGGTCCTGGTCTGGGTGCTGCGCGGCAGCATCGCGTACTCGGCGGTGACCCACCCCAACCCGCCGCCCTTACGGAAGGGGGGAACCCGCTCCTCGACAGTGGCGGAGCAGAGCACCTTGGTCAGCCCCGTCGAGATCATGCAGCTGCCCTCGGGGTAGGGGAGGACGCCCACCTCGATCACGGTGGGGCGAAGCTCCTCGGGGGCGCGGCCGTCAGGGCGCATGGCTGGGGCAGTGTACACGGGACCTCAGCGCCGGAGCGGCTTGGCGAGGACGAGGATCGAGAGCTCGAAGAGCCCGACCAGAGGGATGGCCAGAAAGAGCGGCGTGAAGGGGTCGACCCCGGGGGTGACCAGCTCCGCCCCGAGAACGAGGCCCCCCCAGGCCAGCTTGCGCCGCCGCCGCAGCCAGCCGGACGAGATGACCCCGAGGAGGCCGAGCAGCACGATGACCACGGGCAGCTCGAACGTCACGCCGAAGGCGACGATGAGCAGGGTCAGGAAGGAGAGGTACTGGTTGAGGTCGGGGAAGAAGATCGCGTTGCTGCCAACGATGCTGGTCAGCAGGTTGAGCCAGAGGGGCATCAGGAAGTAGGCGAGGCAGGCGCCGCCCGCAAAGAGGACGAGCGCGGAGGCGATGAAGGGCAGCGCGAAGCGCCGCTCCACCCGCCGCAGGCCGGGGGAGACGAACGTCCAGAGCTGCCAGAGGATCACCGGCAGGGCCAGCACCAGCCCGCCAACCATCGCCACCTCGACGGGGATGGTGACCAACTCGGTGGGGCTGGTGATGATCGGCCTGGAGATCAGGTGGTTGTGCATGGCGAGCAAGCTGGTCAGCGGGTACTCGAGCACGCTGAGCAGGAAGTGGTTGAAGACGGCGGCCACCACGGTCGCTGCCGCCCACGCGGAGAGCGAGACGATGAGGACACGGCGCAGGTCCTGGAGGTGCTCCACCACCGTCAGCGGGCGCTCGTCACCGTCCGCGTGCTCGGGGGCCAGGCGGGCCCCACCCCGGCGGAGTATCCCCAGTGCCATCTCAGCTCCCCCTCATCGCGCGCGCCGACTCGGACCGGCTGACCGCGACCACCGCCGTGTCAACTCCCGCACTTCGAGGCGGGGAGGCTCAGGGCCGAACGGTGTCGTCGGGGAACGTGGTGGCCGGCCGGTCACCGGGCACGGGTGCCCACTGCCCGGGCTGGGCAAAGCCGGAGGCCTGGCTGCCCGGCTGGTTCATCGGGCCGGGCGCTGCCGAGTCCGGCCCTCCGGAGACGGCACTCCGAAACTCATGGATGGCCCGTCCGGTGGCAGCCCCGATCTCCGGCAGCTTGGACGCCCCACCGAAGAGCAGGACGACGATCAGGACGATCGGTATCAGGTAGAAGAGACGCTCCATGTGCCGTACCCCTCAGTCGTGCGGCCCGGGTGAGGCAACACCCCGGCAAGGGTCAGTCTAGCACCGGGCTCTTCGGCCCCTAGGGTTTGGGACCAAAGGACCCGTCAGAGCCGGCCTCGCCATCAGCACCCTTGCCCTCAGCACTCCCCGGCGAAGCCGCCGCGGATCGCCCCGGCGAAGGCCGAGATCGCCCGGTCGATGTCGGTGGCCTGGTGGGCGGTGCTCAGGAAGGCGGCCTCGAACTGGGACGGTGGCCAGAGCACGCCGGCGTCGCGCCAGGCGCGGTGGACCCGGGCGAAGGCCTCCAGGTCGCTGCGGCGGGCGTCCTCGCAGTCGTCGACCCGCTCCACCCCCAGGAAGACGGTGAACATGCTGCCCACCCGGTTGACGGCGCAGGGGACCGAGGCCGCCACGGCGGCGGTGCGCAGGCCGTCGCCGAGCCGGCCGCCGAGGGCCTCCAGCCGGGCGTAGGCATCGCCGGTGCGGAGGCGATCGAGGACAGCGATCCCCGCCGCCATGGCCAGGGGGTTGCCCGAGAGCGTCCCGGCCTGGTAGACAGGACCGAGGGGGGCGACCTGCTCCATCAGCCTGCGGGCGCCCCCATAGGCGCCGACCGGCAACCCACCCCCTATCACCTTGCCCAGGCAGGTCAGGTCGGGCTCGACCCCGTACAGCGACTGGGCGCCGCCGTATGCCACCCGAAACCCGGTCATCACCTCATCGAAGATGAGCAGGGCCCCCCGCTCACGGGTGACGCGGCGCAGCTCCTGGAGGAAACCCGCAACCGGCGGCACGCAGCCCATGTTCCCGGCCACCGGCTCGACGATGACGGCGGCGATCCGCTCGCCATGGAGCGCGAAGATCTCGGCGATCGCGTCCGCCGAGTTGTACGGGAGCACCAGGGTGTCGGCAACCGCACCCTGCGGGACACCCGCCGACCCGGGCAGGGAGAGGGTCGCCACCCCGCTGCCGGCCGCCGCGAGCAGCGCGTCGGCATGGCCGTGGTAGCCGCCCGCGAACTTGACCACCAGGTCGCGGCCGGTCGCGGCCCGCGCCAGACGGAGCGCGGACATGGTGGCCTCGGTCCCGGAGTTGACGAAGCGGACCATCTCCACGCTCGGGAGCGCCGCGCAGACCCGCTCCGCCAGCTCGACCTCGAGCCCGGCGGTGTGGCCATAGGCGACTCCCCGGTCCAATTGGCGGCGCAGCGCCTCGACCACCTCGGGCGGGTTGTGACCGAGGATGTGCGGGCCGTAGGCGAGCACGAAGTCGACGTACCGCCCACCGTCGGCGTCGAGAAGGTGGGCGCCCTCGGCCGAGGCGATCACCGGAGGCTCCCCGCCGACCGCTGCGTAGGCCCGGACCGGGCTGGAGACGCCACCCGGCATCACCCGCGCGGCGCGCTCCCGGAGCTCGTCCGAGGCGCCCGCGCTCACGTCTGTTCGGCGACGGTCACGCTCTCCATGACATCACCTTGCGCGATGCTGTTGGCCACGCTCTGCCCGCTCACCACCTGCCCAAAGAGGTTGTAGCTCAGGGCGAGCTGGCTGGTGTCGTCGGCGATGCAGATGAAGAACTGGGAGCCGTTGGTGTTGGCCCCGCCGTTGGCCATGGCCACGGCCCCCTCGACGTACTTCTCGTGCACCGGCTCGTCGTCGAAGGAGTAGCCGGGGCCGCCGGAACCACAGTTGGCGCTGGGCGTCGCCGGGGCCGCCGGGACGTTGCCGATGCAGTTGGGATCACCGGTCTGGATGACGAAGCCCGCGACGACGCGCGCGAAGGGGATGTTGTTGTAAAAGCCGTTGCGCGCCAGGGTCACGAAGTTGTTGACGGTGTGCGGTGCCAGGTCGGGCTGGAGGCAGAGGACGATGTCGCCCTTGGAGGTGACGATGGTCGCCTCGTAGAGCTTGCTCTGGTCGATGGTCATGGCCGGTTCGGCCGAGTAGACGTGGACGTCGGAGGGCGGGTTGAGCGCCGAGAGGGCCGGACCGAAGGTGGCCGTCGAGCAGTCGGCGTAGGCGATGATGGCCGGCGTCGGGGTCGCACTCGCACTGGGGGTTGGAGTCGCACTCGAGGTCGTGGTCGCGGTACCGACCGGCGCGTGGCTGTCGGCCTGGTCGAGCGCCACCGCTCCGGCGATGGCGGCGACCACCAGGGTCGCCGTCGCGGCGATGATGAACGGAAGTCGGCGCGGTGTGGTGGGGGGCTTCATCCTGGTCCTCGGTCACTCCTCACGAAGCCACCGCGCTGCCTGGAGCGCGTGGTAGCTGATGATGATGTCGGCGCCGGCGCGGTGGATGGCGGCGAGGGCCTCGAGGGCCGCGGCTCGCTCGTCGAAGGCGCCGGCGCGGGCGGCGTGGGCGATCATCGCGTACTCGCCACTCACGCTGTAGGCGGCAAGGGGGACGTCGACCGCCGCGCGCACCTGCCCGATCACGTCGAGGCAGGTGAGGGCCGGCTTGACCATGACCATGTCGGCCCCCTCGGCGATGTCGAGCCGCGCCTCGCGCACCGCCTCCCGGGAGTTGCCGACGTCCATCTGGTAGCCGCGCCGGTCGCCGCTCCGCGGCGCGCAGTCGGCGGCGTCGCGGAAGGGCCCGTACATCACCGACGCGTACTTGGCGCTGTAGGCGAGGATCGAGGTCTCGGCGAAGCCGGCGGCGTCGAGGGCGGCCCGGATCGCCCCAACCTGGCCGTCCATCATCCCGCTCGGGGCGATGACGTCCGCACCGGCCCGGGCCTGGGAGACCGCCGCCTTCGCATAGAGCAAGAGGGTGGCGTCGTTGTCCACCGACCCGTCCTCGCGAAGCACCCCGCAGTGGCCGTGGTCGGTGTACTCGTCGAGGCAACAGTCGGCGATGAGCACGCAGTCGTCGCCGAACCGGGCCCGGAGCGACCGCAGGGCAGACTGGACGATGCCGCCGTCATTCCACGCCTCCGAGCCGAGCGCGTCCTTGCGCGCCGGGACCCCGAAGAGGAGTACGGCGGAAACCCCCACTCCGAGCGCCTGCTCGACGGCCGCTCCGGTACTGTCGATGGTCTCCTGGCGCTGCCCGGGGAGGCTCGGGATCGAGACCGGGGCGGCGATGCCCTCGCGGACGAAGAGTGGGTGGACCAGCGAGGAGACGCTCAGTCGCGTCTCACGGGAGAGCCGGCGCAGTGCCGGGGTGCGCCGTAGGCGCCGGGGTCGCTCCGCTGGAAAAGCCATGGCCGCTCCAGGTTACTCACCGGCGGAGGGCGCCCGCCACCGCCGCGGCCACGCCCTCGGCATCGCCGCGGGTCGCCACCACCGGGCTCAGCCCGTGGCGGCGCAGCGCCGCCGCAGTCGTGTTGCCGACGCAGACCACGCTCAGACCGCGGAGGGCGCCGGCGCCGATCGCGGCGATCACGGCCTCGGCCGCGCTCGGGCTGAGCAGCGTCACGGCGTCGACACGCTCGGCGAGCGCCGGGATGAGAAGACGGCGCAGCCCGGCCACCGGGACCGTCCGGTAGCAGACGGTCACCGTGACCTCGGCTCCCGCCTGACGCAACCGCTCGCTCAGCTCGATGCGGGCGGCCTCTCCCTGCGGGAGCCAGACGGCGCCGGCCCCAGCCCCCGCCCGGATGAGGAGGTCGGCCAGCGCAGCGGCGCCGGTCCCCGGCGCCACCAACTCGACGTTGACGCCGATGTCGCGCAGAGCTCGGGCCGTGGGCTCACCGACCGTGGCGACGCGAATGCCGGCGAGATCCTCGGGCAGGCTGAGGGTTCGGAGCGCCTCGACCGCATTGGAACTGGTCACCGCCATCCAGCGGGGGGGCCGGTGACCGCCGAGGCTTCGGGCCGCGGCCCTCAGCTCCTCCCGGGACGCGACCGGCACGATGGCGATGGCGGGAATCTCGACCACCGCGGCCCCGAGCTGGCGCAGCTCCTGACTGAGCGGCGCCGCCTGCCCGATGGCCCGGGTGACCAGCACCCGGCGACCGGCGAGAGGCCGGCCCGGCGTCGCGGTCACCGGAGCCTCGCCGCGGCCCGCTCCCCGAGCTCCTCCGGGGCGGCGGCGGCCCCTGCCAGCTCGACCCGGCGGAGCGTCCCGCCGGTATCCAGGGCGGCGGTGAGGATCAGCCGCCCGTCCTCGAAACGCGCCCAGGCGCCGAGGGGCAGGAGGCAGCCACCACCGAGGGCGATGAGCACGGCGCGTTCGGCGGCGGCCGCGATCCGCGTGTGCCGGTGGTCCACCCGAGCGCAGACGGCGGCCGCATCTCCCCCGCTGCGGGTCTCGATGGCGATCGCTCCCTGGCATGGAGCGGGGACGAAAATCCGCGCGTCCAGCCTCTCGCTGATGCGCCCGGCCGCGCCGATGCGGTCGAGACCGGCGCAGGCCAGGAGCAGCCCGTCGACCTCCCCCTCGTCCAGCCTGCGCAGCCGCGTGTCCACGTTGCCCCGGAGCGGCATCACGATCAGCTCCGGGTGGAGCAGCCGGAGGAAGGCGGCCCGCCGGGGACTGGTCGTGCCGATGGAGGCACCGCTCTCCAGCGATCCGAGTCCGCGCCCGTCGCGGGTCACCAGGGCGTCGCGACAGTCCGCGCGCTCCAGGAAGGCGGCCACCTCCAGCCCGGCGGCGAGGCCGCTGGGCAGGTCCTTGGCGGAGTGGACCGCGGCATCGGCGCGGCCCTCGGAGATCGCCAGCTCGAGCGCCGCGGTGAACCACCCCTCCCCCTCAAGCCGCTCCACCGGGGTACCGGGGCGCTCGTCGCCCTGGCTCCGGATGACCACGGTTTCCAGGGCGTCGACCCCCGCGGCTCGCAGCGCCTCGGCCACCAGGACGGCCTGCGCCAGGGCCAGGCGACTGCCGCGGGTGGCGAGCCGGAGGCTCCCGGGCGTCACCGCTGCCCGGCGGCCGGCTCGTCGAGGCCGAACGCCTCGCGAAGCGTCAGCACCACCCCGGGGTCCTCGCCGGCTGCCCGAAGGTGGGTGATGGGAGCGTGGAGCAGCTTGCGGACCAGGCTCCGGCTCAGCTTGTCGATCCGCTCCGCCAGCTCGGCGTCGCCGGCGGCGAGGCGAGCCAGGGTCCGCTCCACCTCGCCGCGCCGGATGGTTTCAGCACGGGCCAGGAGGGCCCGGATGGTGGGATCGGAGGCGTCTCGCTGGCTCAGCACCTCGAGGGTCCGTTCGACCTCCTCGGTCACCAGCGCCTCAGCGGCGTCGATCGCCACCCGATGGTCGTGCACACCGTCGCCGACGCGACGTCCCAGCTCGTCGATGTCGATCAGGGTGACACCGGGGAGCCCGGCTACATCGGGGGCGACGTCCCTGGGCACGGCCATGTCGATGAGGCAGAGGGGACGGCCGCCCCGCTCGTCCTGGACGGCGGCGCAGAAATCGCGGTCGAGAACCACCAGCGAACTGGTGGTGGCGGTGACCACCAGATCGCATCCGACCATCGCCTCCCTCAGCTCGTCGCTGCCCACCACGGTCGCGCCCAGCTCGGTCGCGAGGGCCAGAGCGGACTCGCCACCGCGGGAGCTGACCCGGAGGCGGACGCCCTGCCGCTGGAGGCGGCGAGCGGCCAGCGCGCTCATCTTGCCCGCACCGATGAGGAGGGCGGTGCGCCCCTCCAGCCCCCCGAGCACCTGGGCGGCGATCGCCATCCCCGCCTCGCTGATGCTGCCGGTACTCCGCCCGATACCGGTGCGGGTCCGGGCCAGCTTGGCGGCACCGAGGGCCCGGCGAAAGACGAAGTCGAGCTGCGCATCGAGACTCCCCGTCTCCAGGGCGAGGCGGTGGGCGGCCTTCACCTGGCCCAGGACCTGGGTCTCCCCCACCACCATCGAGTCCAGGCCGGCGGCCACCCGGAAGAGATGGCCGACCGCCTCGTCGCGACGGAAGACGTTGACGTGGGCCGGCACCGGCGGGTCCGTGCCGGGATCGAGGTACCGGCGCAGCCGGGGGACGACCTCCTCGGGGTCGGCACCCTCGTGGACGCTGACGTACAACTCGGTCCGATTGCAGGTCGAGAGCGCAGCGGCGCCGCTCAGGCCGGCGTGGCCGAGCAGGAATCGGAGCAGATGGCGAGCCTCGGGGTCAGAGAGGGCGGCACGTTCCCGCACCTCAACGGGGGCCGTTCGGAAGCTGATCCCGGCGGCGATCAGAGGCATCGCTCCCGAGTATAGGTACGCCCCGGCGGCGCACCGCCCGGGTCCGCGGCGTGGGCCGGATCGCGGACCGTCGGCCCGCGCAACCCCGGTGGGACCCCGAAGCGGCTAGGATGGCCGCAGATTCGCTCATGTCGCTCACTGATCCATTCCCGGCGCCGCCGGCGCCCGATTCTTCCAAGGGGGAATCCGAGCGACCGCCCCGCGAGGGATCCGAGCCGGCGTCTTCGGCCGGCTCCGCACCGGCGGCACGCGGCGGATCCGACCCGAGCGTTCAGATACGCCGCCATTACGGCCGGCGCCGCGGCTCGGTGCCGATCGGGGACACCTTCGTCGCCCGCCTGGGACCGGTCACCGACGAGCCCTTCGCGGCCATCGACGATCCCGATGAGCCGCCGCACCCCCGCCCCGGGCCGGATACCCCGATCGAGGAGCTCCGCTTCGTGGCGGTGGACTGCGAGACCACCGGCCAGTCGCCCCACCGGATGGTCGAGCTCGGCGCGGTGGCCTTCACCCTCACCGGGCACCTGATGTCCTTCGAAACCCTGGTGCACAGCAACGACCGCATCAATCCCTATGCGCGGCGCATCCACGGCATCTCCAGCGAGACCCTCGGGGGGGCGCCCCCGGTGCGGCCCGTCCTGGAGCGTTTCCAGCGCTTCTGCCAGGGGACGGTGCTGGTGGAGCACAGCGCCGACGCCTTCGACAGCCGGCTGATCGCAGCGACCCTGGGCGAGAGCCTGGACGCGGACAACCTCGACACCTCACGCCTCGCGGCCAAGCTCTTCGACCTCCGCGACACGATCGGCCTGGAACGGCTCTGCGCCGAGCTGTCGGTGCCGCACCGCCGACCCCATCACGCTCTCGCCGACGCCGAGGCCACCCGGGGGTGCTTCCTGGAGCTGGTGCGGCGCGGACGCGAACCCTTCGGTTGGAGGACGCTCGGGGACCTCCTCGCCGACGGCCAGCCCCCACCACCCCGCTGGGTGGATGCCGAAGCGGGGGCCCAGCGCAAGGGCGACCCGGCACGCCGCCGCCGCGGCGGACGGCGGCACCGTCGCAGCGGGCCGGCCGGCGACGCCGGCCCCACGTGATCTGGAGCCGTCCATGCCCGCCCGCCTGAGGGAC
>JBEKGP010000020.1:0-45922 GCA_050012735.1 Candidatus Dormibacteria bacterium
AGCCTGACGGGAGTCGACACCTCCCTCTTTGCGACCGCGGACGGGGGTGTCTCCTGGCTGCTGCGCTCCACCAGCGTGGGGGCGCCGGTCGCGGACGACTTTCTCGACGCCGATCACGGCTGGCTGGTGACGGCCGCTGACGGCGCGGCCGGTGGCACCGACCTCTACGCCACCGCCGACGGCGGCACGACCTGGACACGCGTGGGCGCCTTCCCCTTCACTGGCATGAGCCTCGACTTCCTTACCACCACGCTGGCGTGGGCGGCGGGCGACCTCGGCCAGCAGGATGGCGGACCGGCGTACGTCGTCCGGACCGGCGACGGGGGGCACACCTGGATGGGGGTGGTGCCGCACCTCGCAAGCCCCTCGCCGTCACCCTGAGCCGGCCGCAGCACCCTACCCGGGGCTGTCCTCCCCGTCGCCGGGCTCCGACCCCTCCGCCTGGTGGCGGAACTGGGTCTGGTACAGCTGGGCGTACAGGCCCCCGCGTCCGAGCAGGTCGTTATGCGTCCCCTGCTCGACGATGCGGCCCCCGTCGACGACCAGGATCAGGTCGGCGTCGCGGACCGTTGACAGCCGGTGGGCGATGACGAGCGAGGTGCGACCCGCGAGAGCCACCTTGAGCGCCGCCTGGACTGCCGCCTCGGACTCCGAATCGAGGTGCGCGGTGGCCTCGTCGAGCACCACCACGTCGGGAGCCTTGAGCAGCAGCCGGGCGATCGCCATCCGCTGCTTCTCCCCGCCCGAGAGCCGGTAACCCCGGTCGCCGACGAGGGTGTCCAGCCCTCCGGGCAGGCTCTCGACCAAGGGAAGGATCTGCGCATCGGCGAGCGCCGCCAGCAACTCCGCCTCCGTGGCGCCCGGCTTCGCGTAGCTGAGGTTGGCACGGATGGTTTCGTGGAACATGTGCGCGTCCTGGGTGACCAGGCCGATGCCCGCGTGCAGCGATTCGAGGGTGATGTCGCGCACGTCGAGACCGTTGATCCGCACCGCGCCGCCGAGTGCGTCATAGAGGCGGGCGACGAGGTGGGTGATGGTCGTCTTGCCCGCGCCGGAGGGCCCCACCAGGGCGACCAGCTGTCCCGGCTCGGCGCGGAAGGTGACGTCCGAGAGCACCTGCGCCGAGGGCGTCTGCTCGAGTACGGCGACGGATTCGAGGGATGCCAGCGAGACGTCCTTCGCGTCCGGGTAGGCGAAGGCCACATGGTCGAATTCGATCGTTGCCGGACCCCGTCTCAGCGCCACGGCGCCGGCGCGCTCGGTGATCATCGAGGGGAGGTCTAGCACCTCGAAGACCCGGTCAAAGGAGACCAGCGCCGTCATCACGTCGACGTTGGCGTTGGAGAGCTGGGTGAGCGGGCCGTAGAGCCTGTTGAGGTAGGCGGTCATGGCGACCAGGGTGCCCACCTGGAGCGTGCCGTGCAGGGAGAGCAGGCCGCCCCACCCGTACACGAGGGCCGTGGCCAGCGCGGCGGTGAAGGTGAGGGCCACGAAGAACACGCGGGCGTAGATGGCTTGGACGACGGCGATGTCACGGACCCGCCCGGCACGGGCCGAGAAGACAGCGTCCTCCTCGCCGGGCCGACCGAAGAGCTTGACGAGGAGCGCTCCGCTGACGTTGAAGCGCTCGGCCATGGTGGTGTTCATCTCGGCGGCGAGCACGTAGCCCTCTCGCGTGATGGCGCCCAGGCGGCGCCCCATGTAGCGAGCCGGGAGCGCGAACAGCGGCAGGATGGCGAGCGCGACCAGCGTGATCTGCCACGAGAGGATGAACATCGTCGTCAGCACCATGGCGACGCTGAGAGCGTTGCCAACCACCGAGGAGAGGATGTCCGAGGTCGCCTGCTGGGCACCGAGGACGTCGTTGTTGAGCCGGGAGATGAGAGCTCCCGTCTGCGTCCGGGTGAAGAAGGCAATCGGCATCCGCTGGATGTGCGAGTAGACCCGGGTTCGAAGGTCGTAGATGAGGCCCTGCGCGACGCGCGCCGAGCAGAGCTGCTCGCTGATCGACAGAGCCGCATCGAGGACCGCCAGGCCGGCGATGACCAGCGCCAGGGTGACGATGAGGTGGGCGCTGTGACCCAGGATGCCGTTGTCGATGATGGCCCGGTAGATGAGCGGGTTGGCCACCCCGATGGAGGAGTCGACGATGGTCAGCCCAAAGAAGAGGGCGAGGATCCCCCGGTAGGGCTTGAGGCAGCGCAGGATCCTACGGAACGTGCCCTTGGGCACCTTGGTGCCCACCACCGAGGGGTCTCGGATGAGCGAGCGCATGGGCCCCCCGCGGCCGCCGCCCACGCCGCCGCCGCCGAAGCCGCCGCCGGGACGCATCATCGGATCACTTCTCCCTCTTCGTGGCCGGGCATCCGCCCGGACCGGGCCACGGTAGCTCAGCGGAGCGCCCACACCATGCTGCGGAGAGGGGGCGCGTCGGGTCGGGGCACCTGGGACGGGGCGGAGGGTTGGGATGGCCAATCGAGCCTGCCGCGATCTGACACCCATCTCACAGAAACGTACGTGGCGTCACCCAGGTGATCGCCGGGTGACGCGGAGGACGCGGGCTTTCAACGCCGCGATGGGCGGGTCTGATGCAGATGCACTATCCGCCGAGACCCACCTGCCTGATCAAGTGCAGCGGTCGTCTCACACATCACCCACCCATCTCAGGGAGAAGCAGAGCGGATCGCCGCCCACGACCCCCAGGAGCACCGAATCATGGAAGACGGTAAGACCTCTCAGAATCCCCGGGGCAGCGCGGTCAAGCGCGTGGTCCTGACCGTGGCCGTCGTGATCGCGGGCACCGGGGCGATCCTCGGCGGCGCGTTCGCCACCTTCACCGACACCACCTCCGCCGGTCCCCAGACGATCAGCTCCGGAAAGCTCGTCCTGGCGGTCGGACCGGTCAACGACTCGACCGTCGCGGCGACCTCCATCGCCCCCGGGGACACCATCCCCCGCGAGGTCGACCTGAATTCTCTGACCTCGAACATCAATGACGCGACCATCACGCTCGGGATCTCCGCCAGTCCCAGCTCCCTCCTCGACACCGACCCGAACAACGGCCTGCACGTGCAGGTGCAGACCTGCTCGGTGGCGTGGACCCGGGTGGTGGGACCGCCTCCGACCTACACCTGCAGCGGTACGACGGTCACGGTGCTGGCGAGCACCCCGGTCGCGACGCTGGAGGCCACTCCGGCCAGCCTGACCCCGCTCAACTCGCTGACCGCAGGCGGTCAGGACTTCGTGGTGATGACCTTCACCTTCCCGGCGACGGCTCCCGGCAACGTCTTCCAGGTCGCGACCCTCTGCAGCGGCACGACGGGTGGCACCTCGGCGACCGAGAACCTCGAGGGTTGCTCTTCGACACTGACCTACAACTTCACCGCTACTCAGCGGGCCGGTACGAGCAAGTAATCGAGCCAGAACGGATCGTTGAGGGGAGCGGTTCCACCGCTCCCCTCGACGCGCTTCCAGAGGCTGGAATGTCATGAAGGCTGAGGCGCCACCGGAGAGGGACGAGATGTCGGGGCAGAACCCGGCGGTCGTCCTGGCTGCGCCCGCGGCCTCGGGGGCCTTCACCGGCCCCGCGATCCCCCGATCTAGCCCCGCCGTCCCATCCGCCGTAACCTCCCGGATCGCGAGCGGTGCCGGGTACCTCCGGTCACGGCTGCAGCGCGCCGCCCTGGCTCTGCTGCTGGTCTGTGCGAGCCTGGCCGTGCTGGCGATTGTGGGCACGGCGGTGAACTGGTGTCGCGTCGACGTCGTGCTGAGCGGGTCGATGGCGCCCACGCTGCGGCCGGGCGATGTCATCCTCGCCGTCTCCGAGCCGGACTCCAAGGTCGCCGTCGGCCAGGTGCTCGCCTTCCACCCCCCCTACGATCCGAGCATCGTGGTGGTCCACCGGGTCATTCAGGTGGCCCATCAGGGCAAGCAGGTGGAGATCCGGACCCAGGGGGACGACAACAACGCCCCCGATGCATGGACGGCCGTTCTCGAGGGCACGTCGGCCTGGCGGGTGAGCTGGGTGCTCCCCTCCGCGGGGTACGTGGCCATCTGGGCCACCTACCCGTGGGTCCACCTCCTCGCGCTGCTGGTCGTCATCGGGATCGTGGTCTGGGAGGTGCTGCGACGCGTCTGGCGGGCGGAGCCGAGATGATCCCTCTGCTTGGAAGCCGGCGCAGCGCGGTGCTGCTGGGGGTGGGTGTGGTGGTCCTCGCGCTCGGACAGTGCGGGGGCGCCTTCGCCCTGTTCACGGATTCCACCACGGCGGGAGCCGGGAGCTTCCAGACGGGGACACTCCCGACCCCGGGTGGCCTCGCGGTCAGCAATGGCGGTTGCTCCGGCGGCGCAGCGCAGACCAATGTGACCAGCAGCTGGACCGGCTCCTCGGCCCTGGACGGCAGTGGCCACTACCTGGTCGGCGGCTACAGCGTCCTGCGCTCCGCCAGCTCATCCGGCCCCTACGCCTCCGCGGGGACGGTGACGGGAAGCCCTCCCCCGACAACGTACACGGACACCGGCCCGTCCGGGGCCACCACGCCGCTCGTCTACGTCTCTGCGGGCAACGGCGCCGCCACCGCCCAGAGCATCAATTCGTCCACCTACGCCGCCGCCACGGTGAGCCTGTCAGGAGCCGTGGGCGATGAGCCCAACGCGTTCCAGGTCACACCGGACGGGAGCAAGCTCGTCGTGGCGGAGGGGGCCGCGCATCAGGTCCAGATCGTCTCCACCGCCACGGGGGCGGTGACCAGCACGGTCAGCATCCCCGCCGTGGGTGCCACGCCGTCGAAGCCCAACGCGGTGGCGGTGAACCCGGCGGGCACCACGGCCTGGATCGCGGATGCGGCCAACGCCCGCGTCTATCCGCTGAGCCTGGCCACCTCCACCCTGGGAGGCGCGATCACCGTGGGGGCCCAGGGCGACCCCACCGCCATGGTGGTGACCCCCAACGGTGCCCAGGTGTTCGTCGCCGACTACGGGTCACACCAGGTCAGCGCCATCAACACCTCCACCGATGCGGTGACCAACATCGCCATCGGAGGCACCACTGGAACTCCGATCGCCCTGGCGGTGACCCCCAACTCCGGGCACGTCTACGTGGCGGACCAGGCGAACAACCTGATCGACGACATCACCACTTCGAGCCTGACCGTCACCACCACCATTCCGGTGGCCAGCCTGGCCGATAACGACGGCTTCATCGCGAGCGGTGGCGACCCCAACATCCTGGCCATCACCCCGGGTGGTAACAAGCTCTACGTGGCCAGCTACGTGGGCGGTTCGGTGGAGGACATCACGGTGAGCGGTGACAGCGACGTGCTGGCCGGCACCATCGCGCTCCCCCCCGGCGGGGTGGACGGCGTCCCCTATCCCAACGCGGTGGCCCTGACCCCGAACGGGTGCCAGCTGTACGTCGATGACTACGACAACAACAAAATCGACGTGATCACCGTGAGCACCGACACCGTGGTGGCGACGCCGGCCATCGGCGACACGGGAGACCCCATCGGCATGGCGGTGACCCCCAACGGCGCGGCGGTGTACGTGGCCAACTATTACGACTCCACCGCGAGCGTCATCTCCACCAGCGGCAACACGGTGGTGGACACTCCCTCCACGGGGAGCGGCGGCAGCTCCCCGTACGCGATCGCCATCACTCCGAGTTCTTACTACTACGAGGTGGCCGGCACGCACGGGGGCTGGACGAGCGCCCCCAGCTCGTCGGCGATGTACACACTCGGCTGGAACGTCGGCGGCTGGCAGTGATGGGACGGCCACTCCGTCGCGGTTGACCCGCGCCGGGCGGGGAGGGGAGTCGCTGTCGTCCGCTTCCGGCCGGCCTCTCCGTGCCATGTCCGGCCCGGTTCAGGGGGATTGCGCCCTCACCTCGCCTGCGCCATTCCGCGCTCGAACCTCAGCCGCGATCAGCTCGAGGGTGCCGAGATCCCCGGCGAAGGGGGCGACCGGCCGCGGCCAGTGGACGACGAGGTCGGTGACACCGAGTTCCTCGAAACGGCCGGCCGCGTCCCGGAAGGCCTCCGGCGAAGCGGTGACACCGGAGATCCGCGTCCCGACGTAGAGGAGGCGTCCCAGGGTCGCGGGATCGCGGCCCACCTCGGCGCACGCGGCGTCGATGCGCTCCAGCTCGGCGGCGAGGCCGGGTAGGGCGCCCGCGACGCCGAGTGCGCTGCCGTCCGGCTCGAGCGGACCCTCGGTCACCCAGGTGCTGCCGAAGCGCGCCGCCAGTCGCATGCCCCTGGGGCCTCCCGCCGCAACGGCGAAGGGCAGGCGGGGACGCTGCACGCAGCCAGGGTGCATGCGGGCGCCGAATGCCTGGTAGTGGTGGCCGTCGTGGGTCGTGACCGGCTCGGTGAGCAGCTCGTCGAGGAGGGTCACGAACTCCTCGAAACGATCAGCGCGCTCGCGGCGGCTCCAGGGCTCACGCCGCGTGGTGGTGGCGTCGAAGCCGCTCCCACCCGCTCCGATACCCAGGGTGAACCGGCCCGCGGAGATGTGGTCGAGCGTCATCAGCTCTCGGGCGAAGGGCACCGGGTGGCGAAAGTTCGGTGACGCGACCAGCGTGCCGAGGCGGATCCTCGAGGTGACCGCGGCTGCAGCCGCCAGGGTGGGCACCGCCCCGAACCAGGGTTGGTCTCGGAATGATCGCCACGCCAGATGGTCGAAGGTCCAGGCATGGTCGAAGCCGAGAGCTTCCGCGTATCTCCACGTCTGGCTCTGCTCTCCCCAGCTCTCCGCCGGGAGGATCAGCACTCCGAACCGCACGAGGGTGGAGTTTCTCACCGTCCGGTACGCCCGGGACACCATCGGTCAACGTTCGGGGCCGGATGATGGGGTCCGCCGCGGGTCAGAAACCGGGGAAGACGCTCCGCAGATCGTCCAGGGTGACGGTGGGGGAGTCGAGCCGCAGCGGCGGGGTGTGGGCCGGGTCGAGCCGCCCGTACACCAACCGGAAGAGCGCCTCGGCCGGCAGGTGGAGCGAGCCGTCCGTCCCCGGGTCGGTCCGCGGTTCGAGGCGGACACCGCCGGTGGCGAGGGTGAAGCGGCGCTCGGGATCCGTCGTCGACACCGCAAGTGTGGCCTGCTGCGCGGAGGGCTTGCCCACCCGGGCGGCCAGCTCCGGGAGCTGGTCGACGAGGAGCGCCACCGCGTCGAGGGAGACGAGGGCGGCCGGATCGAGGGCGACGGCCACGTCCCAGGTGTGCACGGCGTGCTCGGAGAGGCGCATGCGCAGCACCCCCGCGAAGTCGAGGTCCCGGCCGAAGAAGGAAACCCGAAGGGCACCGATCTGGGCGGCGTCGAGCGTCTCGAAGCGGCGCACCAAGCGCTCGTTGGCGTCGAGGCTGGTGGTGGCCTGGGCCTCGGGCGGCAGGGCATCCCATCTCTGCCAGATCGGCAGCATCGTCTCCCGACCCGGCGCGGCTCCGCCGGAGAGGCCGGCGTCGAGGAGCAGGCCGAAGAGCTCTGCCTGGCTGCCGAGGTGCGAGAGCACTTGGGCGAGCGTCCACTCCTTGGCGTACGACCGCGTTGTGAGCTCGTCCGGCCCCAGGCCGCCGGCCAGTGACCTCAGCCGGTCGTGCGAGCTGCGCACCACGGCCAGCCAGGCTTGGGAATCCGGCATGTCAGCCTCCCCGGTTCATGGTTTGGCGCCGCCTGTCGCGGCGCGATCTTCCCGCCGCGCCAGCCGGGGCGCGGCACCGTCGGTGCCGGTTGCCATCTCTGCCGCGTCCTCGGAGTAACCGAAACTCTCGTCCACGCCCTCGAGCACCGGGGCGACCCGGGTGCGCAGGGGGACCTCCTTGATGAAGCACACCAGCACGAGGGCGATGATCGCGAAGGGCACGCCGGCCAGGAAGACCGAGCCGAGCGACTGGGAGAAAGCGTGCACGACCCCGCTGTGGATGGCGGCAGGCAGCTTGTCCAGGACCTGCGGGCTGGCGTTGCCGATACCCCCCGACAGCCCGCCGAGGTGGAATCCCTTGGGGAGATCCGTGAGCAGCTTGGCGATCAGCACGTTGCTGAAGATGGCCCCGAAGATCGGCACCCCGATGGAGCCGCCCATGGACCGGAAGAAGGTCGCCGTCGAGGTGGCGGTGCCCAGGTCCCTCTGGGCGACGCTGTTCTGCACCACGACCACCAGGACCTGCATGACCCCGCCGAGGCCGAGGCCCAGCACCACCATGTAGGCGGCGGTGACGATCGCCGGGGTGGTCGGGCCCATGGTGGAGAGCAGGAAGAGGCCGACAACGGTGATGGCTGTGCCCAGGATTGGCCAGATCTTGTAGCGCCCGGTCCGGCTGATCAGCTGACCGCTCACGATCGAGGTGATGAGCAGGCCAACCATCATCGGGACCAGCAGCAGGCCGGAGTTGGTGGCCCCGTCGCCCTTGACGATCTGCAGGTACTGGGGGAGAAAGACGATCGATCCGAAAAGAGCCAGGCCGATGATGAAGCCGGCCGCGTTGCTCACCGCGAAGACGGAATTGCGGAACAGCTGCAGCGGCAGGATGGGCTCGGGCGCCCGTCGCTCGACCTGGATGAAGATGCCGAGCAACACCAGCGCTCCCAGGCCCAGTCCGAGGGTCTGGGCGGAGGCCCACGGATACTCGGTGCCTCCCCAGGTGGTGAGCAGGACGATGCAGGTGACCCCGGCCCCCAACAGACTCGCGCCCAGGTAGTCGATGCGGTGCTCGCGTCGCTGGCGGGGCAGGTGGAGGACTAGGCCGGTCGCGACCAGGGCGGCGATGCCGATGGGGACGTTGATGTAGAAGACCCAGCGCCAGGTGGCGTGGTCGACGAGGAAGCCGCCGAGCAGGGGCCCGGCCACCGTGGCCAGTCCGAAGACGGCGCCGAAGTACCCCATGTAGCGGCCCCGCTCGCGGGGGGAGACGATGTCGCCGATGATCGCCTGGGATCCGACGAACAGCCCCCCTGCACCGACGCCCTGGAGGGCCCGGAAGCCGATCAGCTCGGCCATGTTCTGGGAGAGTCCGCAGAGCATCGATCCCACCAGGAAGATGACGATCGCGGCCTGGAAGATGCGCTTGCGCCCATAGAGGTCTCCGATCTTCCCGTAGAGCGGGGTCGAGATCGTCGAGGTCAGGATGTAGGCCGTCACCACCCAGGAGAGCTGGGTGAGACCGCCCAGGTCGCCCACGATGGTGGGCAGGGCCGTGGAGACGATGGTCTGGTCGAGGGCGGCGATCAGCATCGCGAGCATCAGGGCGCCGAACACCACCATGAGCCGGCGCCGCTCGGCGTCGCTCCGGCGTTCGACCTTGAGCGACGAGATCTGGGCGCTCATGCGGCGGTCTCGGCGGTGGGCTCACCAGTCATGACCAGTGCGCTGTGCTGCCGGAAGAGGCGGGAGGGCCACCATGTCCAGCGACCCACCAGCACGACGAACGCCGGCACCATGATGGTGCGGACGAAGAAGGTGTCCATCAGGACCCCGGCGGCGATGCCGAAGCCCACCTGCTGGATCTCCCCGGACTGCGCTGAGCCTCCCGCCGCGAAGCCGAGCACGGCGAAGGTGCCGCCGAGCACCAGCCCGGCGGTGGTGACGGTCGTCCCCGTCACCCCGATGGCCTTCGTCACCGCCTCTCGCAGGGGAAGCCGATGAGCCTCCTCGCGGATCCTGGTCATCACCAGCACGTTGTAGTCCGAGCCCAGCGCCATCAGGAAGACGAACATCAGGAAGGGCAGGATGAACTGCACTCCGCTCTGACCCCCGAAGTGCACAAAGATCAGGCCCACCAGGCCCAGGGCGGCGAGGTAGGAGAGGACCACGCTCGGGACCAGGAAGAGGGATGCGATGCCGCTGCGCAGGACGATGGCGAGGAGCAGGGCGATGATGATCGCCACCGTCGGGATGATGTGGATCAGATCGTTCTGGGAGATGTTCTCGACGTCATAGGCGAAGGCGTCGAGGCTGAAGATGCCGCTGTCGGCCGCCCCCGCGGCATGGGCCGCGGCCGTGGTGTCCGCGCGGAGCGCCGGAATGTTGGCGCTCGCCGCCGGGCTTCCCGCCGGCCCGATCGTGGGCACCACGGCGAACACCACCGTCCGCGCGTCGGTGCTGACGAAGCTCGCCAGGGCGCCGTCGACCTGCGCCACCGCCGGGGGAAGGGCGGCGAGGGCGGCGGAGCTCAGCGGCCAGCCCAGCGTCTGGTGCAAGGCCGCAATTTGCGTCGCCGTCAGGGTCACCCCGGTGGGACCGTTGGGGTCGAGGGGTCCGATGACGCTCCGGAAGCCCGGCGACGCCTGCAGGCTCTGCTGCGCCGTCACCAGCTCGGCGGGATCAGCAAAGACGGTGTGAGAGAAGTGCACGACCACCTCGGTCGAGGTGATCGTCCCGGCGGAGGGGAAGTGCTTGTTGAGGACCGCCTGGCCGGTCGCGGAGTCGCTGCCCGCCGGCCCCGAGACCGCGTTGCCGAACCCGGCGGTGGTCGTCCCCACCGAACCCACGGCGAGAGCCGCGAATATGCCGATCCCCGCGATCGCGGTGACCACTGGGCTCCGGACAAAGGCGGTGGCCACCCGGCCCCAGAAGCCCACCTGCGGGGTGGAGCGGACGGTGAGGTCGCTGGGCCAGAAGACGGCCCGGCCGAGGATCGCCAGCAGTGCCGGTAGCAGGGTGAGGCCGGCGAGGAGCATCAGGGCGATGCCGATGGCGAGCGCCGGGCCGAGCCCCTGGTAGAAGCCGAACTGCGCGATCACCAGGCTGAGCAGGGCGCCGATCACGATCAGCGCCGAGAAGGTGATGGATTCGCCCACGGTCTCGACGGCGCGCACCACGGCGTCGCGGGGGGCGAGGCCGCTCCGGATCTCCTCGCGGACTCGAAAGACGAGGAAGAGGCCGTAGTCGGTGCCGGCCCCCAGGACGAGGACGACGAGGATCAGCTCCGTGATGACGGAGACCTGGACGCCGATGTGGGAGGCGGCGGCGATCACCGGGCCGGCGAGCGCCAGCACCAGGCCGGCCGGGAGCAGCGTCACGAGCGGCGCGAGCAGCGCCCGGAAGGCGAAGAGCAGCAGGATGATGATGAACACGACCGAGAGCAGCTGGGTGGCGTTCTGGGAGTGGGCCGAAGAGGTGTTGGAGTCCGCGGCGGTCGCCAGCTGCCCGGTCAGGTTGAACTGGAGTCCGCCGGGGGCTCCCACCTTCGAGAAGTCGCTCCGGATCGAGTCGACGAGCGTCGTTCCGGTGCCCCCGCCGTACTGGGGGACGTTGGCCTGGATCAGGGCCTGGGTGGCGTCACCGTCGCTCGACGTCCCGAGGGCGCGCGCGGTGACGACGTTGGGCAGCTCCTTGATCTTGGCGAGGAGGGAGGTGACTGCGAGCTTGTCGGTGGCGGTTAGCGGGCTGCCACTGCGCGAGGCCACCAGGGTGGCGGTGGCGAGATTGGAGTTCTGAAAGGGGTTGAGGAGCTGAGCCGCGTGCATGCTCGGGGAGTTCGCCGGCAGGAAGCCGCTCTCGGTGTTCTTGGCCACCGAGCCGAGCCCGGGCAGGATGCTCACGCAGACGGCCGTGACGACCACCCAGGCGACGACGATGAGGTACCGGAAGCGGACGTCGAACTTGCCGAGGCGGGAGTAGAACCGCCTCACGAGGGGAGCTCCACGCCCGCCGGCTGAGCCAGTCTGGCGAGCAGTTCGACGAGGGTGCGGAGGTCGTCGTCGCTCAGCGGTTCGGTCACCGCGGCGAGGCTGCGCAGGTGCAGCCGCATCATCTCCTCGAATCTCTGGCGGGCCGCCTCGGAGAGCTGCACGCGGACGAGGCGCCGGTCCTCGTCCTCACGGAGACGCTCTACCAGCCCGATCCTCACCAGGCGGTCGACGAGCTGGGTGGCCGAGCTGGGGGTGATCGACTGAGCCTCGGCCAGCTGATGCATGGAGACGGCGGAGCCGGCCTGGTGGAGGAGCATCAGCGCCTCCAGCTGGGAGGCGGTCACGTCCTCCATGGCCTCGCGCATGGTGGCCTGGGCGTCCGCCGGGATGGTGGCGCGGAAGCGGTGCCGGAGCGCCGGCTGCATGCAGGTCAGCCGGTGAAGAAGGATCTCCCTCTCGGAGAGGGTTGCGGGCTCGGGGATCACTTGTTTACTCCTCGGATACTCAGGTACCCAAAGTATGTGGTACACGAAGCTCAGCGTGTCAAGCCGCATTCCCGTGATCGAGGTGACGCCCCGGCCACGGCGGGGTCGCATTCCACCCCGGTGCCCTGGGCCGCCCCCAGGCCGCCGCGTCCTGCTCCGGCGCCGGCTCGGCCCATGCCCCCTCGCCCCGCCGGACCGGGCGCGCACCTCTCCTCGCCGGCACCGCCCGGCGAGGACCTCCAGCAGGGTAAGGTAGGGGCTCCGTGCGGCGGCGACCGCGATTGACGCCGACCGGGCCTGTGGTATCATCCGCTTGACCTAGCGCGGCTAGGTTTTATTTGTGTTGGGGCTTAACGTGGCCACGGCTAAAGGCGGCAATTCGATCATCACCTTGCAGTGTCCTGACTGCAAGGAGCGGAACTACACCACCGTCAAGAACAAGCGCAACGATCCGGATCGGATCGAGCTGCGCAAGTTCTGCCCGCGGTGTCGCGCCCACACGCGCCATCGCGAAACCAAGTAGCCCGCGCCAGGAGAAGCCAAGCAATGTGGGAAGTCGGCCCCGCAGGCCGCTATGCTGACGGGCCACAGGGGCGTAGCTCAGTTGGTAGAGCATCGGTCTCCAAAACCGAGGGTCGCGAGTTCGAATCTTGCCGCCCCTGCCATCTCGGGTCGGACCGTTGGAGGTCGATAGAGGACGTGGCCAGATCGCCGGCCAGGACGGGACCCACGACAGGTGGGAGCGGAGGACGCCGTCCGCGACGCCTGACCGCCTACTTCCGGGGGGTCTGGGACGAGCTGCGCAAAGTCGTCTGGCCCACCTGGCCGGAATTGACGCGGATGACCGGCGTGGTGGTCGTGACCGTGGTCCTCTTCAGCCTCTTGATCGGGGGCGCGGACTACGCGCTCGGGTACGCCGTCAAGCCGATCTACGTTCAGAACGCCTCCACCAGCACCACCTCCACGCCGGTGCCGGCGAGCACCGCGACCCCGAGTGCCACCGCCACGCCCTCGCCCTCGGCGAGCGCCTCGAGCTGACGGACCAGCCACACTGAGATGACCATGAGCGACACCGCCACCACGACGCAGGCCAGCGACGCTCGCTGGTACGTCATCCACGCCTACTCCGGGCACGAGGAGAAGGTCAAGAACAACCTTCTCAAGCGTGTGGACTCGATGGACATGCACGACAAGATCTTCGAGGTCCTGGTCCCCACCGAAGAGGTGATGGAGATCAAGGACGGCCAGCGCCGGCGGGTCTCCAAGCGGATCTATCCGGGATACATCCTGGTCAACATGGTCATGTCCGACGAATCCTGGTACGTGGTCCGCAACACCCCTGGGGTCACCTCCTTCGTCGGCTCCGGCAATAAGCCGGTGCCGCTCGCGGAGAGCGAGATCCGGGGCATCCAGAAGCAGGTGAAGGCCGAGGCTCCCACCAAGGTCTCCGTCGAGTATCAGGTCGACGAGAGCGTGCGGGTGGTCGACGGGCCTTTCACCGATTTCCATGGCAAGGTCACCGAGATCAATGCCGAGAAGGGAAAGCTCAAGGTGCTCGTGAACATGTTTGGCCGGGAGACGCCGGTGGAGCTCGATCTGCTTCAGGTCGAGCGGCTTCGCTAGGGGACGGAGAGCAGAATGGGCAAGAAGAAGGTCAAGACGGTCGTTCGCCTCCAGATCCAGGCTGGCAAGGCGACCCCGGCTCCTCCCGTGGGCACCGCGCTGGGCCCGCACGGGATCAACATCATGGAGTTTTGCCGGGCCTACAACGAGCGCACGGCAGCTCAGGCCGGCATGGTCATCCCGGCCGAGATCACGGTCTACGAGGACCGCAGCTTCAACTTCATCACCAAGACGCCGCCGGCCTACGACCTCCTCAAGAAGGCGGCCGGCGTCGAGAAGGGATCGGCGCAGCCAAACCGCGACAAGGTCGGGATCGTCACCGCCGCCCAGGTCCGGGAGATCGCCGAGGCCAAGCTTGTCGACCTCAACGCCTTCGACATCGGGCAGGCGATGCACACCATTGAGGGCACCGCCCGCTCCATGGGCCTGACCGTCGAACCGTAACCATCCGAGGGAGATTTGCAGGCCCGGCGCCTGCACAGCAAGTGGGAGGGCTCACCGAGCCCGCCAGGACCACAAGGAGTACCGCGATGCCCCATCAATTCGGCAAGAACTACCGCATGGCGGCGGAGAAGCTCGAGACCGGACACCTTTACCCGCCCCGCGAGGCCGTGGAGCTGGTGCGCGCGACCTCGATGACCAAGTACGACCCCACCATCGAAGCGCACCTCCGGTTGGGCATCGACCCCCGCCACGCCGATCAGGCCGTGCGCACCACCGTGGTGCTGCCTCACGGCACCGGTAGGACGCGGCGCATCGCTGTCTTCGCCACCGGTGAGAAGGCGCGCGAGGCGCTCGACGCCGGGGCCGACCTCGTTGGGGGGGAGGACCTAGTCAAGCAGGTCCAGGCCGGCCAGATCGACTTCGACGTGGCCCTCGCGACCCCCGACGTGATGGGTCTCGTCGGCCGCATCGGCAAGATTCTCGGTCCCCGGGGACTGATGCCCAACCCCAAGGCGGGGACGGTCACGTTCGACATCGCCAAGGCCGTCCGGGAGGTCCAGGGTGGCCGTATCGAGGTCAGGAACGATCGCCTGGGCAATCTCCATGCGGTCATCGGCAAGGCGTCCTTCGACGACGGCCGGCTGGGGGAGAACTTCGCCGCCCTCATGGACGCCATCATTCGCGCCAAGCCCTCGGCCGCCAAGGGCACTTACCTGAAGACGGTGACCCTCTGCACGACCCATGGACCGGCCGTCAAGGTCGATCCCACACAGGCATCGAAGCTCCAGGTGGCGTAGCTCCGCCGTGGCCGAACAGCCCATCCGTCTGCTCATCGTCGACGACATCCAGTCGACACGCGACAACCTGCGCAAGCTCCTCAGCTTTGAGGACGACATCGAGGTGGTGGGCACGGCCGGGGACGGCAAGGAGGGGGTGGAGGAGGCCCAGAGGCTCCGTCCGGACATCGTCCTCACCGACGTCAACATGCCGCTCATGGATGGCATCCAGCTGACCGAGCAGCTCACCCAGGATCTCCCCGGGAGCCCGGTGATCATCATGTCGGTGCAGGGCGAGCGGGACTATCTGCGCCGGGCCATGCAGGCGGGGGCGCGTGAGTTCCTGATCAAGCCGTTCAGCCACGACGAGCTGGTGGCCGCGATCCGGCGCGTGTACGCCATGGAGGTCAAGAAGGGCACGTTCCTGACCCGGACCGCGGAGCCTCCACCGGCCGCCGCGACCTCCGGCCGCTTCGGCCTGGGCGAGGTCTTCGTCGTCTTTTCGGCCAAGGGCGGTGTCGGGAAGTCCATCATCGCGGCCAACCTCGCCGTGGCTCTCGCTCGGGAAACCGACGCCAAGGTCGCCCTGGTCGACCTGGACCTTCAGTTCGGCGACATCGGGGTGATGCTCAACCTCAACCATTCCCGCAGCATCACCGACGTCGTGGACGCCCAGGACCATCTGGACGCCGAGGCCCTCGACGACATCCTCGCGGTCGGGCCGGCGGGGATTCGCGTGCTCCTGGCGCCCGTCAAGCCCGAGCTGGCCGACCTGGTGACCCCCGACCATGTCCGCACGGTCTTCGCCGAGGTGCGCAAGCTCTGCGACTTCGTGGTCGTCGACGCCTCGAGCCACCTCGGAGAGGCCATCCTGCAGGTCATGGAGATCGCCAGCAAGATCCTGGTCGTCACCGGGCTCACCATCCCAAGTGTCAAGAACGCGCGACTCACGCTGGGGGTGCTGGAGTCGCTGAACATCGACCCCGAGCGCGTCCTGCTGGTCGTCAACCGTGTCGACGGCTACTCCGACTTCAACAAGGAGGCCACGGAGCAGTACCTGCGGGTGCCGGTGGCCGTCCAGATCCCCCACGACCCCAAGGCGGTATCCGACGCCTGGAACCAGGGCAAGCCGTTCGTCGAGACCCAGCCCGAGGCCGAGATCAGCCGCGCCATTCGTGAGCTCGTCTTCCGGCTGGTCCCCCAGGAGCAGCCGGCGCTGGCCGGGGGCGACAAGAAGCGCCGCCGAGGGATCTTCGGTCGCTGACCGGTCAGTCCGAGGCTGCCGCCTGGCCTGACCGGCTGCGGTGGATGCCGAGCCGTCTCCGCCGCTTGTGGGGCGCTGGCTCGTGCATTGCCACGCCGGCCTCGGGATGGCCTCTGCCCGTCACACCCGAGGAGAGCAGGCCGGCCAGTCCGGAGATGCGGAGTGCCGCCTGGCTCTGAGGCTGGGACAGGACGAAGGGCACCCCGCGGGCGATCGAGGTGGCGACCACGTTCGGTTCGTACGGGATCTCCGCGGTCGCCTCCGTCTTGAGGAGGTCCTCGATGTAGCCGCGCTCCAGCTCACCAGCCCCGTCCCGGTGGTTGACCACGAGCACGAAGCGCGCCGGATCGACCTTGAGCACCCCCATGACCGTCTGGAGCAGCCGGGCGTTCTTAACCCCGGTGGTGCTCAGGTCGGTGACCACCAGGACCTTGTCGGCCATCTCGACGAGGTCCAGGCTGATCTCGCTGAGGTGGGTAGCGGTGTCCACCACGATGCAGTCGTAGGTGCGGCGCAGCTGCTCGATGAGAGCCCTCAGATGTTGGGTGGTGACGTAGTCCGCCAGCTCGGGTCGGATCGGGGCGGCCAGCACTCGCACCCCACCGGGCCCGTCGACCATCACGTCCTCGACCACATCGTGATCCGCAACGGCGTTGTTGGCCGCCAGGTCCGCGATGGTGCGCTCGGCGGTGATGTTGAGGAGGATGCCGATGTCGCCGAACTGCAGCGAGCAATCCAGCAGCGCCACCCGGCGGGTCCGGCCGAGCGCCACCGCGAGGTTGGCCGCGATCGCCGACTTCCCCACCCCTCCCTTGGCGCCGACCACGGTGAAGAGCTTGCCCCCGCGTGAAGGCGCGGCGTCGGCACCGGCGTCGGCACCGGCGTCCGCGGCGGGGGAGGCCGCCGGGGTCCCCTTGCGTTGCCCGTAGGCGTGCACGCGGTGGATCGCGGACACCAGCTCGTCGCCACTGAAGGGCTTCTGCAGAAACTCACGGGCCCCGGCCAGCATGGCGCGCCGGAAGGCCTCATTCTCGGCCTCCATGGAGAGGAGGATGACCCCGGTGTTGGGCAGGTACTGCACCAGCATCTCGGTGGTCTGGATGCCGTCCATGCCGGGGAGCCCGGCGTCCACCACGGCCACGTCGGGCTGGGTGCGCAGTGCCTCCTGGAGGGCCGTGTCGCCGTCCCCGGCGACCGCACAGACGGTGAGGTCCTCCTCCTGGCCCAGACGCCTGCTGAGGTTCTCGATGATGCGGGTCGACTCGTCGGCGAGGAGGACGCGGATCATGCCATTCCCCTCAGCCGCGTCCGAGTGAGAAGCGCCGGCGGTGAGCCCCGGGTCGGGCGCGCTCCGGGTCCTTGCCCGGGGTGTCGTCTTCCTCCCCCCGGATGTGATCCACGAGCAGGCGGAATTGCTTGCTAAACTCCGCCTTCGGTTCGACGGTGACGATCTGCTGCCCCTCGTCGATGAAGTCGTCCAGACGTGGCTCGAAGGGGAGGACCGTGAGCACCCGGAAGCGGAGGCTCTCCTCGACCTCGGAGCGCTGGAAGCTCACCTTGGCCCGGGTCTGGTTGAGGACCACGCTGATCTTGTCCCTGTCGACGCCGAGCGACTGGAGCAGCTTCAAGGTCACCTTGGTGTCCTTGATGGCGGCGAAGTTGAAGCTGGTCACCACGATGATCTGATCGGCCATCTCGATCGCTTCAAGGCTGCGCTCCTCGAGGTGAGATGGGGTGTCCACGACGATGAAGTCGTACTCCTTGGCCAGCTCCCGCAGGATGGCACGCAGATTGGCGGTGTTGACCAGGTCGGCGAACTCTGGGCTGGCCGGCGCGAGCAGAGCGCGGACCCCCTCCGGCCCGGTCGCCATGACCTCATCGATGAACTCGGGGTCGACCTGCTCGCCCTGCTGGGCGAGAGCATCGATGCCGGTGGGGTGGCTTTCGGCATGGAGCATCACGGCGACATCGCCGAACTGGAGGTCGAGGTCGACGATCGCCGCCTTCTCTCCCTCGGCGGCGAGGGCCACGGCGAGGTTGGTGGCGATCAGCGACTTACCCACCCCGCCCTTCCCCGAGAAGACCACGGCCAGCTCGGCGTGGCCACGAGTACGCCGCCGGACGGGTCGCGGGCGCACCGGCTGGATGGGATCCTGCTCCGGCTCGGCGGCTGGCGGCGCGGTCGCGGTCGCCATGGGGACGCCGGGCCATTCCGGTCCGGACGCGGGGCCGCCGGTCGGGGGTGGCTCGAAGGCCGCGGTGCCCAGCTGGAAGACTGGCACGGAGCTGGGGAAGGCAACCTCCGCCGGGCCCGGCTCGGTCCGCGTGGCGGTACCGGTGAGGCCGGCCCCAGGCAGCCGCTCCGGCCAGGCCGTGATGCCGGTGGTGATGACGGCAGGGGACTGCTCCGGCCCTCCCGGGGCGTCCGCGGGGGCGACGTCAGGGGCCGGCTCCGTCCAGCGATTGGCGCCGCTCGCGGCTGCCGGCTGAGACCGCACCGTCCACGCAGGCGCCTCGCCGGCGGGCACCTCTGGAGGAGGCTCCGTGACCGCCGCGGACGGGGAGGAGAGGGTGGCGTCCCCGGACCAGGAGGCCGCCGGCGGGGCGCTCAGAGCGGGCGGAGGCGGGCTGGTCGCCGCCGCGCCGCGAATGGCCGTGACCAGGGCCACGGGGCTGGCGTCGGAAGGCACGGTGGCGGCGCCGACGTCCTCCAACCGGGTGATGAATGGCTTGTCCGCCGGATCGACCACGACCATGACTCGCAGGAGGGCAGATCGGGAGGCCAGGTCGGCCGCCAGGATCACGGTGTCGAGGCCGCCAAAACCGGTGTAGAGGAGGATCAGGTCGGGCTGGAGCGCCTCGAGATCCTCGTCGAGCTCATCGGCACGACGGATGAAGCCAACCAGGCACACCTGATCGGCGTAGCCGGCGAGCTTGTCCAGCTCGGCCACCGCCTGGGGCGCGTCGCTGGCGATGACCACCCGCACGGCGCCGCCCGAGGGACCGTACTGCATTGGCGGCATGGTACGTCGAAAGCACTGAATCTGGCGGCCCGGGGCGTCCATCCGGGGGAAATGAAAATGGGGAGCCGCGGATGCGGCTCCCCATTTTCGGCAAGTGCCCTGGTGGATTAGGTGCCCAGGGAGCTGCTGATGTTCGAGAAGATGTTGTTGACTTGGTGGCCAACCACGGTCAGGATGACGATGACGACGATGGCGATGAGGACGAGGATCAGGGCGTACTCGACCATTCCCTGCCCCTTCTCCTTCTCTTCGAGCTCGGTCTTACGAACCATGAGCCCACGAAGGCGCTGGTAAAGGTTGCTCAACATATCGGCTGCTTCACCTCCTTGTGACACCTAGAGTGGCCGCTGTGGGGGCGGCTCCTGCGAACTATGCTCTGATAGCTGCCTCCTGGGATGCGTGAAGTGCGAAGGGACGGTAACAACCGATCTCACATCTTCGGGGATCTCCCGGGGCAGTCCTGAACCCGCGCGGGGGCCACTCCGGGGGGGGCTTCAACGGCTCGGTGAAGGTACCGGGTGAGGTCGCAGGCCGGTGCTAAGGTCACCGTCATGGCCTCGTGGAGCACGTCGAGACCGCCCAACACCAGCTCCGGGGCCGGATCCGAACGCGGCGCGGCCATGCTCGTCGACCTGGCCGGGGACCAGCGCTGCACCCAGCCGGGTTGCGGGAGGACCACCGGTCTCGCCTGCGAATACGTGGATCGCCGCGGCCACGACTGCCGGACGTCGTGGTGCCCCGACCATCGTCTGGTCATTGACGGTCGCGTGTACTGCCGGAGGCACGCCGGCGTGGTCAGCGCCCTGCCCGCCGGCCATGTCGGTCATACCGCCCCGATGCCCGACCTCGAGACCCGCGCCCCGTCCTTGGTCAGCTGGGTGGCTCGGGAGGTCGATGCCGACATCCGGCAGCTGCTTCTCGCCGGGCTTCGCGCTGACCAGGCCCGGCTCGTGACGGACCCGGTCTACCTCGTCTTCATCGGCTGCGACCGGCGCCGCGCCTGGGAGCGAGCCTGGAAGCTGGTGGACCATGCCGGTCGGAGCCTCCGGATCGCGCTCCGTGTCGAGGAGTGCGCGGACGCGGAGGTCGAGATCCGCGTCAATGCGGAGAGCGTGGATCGCCTCACCCCGCCCTGGATCGTCCAGCGGCTCCACGGCGCCATGCCGCCGCCCGAGGTCGACGCACAGCGACGCAAAGACTTCAATCGTCGCCTCCTCGGCGTAATCCACCGGGGAATCGAGCGTGACGGATACAAGCGCCTGGTCGTCGCCGGGGTCCGCGATACCGCCGAGGCGGCAGCACTTCCCCGTCCCTGACGGTCAGAGGACCACCCTCCTCCATTATCCTGGTGGCCGCCAGCACCAATGCCGGTGCGAAGCGTCCAGAATCATCCCCACAAAGAGAGATGTCGATCCTCCGTCCCGCACAACCCGCGCCTCACCTGGAGCTCCCGCTGTGAGCCAGCGCCGCATCCTGGTCGTGGACGACGATCCCCGGTTGCTCCATATTGTCGAGATGTACCTGGGGATCGAGGGTTATGAGGTGAGGACAGCCTCCAACGGTG
This sequence comes from Candidatus Dormibacteria bacterium, assembly GCA_050012735.1. Lineage (GTDB taxonomy): Bacteria > Chloroflexota > Dormibacteria > Aeolococcales > Aeolococcaceae > Changshengia. The sequence goes on from JBEKGP010000020.1 coordinate 20,808, forward strand.
AGGAGGGGCTTCGGGAGGTGGACACCCATCGCCCCGATCTGATCATCCTCGACATCATGATGCCGGGGATGGACGGGCTGGAGGCGTGCCGGCGGATCCGTGGCAATCCCGCCACCGCCGACATCCCGGTCCTGATGTTCAGCGCGCTCTCCGGCGACGACGATGTCGAGCGCGCCCGACTCGCGGGGGCCAATCACCTCATCACCAAGCCGTTCAACCTGGTTGGGCTGGGGTCGGTCGTGCGCTCCTTCTTTGGCTCCGACCAGCCCGTTCCCGCCTGACCGTCCCGCCGCCGCCAGCTCGGTCAGCCGGCGGAGTATTGGTCCAGACGGTCCTGGATGTTGCCGGGGATGGCGGGGCTGAGCAGCCTTTGGAGCCCCGGCTCCAGATCGACGACGACCTGGGTCAGAACGCCATGGTCCACGGCGATGGCCGGAGTGGTTCGGACGGCCGAGGAGACATTTGCCGTTGACGGCGGGGCGTCCGCGACCGCCTGGATCACGAGGAGGACCACTCCCAGCTCGAGCGCCCCGACCACAAGGCCGGCCGCGAGCCCGGCGACGCGGTCGAACATGACCGTGATGGTCCTCGTGATCAGGTCGGAGTAGAGCGCGGCGAGGATCTCGATCATCAGCACACCCACCCCGAACACGGCGACGAACGCCCAGGCGTTGCCGGTCAGGTTGGCGTTCCCGAGCGTCCCGGCCAGCGGGTCGCCGACGTAGTAGGCGGCGAGGGTGGCGCCATACACCGCGACGCAGGCGATGGCGCGACGGACCAGACCGTGGCGCCAACCGAGGTAACAGTTGACGCCGACGATCAGGACGAGGATCAGATCGGCAAGGGCCTCGTTGAGGCCGTACCCTGGCACGGCACGCGCGAATCTAGCACGGCCGGCCGGCCCCCGACCGCGCGCCAACGATTCTGTGACCTCCACGTGGCCGGGTGGCCATGGCGAGGCTTCTCGGGCGAGGTGGCTGTGCATCGGCTCGCCCCCTGATACCATCGCGCCAGATCGCCGGAAAGGCCATCCTCGAGGAGCCCGGTCACGAGCATGGATAGGAGCTTCATCGCCCGCCTCAGCGGTGTCGACGTCTCCGGTCGCAAGACCTACGACCTTGTCGACGAACCCACGGGCCCTGACTACCGGGCCATGCTCGTCTGTGCCCGCTCCCAGTGCGACACGGCGGTACTGAGCCTCGACGTCAACCACGACCTGGACCCTGCCGGGCAGGAGATCGTCGACCGCCTGTCCAGCCAGCTGCGCTCCGAGAGCCGGAATGGCCACATCCGGCTCCTCCGCTACGAGTTCAGCCAGGCGTGCATCGACGTGCTGAGTGAGGCGCCGGGGCTCTTCGCCTGGCGCCAGCCGGGGCTCCCCGAGAACCTCTGCCTGCTGCGCACGGACGGCAGTCCCTGGATCGTCTCGATCGCCGCGGACCGCATCGGCTACGTGGAGTTCACGCCGTTCGAGAAGCTCCTCCTCGGGCGGGCCGCTCCTGGCCTGGCCGCCGTGCTGGCCCACCAGGGTGCCAGGGACGCGGTGCTGGCCGCCTTTGAACGCCGCCTGGAGGACGCTGCCGACGCCCTGGAGGCGGATCTCCTGGTCCACGCGCGGGCGCTTGCCGAGGAGGGCCGCGAGGGCATCGTGGCGGCCCTCCACGACTGGCTGTTGTCAGGCGAGCTGCTGAGGGTGGGGGCTGCGGTCCATGTGGTCGCCCGGCTGGGACTCACCGAGCTGGAACCTGAGCTCGCTCACCTGGCGGAGATGCTGCGCCGCGACCAGCTGCCGGGGCCCACCGTCTATCGCGCGAGCCCGGTGCTCCGCGAACGCTGGCGCATCCGCTTCGACCGTCGCCTTGCCGAGGCGATCGCGGTCCTGGAAACCATCCGCTCGGGCTGACCATCCCGGTCGCCGGGTCCGACCCTGCGCGTCCGGTCCGGGCTCACTTGACGCCGAACTCCTGGAGAACCTGCAGGGCGGCGGGCCCGAGAAGGACGACAAAGAGGGTCGGGAAGATGCAGCAGGCCATGGGGAAGAGCATCTTCAGCGGGGCCTTCTGGCCGGTTTCCTCGGCCCGCTGGCGGCGGCGCCGCCGGATCTCTTCGGACTGGATGCGCAGCACGTTGGCGATGCCGACGCCGAGCTGCTCCGACTGGATGATCGCCTGGATGAAGTTGTTCAGCTCATCGACCTTGTTGCGCCTCGCCATGTCGTCGAGCGCCTCGATCCGCGGGCGGCCCAGGCGGATCTCGTTGAGCACCTGGTTGAACTCGGATGCCAGGGCATTGCGGTACTTCTCGCATACCCGGCCCAGGGCGGCGTCGAAGCCGAGCCCGGCCTCGACGCTGATGGTGAGGAGGTCGAGTGACGAGGGCAGCGCCAGCAGGATCTCCTTCTGCCGGGCTCGCATGCGGCGGGAGATGGTCGCGTCCGGCAGCAGATAGCCGATGACCACGCCGGCGACGGGGCCGAGGAGGAGCTGGGGCACCTGCCACTGGAGCAGGGCGGCGACGGCGAGCCCGAAGAAGCCGACGAGGATGACGGCAATGATGCGCAGTACCAGGAAGCCGCCCACCGTCAACCCCCACGGCCTTCCGGCCAGGTTAAGCTTCTCCTGCAGGGCCTGGGTGCGCTGCTGGTTGTTCCGGGCGGCAAGACGGCGTCCCCAACGATCCAGGGTCGGCCGGAGGACCCGATCGAAGAACGGAAGGGTCATCTCCACCTCGGCCAGGCTCTGGACGGCGCGCCCGGACTCGGTGAACTGGGCCAGCCGCGCTTCCAGGAGGTCTGCCTGAGGCGACCGGGCCTGACGGAGCCAGAGCACCACGAGGGCCACCGAGCAGGCTGCCAGAGCGCCGGCGAGGTACGCGATCATACTTCGATCCTGACGATCTTCTGGATGATCGCCGTCCCCACCAGGATGCTCAGAGCGGCCACGCCCAGCAGCACCCAACCGAGGGTCTGCTTGATCATCGGAGCGAAGTACGACGGCTCCACGAAGAAGAGGAACAGCGCGAGCCCGACCGGCAGGAGCGTGATGATCATGCCCGACATCCGGGCCTGCGCCGTGATGGTCCGTATCTCACCGTGAATGCGCACCCGCTCGCGAATCGTGTAGGCGATGGTGTCGAGGATCTCGGCCAGGTTGCCTCCCACCACGCGCTGGATCTGCACCGCGGTGACCATCAGGTCGAAGTCCTCTGACTTGTTGCGCTGCACCATGTGCTGGAGAGCGTCGTCCACGGGGATGCCGAGCGCGATCTCGCGGGTGGCGCGGGCAAACTCCTCGGAGATGGGCGGTGACGCGTTCTTCGCCACGGTGCTCATCGCTTGGGCAAAGGAGAGACCGGCCTTCAGCGCGTTGCTGAGCAGGATGATGGTGTCTCCGAGCTGATTCTCGAAGGCGCGGGTGCGCCGGGTCTGGCGGAAGCGCAGAAAGAAGCCGCTCGCGATCCAGATCACGATGGGGCAGGGGATGAAGGCGATGAAGGTGCCGAACCGCAGCCAGAAGATGGCGCCGATCGCAACCCCCACGCCGGCGACGATCAGCATCCACTCGGAGGCCTTGAGCCGCAGCCCGGCTTTCTGGAGGTCCTCGGCGAGCTTGCCCGCGTAGGAGCCCCGGGCGAACACCGGGTTGATGGCGTCGGTGAAGCTGTCGAGGGCATCGCGAAGGGGGTTCCCGCTCTTGATCCGCTCGGGCTGCGGGGGCCGCTGACCGCCCATGTAGGCGCTCAGCCGGCGGGCCACCTCGTCGGCCTCAGTCCGGCTCCGGGTCGCGATCAGGGCGACCCAGCAGAGCAGGAAGCAGGCCACCAGGACCGCCGCGAGCAGGGGGAGGAATTCGGTCATTGCCGGGCCCTACTTCCGTTTGTCCTTTGGCACTCCCGGGATCACGAGCCTGTGAACGCCCCGGCCAGCGACGACGGCGTCACCGGTTGGTCGGAGGCGGACGGTGCCGGGCTGGCACTGACGTTGCTCACGATCTTGGGGACGAAGGCGCCGCTCGAGTTGGTGGTGCCGTATTCACTGGTCGGGCGGAGCACGTACTTGAGGACGAGCGCGGGGTTGCCACCCGCGACCGGCGTGAAATCACCGGTCAGCAGCGCGGTCATCTCCTCGGCCTGCGACCGGCTCATCTCGACCACGAAGTAGCTGGGTGCCGACAGGGTCGGTGCGGCTGTCGTCGTCGCCGTTCCACTCGCAGGGGTGGTGGTCGCCGCCGCGTAACCGACTGCCAGCACCGGGATGTCCTGGAAGACGTACTGGACCTGGTGACTGTTGGTGGCGGAGCTACCCAGGTCACCGATGATGTCGATCTGGTCGCCGGCAAGGATGTAGTAGCCGACGCTCATCTGATCGACGGTGGTGTCCGGCGTTGCCCCGTGGGCCGGGATGGCCAGGGCCACCTCGTTGTTGGCGATCGGGAGCTGGTCGCCCGGAGTGGTCAGGGTCGAGACGCCGCTCGACCCGGGCGCGGCTTGCAGCAACGCCTCTGTGATCGGTGTCCCGGCCGAGACCGCGACGGGGAGCGTCTGCCCGACCACCTGAGTGGTGGTCGTGTAGTAGTTGGCCGGAAGGTCGATGTTCAGGTATTCGCGAGTGGTGAGGTTGGTGGCCGACAGCTGGGAACCGGCGGTGATCGCCGTCGCCGCCACAACTACCGGCGTTTCGGGCTGGGCCGGGGGGGTGTTCGACGATTTGGAGACGGCGATGAAGACCACCACGCCCGCGAGCAGGGCGAAGATGATGCCGCCAACGAGAAGGATCCGGTTCTGAGGCTTGTTGGAGGGGATCGCCACTTGCTTTCCTCTACTGGTACCCGCGCCGCCATCACCCCGGGCTGGGTGCGGTGCGGGACACGGTTGGTACGGCTGAGGCCGGTCGCCCGAGTGTGAACGAGACCGGCGAACTGGATGTCACTGTCCGGTAACATCTGGGTGCGCCTTCTCCACTCCCCCAAGGCGCGCTCACGGGTCCATCCTACCGGTGGTCTGGGCTCGCATCAGCATCTCGAGCACGTCGTCACGATAGGGGGCGATGGTCGCGATCTTACGGTAGATCCGCAGCGCGCCGTGGTTGTCCCCGCGCAGCCGGGTGAGACGTGCGATGCGTTCCAGGTATGAAACTGCCAGGTCGATGTCCTGGTCATCGATGCAGATGTCGGCCAGGCGCGCCAGGGGCGGCTCGTAGATCGGGTCGGAGCGCGATGCGGCCAGGTAGCAGTTGAGCGCCGCATTGCGCTTGCCGAGGCTCCGGCACCGATCGCCCGCGTCGAGGGCGAGCTCGGCGACGGCCTGACCTCCGAGCTCCTGGGCGGCCTGCTGCAGCACCGCGGCGACATCGTCGCACCGCTTCTTGCGCAGCTTCTCACCCACCCTGGCGCGGAGCGCGGCGAGATCGCGCTCTGGGATGTCATCGACCGGTGGCGCGGGTGCTCTAGTGCTCGCTGGAGGCGCCATGTGCAGTTCCACCGCGTCCGGCTGCCGCACCGACCAGCCGGCCGCGAGCTCCGGAGGGGTGGCTCCAGCGGCCGTTGCGGGGCTTGCGGGGAGCCATCCCTCGGCCACGACCCGCCAGTCCTCGGGCACGTCCTGGTGAGCGGGGCCGGTCGCCGGCTCGAAGTCTGCGATGCCGGGGGCGGGCGTCGGGTTGGTCATCGGAGCCTCGCGCCTGACGGCGGCGGGCGGTTCGGCGGCCGGCCACGGAGACGACCATCGGGCCAGGTCGGGCGGCCCGCTCCGGTGAGGTGGATCAGCGGCCGGAGCCGCGGGCCAGGGCCCCACATCCTGGAAGCGGGTTCCGTCGGGGGCGGGCGATACCGGAAGGTCGTCGGGCGAGAGGAGCTCGTCGCGAAGCCCCTCGGCGAGCGGATCGCGCACCCCTCTCAGCGTGGGCGTCACCGGCTTTGGCCACGTCGAGGGGTCGGAGAAGGAGGCCCGGCGGCGGGTCGGCGTGGGAGCCTCGGTCGGCGTTTCGACCTCGCGGTCGGCGAACGCACCGGAGGGCTCCGCCGCCGTTTCCGCCACGGTCCCCCGTTCCGGTTGCGGCGCCCGGCTCGTCAGCAGGTCGTCCGGGTCGCCGATGTGGAAGCTGAACTGAGGGGGCGACGATCCGGAGCCGTCCTCCTCCCCGCCGCTGGCCCCGTCCTCCTCCGGTGGGGGGGAGGGGAACTCCGCCAGCAGATACGGCGAATCGGGAAGGGGGTACGGCGACTCCGGTTGTGGGTAGCTGAACTCCGGCGCGACGTACATGGACTCCGGGTGGGCGTACGCGGAATCGGAATCTGGATACGTGGCATCCCTGATAGGCTGGTTCGGTTCAGCATGGGGGTAAAAGGGCGGGAAATGGTGCGACCCGCCGCCGTTGGAGGCGGGCGTCGAGGAGCCGACCTCAGCCAGCCGCACCTCGGCAAACCCGGCAGCCAGGCCGGCGCCGTCCAACCTCTCGTCGTCCGGGGGAGGAGCCTGTCCCGCCGCCTCGTTCCGATCGGAACTGCTCAGCGCGTCGAGGGAGAGGAGGTATTCGTAGACATGGCGGCGCAGCCGCTTGCTGAGCGCCGGGGCGATGTCGACGGCGCCCATGTCGGCGGCCAGCTGGGTCGCGGCGTCGACGATGGAGAGCAGTCCTGCCTCGTCAAGCCGGCCAAGGCGTATGGCCTCGGCCAGCCGCTGCTCCAGCAGGTCGGCCAGGCCGGGGACGTGCGGAGCCACCGTGGCGGCGCCGTCCTGCCAGCCGCGCCGGATCATCCCCAGGGTGTCGTAGCTCATGTCAGCCGCTCCGGGGCACCGATCGCCTCCTCATGGAGGTCGTCCTCGTTGAGGATCTGGCGGACCTTGCGGACGCCGTAGTAGAGGATCACCCCCGCGATCAGCAGGACCAGACCGGCGAAACCGATGGTCTGGAGGTAGCCGGCGGAAGTCCCGGCACCGGGGAGGATCTCGATGACCCGGTCGGCTTCGGCGGTCGCCGCCCGCTTCAGGGTCCACTGGTCGGGCAGGGCGTTGTAGTCACCCTTGGTCCGCACCAGCACGTCCCCGCTCTGGTCATGGCTCAGCCAGACGATGCGGTGGACGATGGTGAGCTTGGTGTCGTTGGGGTTGGGGAAGACCATGATGTCGCCGACCTGAAGCTGGCCCGCCGGCAGGTTCTCGGTCACCACCAGCGAACCGATCGGGATGGTCGGCTGCATGCTCCCGGTGACCACCTCCTCCAGGTGGTGCCCGGTGACGACGAGGCCGACCACGATCGCGCAGAGGATCGTCACCAGCCCCAGTGCCGCAGCGATCAGGAGGTTGACGACGTGGCCGCCGGCGGCCCGCCAGAGCGGGAGGCGCTCCTCCATCGGGAGCGCCGAGAGGATGCTCGGCACGCTGACCGAGAGTGGGGTCGCCACGGTGGTGACCGCGACGGGGATGTCGGGCAGCTTGGTGGTGGCCCCGGCCGCGGGCGGGGCGTCAACCTCGGGCAAGGTCGGTGACGACCGCCCGGCGAGGGTGACGCTCGCAGGGTTCGGCTGCGCGACGGCCGGCACCTCAGCGAGGGAGGCGGGAATGGACGGTGCCACGGCGGCGAGCAGCCAGCCGGGCGGCGAGGTGAGCGCGGCCGGGGCCACCGGGATCGCCGGCACCGCCACGCGCAACATCCTGGAGATGCGGGTGGCGTCGAGTGGAGAGGCACGCCGGCAGGCCACCTGAAGGCGGCGCGTCCGGGCCGGCAGGGCGACGTTGGGGACGGACGAGGCGATGTCCAGCCGGGCCAAGAAGGCCCGCCGGCGCGGAGCGGCGGCGGGGACCGGGACCGAGCTCTCGAAAACCGCGGGGACCGTGGGAGGGGGGATCGGCCGGGGAGCGGCAGGGGGAGGCGGCAGCGGGGTTGCCGGTGGGGACGGCGGCGGCATCGCCACGACCTGGTCGGGCAGCCGGAGGATCGTCGCCTGCGGGACCTGACGGCGCTCTCGCCGGGCGGGGCGCTGGGCACGCTGGGCTCCACCCCGGTCGAGGCTGTCGGTGGCGGACTCGAGATCCGCCACGACATCCCTGACCAGGTCGTGCAGCTCCTCGGGGAGCGACACCCTCACGTTGCCCACTAGCGAATTCCCCTGCTGCTTCCGCGCGCCGTCGACGGCGGTTTGAGCCGACCGCCCAATTGTCGGCCTGCCTGGGCGACGCCTCGTGCAACGGGGCGCAACGAATCGGTTGCGGGACATGGGCACCGCCGGATATGCGACGACCGCCGGCGCGGCGGTGGCCGAGGCCGGCGGTCGTGACCCTGAGCGCGAGGAGGGGACAGCGGGTGTGCCGCCGTCCCCTCACGGGCTGATCAGAGACTTGTCAGAGGCGGGTCAGACGCCGTTCTGGCCCCAGGTGAAGACCGCCGTGCAGGTCGAGTCCTCGTCAGTGGCGATGTGCGTGGCGTTGCCGGGCAAGCTCAGGCTGAAGGTGAAGGTGTTGGTGGCACCAGTGACCCAGGTGCCGTTACCGCCGCTGTCGGAGATGGTCTCCGCGGGCATCGACGCCAGCGCTCCCTGGTACACGATGGCCGCCATCGGGGCCTGTGAGTCCGTGACCTTCAGTTGCAGGTCAGCGCAGAGCGTGGTGTCAGCGGTCCCGTCCCAGCTGGTGTCGGCAGCGCTCACCTTGGCGGACGCGAGAGTGAGCTGGAAGGTGGAGGATTCGGTGCCGGTGTTGGTGATCGCCACCGAGCCCACCTGGTTCGGGCCCCAGCCCGGCACGATGCCCGAGGCGTTGAAGATGGCGCCGCAGGCGTTGGGCGACGTCTGGTCGGTGCAGGTGACCGCGTGGCCACCGACGACCTGCGCGCTGTTCTGCATGTGCACGCCCAGCGTGGTGGCGGTGCTGCCGTTGTTCTGGGTCACCGCCTGCCACGCCGCCAACCCGCCCCATCCGATCATGGCGGTACCGGCGACAACCAGGACAAAGACCATTCCGGCCCGCAGCTTCCTGCGGTCGGAACTCTTCCGCTCGATGGACATGGGAAACCTCCAAGATTGGGGTGGTGGGCGTCACCGCCTCCGGTCTGACGAGGAGAGGCGGTTGCGGCGCTGTTGGGGAAGGGGGCGGCGCCGCGCTCGCCCTGGTTGCGTGATTGGGAGAGAAAGGGGCCGGGAAGGCGCTCTTCCCGACCCCCCTCAGATCATGGCTTGGGGTTACGCGCTGGCCTGGTCGAAGAGGATGGTGAAGCTGCAGCTCGTGCCCAGGACACCGTCGTCGGTGGCAAAGTTGCCGGAGGGGGCGATGGCGAAGGTGAACTTGTTGGAGTCATTCGTCGCCCAACTGGTGGCGCCGGAGCTGTTCTTGAGCGTGACGGGAGCCATCGCAGAGGCGAGAGACGCCAGCGGGTAGACGGTGGCAGGCGACGTCTCGTTGTCGGTGACCGTCAGGGTGAGGTCAGCGCAGAGCTCGCTGGCGGCAGGCGCTTGCATTGACATCGTGAAGTTGCTGCTCAGCGAGCCGGTGTTGGTGATGGTTACGGCTCCGCTGGTCCCGGCGAAGCTCGACGTCAACTGGTCCGGGCTACCGATCGGGCCGCCGACGATGATCTGGCACGCGCCGGGGGAGGTCGCCGAGACGGTCGAATTGCAGACCGTGGTGGACCCGGCCACCTGGTTGGTGTGCGTGAGGGTGCCCACGGCGAAGGTGCTGCCCGTGTTCTGGGTGTAGGCCTGCCACGCGGCCAGGCCGCCCCAGCCGACCAGGGCTGTGCCCGCGACGGCCGCGCCCAAGACCAGGGCTAGCCGGACGGATCGCTTGCTCTTACGGTTTTCCATGATCTTCAATTCCCTATCGGTGCCTTCTGGTCGTTCTATGCAGCTAGTTCAAACGCACTAGACGTCACTGGTGCAGCCTAGGGGGGTCGATCTCACGAAGCCTCGTCCGATACCGCCACAGCCGGGTAACGGTGTTCGGTGGAAGTGATGATCCGATCGGGCCGTATGCTGCGTTCTGGCGGAAGGGCAAAGAAAAGGCCGGGGCAGGATCTCCTGCCCCGGCCTTCCAGATCAAGGCGTTGTTCTAGGCGGCCGTTTGGGTGAAGACGAGGCCGAAGGTGCAGTTGGTGCCCTGGTCGGCGTAGTCGTTGGCGAAGGAGCCGCCCATGCCCACGGTCACCGTGAAGGTGTCACCGGTCGTCCCTGTGCCGGTTCCGGCGGTGCCGTTTGGTGCCCAGGTGTAGCTGGGTGTGCCGGCGTTGTTGTAGAGGCTGGTGGGGGTGAACGCGCCATTGAGCGCGGTGGCCGCCCAGACGGTGTTGCCGTTCTTGTCCTTCACGCCCACGGTGAGGTCGGGGCAGAGGCTCCCCGTCGGGGCCTGAAGCAGCGTCCCCATGCTCAGGGTGAAGGTGCTCTGCAGGCTGCCGGTGTTGTCGATCTTGATGTTGGCAGGCGTGACCAGCGTGGAGAAGTTGACCGGGTCAACCCCGGAGACCGTGATCACGGGAGCGCAGAACCCGGTGCCGCTCGTGGGCACCGAGCCCAGGTTCGACAGGCAGCTCAGGCTCTGGTTGCTGTGCTGTAGGGTGCCGGCCGCCACGCTGTTGCCGGCGTTCTCCGTGTAGGCACTCCACGCTGCCAACCCGCCCCAGCCGACCACGGCAGTGCCGGCCACGGCGGCGACCAGCACCAGGGCCACCCGAAGCGAGCGCTTGCTCTTGCGGTCTTCCATGATCCTCGTTTCCTCTGCTGTCTTCTGGCCGTTCTAGCCAGGTAGTTCAAATGCACTAGACGGCTCTGGCCAGCCTAGGGGGGCGCTGAGACGAACCGGTTGCGGAACTGGCGACAGCCGGGTCACGGACGTCGGCCACCCCTGTGACGCGATCGCGGCGTCTGACCGTGCCCCAGGCCGGCCACGCTCGTCGCCGTCAGGTGTGTGGTGTCCCGGGAAATAGCGAGGCCGGGCAGGTTGACCTGCCCGGCCTCATGGGGGCGTTAGGAGGATCAGGCCGCCGTCTGGCTGAAGAGGAGCCCGAAGGTGCAGCTGGTGCCCTGGTCGGCGTAGTCGTTGACGAACCCGCCGCCCGGGGCCACGGTCACGCTGTAGGTGTCGGCTGTCACACCGGTGCCGGTGCCGGCCACGCCGCCGCCGGTCCAGCTGAGGCTGGGGGTTCCGGCGTTGCTGTAAAGGTTCACCGGGGTCGTCAGCCCGGCCGTGCTCAGCGCGGTGGTCGCGATCACGGTGCCGGTGTCCGGCGCGGTGGTGTTCAGGTCAGTCACCTTGAGGGTCAGATCGGCGCAGAGGCCGCCCGAGGCCGCGGCCGGCAGGTTGAGCGTGAAGGTGCTCTTCAGATTGCCGGTGTTGGCGATGATGATGCTGCCGTTGGTGCCGGTCCACGTGGCAGGGTCGACGCCGGAGACCGAGATGGTCGCGGCGCACCAGCCGGTGCCACTGGTCGGAACGGAGCCCAGCAGCGAAGTGCAGCTCAGGCCGTTGGCGTGGGCGAGGGTGCCGGCGGCGACGCTGTTGCCGGCGTTCTCGGTGTAGGCGCTCCATGCCGCCAAGCCACCCCACCCGACCAGAGCGGTTCCGGCCACGGCGGCACCCAGCACCAGCGCGACCCGCAGCGATCGTCTGCTCTTCCGTTCCATGATCCTCAATCCCCTTGATCTGATCTGTCGACCGCTCTGGCCAGATAGGTCATCTGCACTAGACGGCAAGGGGCAGGCTAGGGGGCGTGATCTGACGAAGCCCCCGCCGAAGAGGCCACAGGCGGGTAACGGGGTTCGCGTGAAGCTGTGAACGCGAGCGACGCGTCTGATTCGCTCTGAGCCGGCCGAAGTCGAGAACCAAGACGGCCGACGGGATCCTTAGACACCTGCGCGAGGGCCGGCCGCTCGGGCCCGGCACCGGTATCCGGATCGCCTGACTCGGCTCAGCCGGCGCGCTCGTTGGCCGTCTGGGCCGTGGCGACGGGGAGGATCTGGTCGAGCTGGAGACCGCCGAGCCGTCCCTCCGCCACCAGACTGTTGATCAGGTTGTCGACCCGCCACACCACGACGATCTGGAGGGCCCCGACGCCCTCGACGGTTCCCTGAGTGGTGGTGGCGTGCCCGCCGTCGCCCAGCGGGCCGGTGGAGACGGGCGTCGCGCCGGAGCGGGCGTCCAGGGCGGTGCCGAGGTTGAGCATGGCGGTCGCCGCGCCGGTGGTCGTCGCGAAGGAGGCGACCGCCACGGTGAGCGTGATCGCGCCGTTGCTGGTGCTGAACGACTCGTCGCGGTAGTACTCGACGGCCACCGCTCGCACCAGCCCGTCCTTCCGCACCGCCGTGGAGCTGGCCTCGTCCAGCCAGCCCGGTCCCACCGGTTTCACCGCCTGGTAGACGGCGAAGTCAGGGGAGGGGAGCTGGCTGAGGGTGATCAGATAGCTGCCCGGATCCCCGTCCAGGGTTGTCGTGCCGCCGTTGCCCCCGCAGCCGCCGGTCACGGCCGCCAGCACCAGCACCCCGAGGGCTCGCGCTGTGCCCCATGGCACCCTCATTCCTGGCGAACGGCGCTCACGATGTCGGCGGCGGCCGCGCGGCGAGCGGGCAGCACCCCAGCGAGGAGCACTGCCACGACCACACCCCCCAGCAGGGCCAGCGCCGTGGTGATCGGGAAGACGAACCCAGGAGCGAAGCCGGGGCTGGTGCTGGCCGCAAGCAGGGGCACGGCGAGCAGGCAGCCCACCCCGATGCCGAGCACGGCTGCGACGCCTCCGAGCAGGCCGGCCTGGGCCAGCACCAGGCGCCGGGCCTGCCCCTGACTGAGCCCCACGGCCCGGAGCAGTCCCAGCTCATGGCGGCCCTGACGGACGTTCACCGCCAGCGTATTGATGACCGCCAGCACGGCGATCGCCACCGCCAGCCAGGCGACGGCCGCGAGGATGCCGACGGTGTCGCTCAGGGCCTGTTGGGTGGCCGACTCGATGGTGCTCACCGAGGTCGCCGAGAGACCGTACCGGCTCGCCACCGCAGCCACCGCTGGTTCGCGTCCCGCGGTCAGCACCTCGAGATCGTCGAACCCCGACGCCTGACTTCCGAAGTACCGCACCGCCTGACCGGAGTCGACGAGCAGCGACTCCCGGCCGTCACCGGCCGGGAAGGAGTGCTCCACGATGCCGGCGATGGTGAAATCGGTCGTCCCGCTACTCGTCGCCACCGGGAGCACGGTGCCCACTCGCCAGTCATCCGCCTCCGCCAGGCTGAGCGGCGCCAGCAGGTTGGAGCCGCCGGCGAGTGCCGCGAAGGCTCGACTGCGGCTGCCGGCCACCAGCTCCAGACCGCCGTTGCGAGCGTAGGTCGCGCTGTCGAAAGCCGTCATCCCGATCACATCGCCGTCAACCACCGCGGGGAAGAAGCGGAGGCTGGTCAGCTGCACCCCGGCCTCCTCCCCGATCTGGGTGGCGATGCCGCCCGGCTGGGTTACCGGGCTGCCGATCAGGGTGTCCCCGATGAAGAGGTGGCTGATCCAGGCGTCGCCGGAGCCCAGGGTTCCCGTCACCAGCACCCCTGCGGCCATCGCCGCGGCGATCGCCGTCACCAATCCCGAGAGGGTCAGCGCGGTGCGGTTGCGGCGGCGTCTCAGGCTGGCCGCCGCGACCTCCGTCTCCGGCCAGATCACCCTCAGCATCCGCGTCAGGAGACGTGCCAGGGACGGCGCCAGAAGCGGCAGGCTGAGCACCACCGCGAGGAGCAGGGCCACCGCACCCACCGGCGCCAGAGCTCCACCGGCCAGATCCGACACCAGCGCCACGGCGGCGAGCGGCGGCACCGCGCCGATTGCGGCGCCATGGATCCGCTCGCGCCGACCGGCACTCTCGGGGCTCAGGGCTTCGAGGATCGGCACGCGCGCGGCGGTTGCGGCGGGGACGGCGGAGGCGACCAGGGCCGAGAGGATACCGGCGAGCGCGGCGAGAATCACCGCCAGGGGACTGATCTGAAGCCCGACCGCGGGCGCGGTGGAGGCGGCTCCGAAGGCGGCCTGGAGGGCAGCCCCGAGCCCCACGCCGACGGCGATTCCGGCCGCCGCTCCCGACAGGGCGAGGACCGTGGCCTCGGCGGCGAGGAGATGGAACACCTGGGCGGCGGAGGCGCCCGCCGCCCGCAGCAGGCCGATCTCGCGCCGCCGCTCGAGGGCGGCGAGGCTCACCGTGTTGGCGCACACGCCGGCTCCGATGACCACGCTGAGGACGCTGACCAGGACCAGCAGGGAGGAGAGTTGGGAGCCTGAGCCGCTCGCGTCGGTGGCGGGATCGAACGTGGTCACCGCTCCGCCGAGCCGCTGATGGACCTCCGCCGCCGCGTCCGCTGAGCTGGTCCCGGGAGCGAGGCGCAGAGCCGCGAGCGAGGCACGGAGGCCAAGGTCGAAGGAGGACAGCAGCTCCGGGGTCGGGACGAAGATGACGTCCTGGGTGAAGCTGGCGCTCACGCCGCTCGCGTCGGTGAGCCCGACCACCTCAAAGGAGTGGGGGCCGGTCGACGTGGTGAGCAGGACGCTGCCGCCGATCTCGAGACTGCCCCCCGGAGGGGCCAGGGTTGGAAGCAGTGCCGTATCGATGGCGATCTGGTCGTGAGCCGAGGAGGTCGGAAGGTGCCCGGCGCTGAGGCTGATGCTGCGGAGCGCGGCTCCCCCACTCTCCACCCCCACCAGGGTCACGGTAGAGGTCGGCGCGCTCGCCTCCGGGGCCTGGGCCGTCACCCGCTTCTGGTACAGGGGGACCACCTCCCGGACCCCGGAGAGGCTTCTGAGGGATGCCAGCTGCGTGGTGCTGAGGCCGACCCCGGAGCTGGTGCGGACGTCGAGGCCCGATTGCCCGGCACGGACCTGCGCCGACGCGTCAGCCTGGGCACCGACGCCGGCGACCTCCATCTGGACGCCCAGCATCGCCGCCACCCCCAACCCCACGGCGGCGGCGGTGAGTGCCGCTCGCGCCGGCCGGGAGGCGAGGTTGCGCGCGAGCACGGGTCGGAGACCTGGCTCGAGCCCTGCGGTCACCAGCCAGGTCGCCCCGCCCACGATCCGTCGGGTGATGGAGCTGACCAACCCGGTCACGCCCCGCGAGGTCGGGTCAGAGGTCATGCCGCTCGAGCTGGCGGACGAGTGCCCGGAAGCCGGCGGAGTCGGCGCCCGCACCGCTGCCCTCCACCGGTACGTCGTCAACAACCCTGCCGTCGGCCAGGACCAGCACCCGGTCCGCGTACGCGGCCACCCGCGCGTTGTGGGTGACCAGGACGGTGGTCTGGGACCGCTCGCGGCAGAGGCGGCTGAGCATCTCCATCACTTCGTGGCCGCTCTGGCGGTCGAGATTGCCGGTGGGCTCGTCGGCCAAGAGCAGGGCGGGTGCCGCAGCCAGAGCCCGGGCCAGAGCCACCCTCTGCTGCTCGCCCCCCGAGATCTCGTCGGGGCCGTGACCCTGGAGACCGTGAAGTGAGAGCTGGTCCATGAGCACGCTGACACGTTCGGACACCGTTCTGCTGTCCAGGCGGGCAGCGTGCCTGCCGCCGCGCAGCCGGAGCGGCAGGGCCACGTTCTCGGCGGCGGTGAGGCTGGGAATCAGATTGAAGAACTGGAAGACAAAACCGATGTGGTCGCGGCGGAATGCCGAGCGTTCGGCATCTCCCATCGCGTAGAGGTCGCGTCCGTCGACCAGCACGCGGCCCGAATCCGGTGGCTCCAGCCCGCCCATGATGTGGAGCAGGGTGCTCTTGCCGGCGCCGCTCTGCCCCATGATGGCCACGAACTCACCGGAGCGGACGGTGAGGGAAACCCGGTCCAGGATGGTGCGGGGAGGCCGGCTGATCTGGTAGCTCCTGCACACCCCATCCACGGTGACCACCGCGGGGACGTCAGGAGAAGGTTCGGTCGCAGGGTCCTCGGTCACCGTGCGGGCCTCCCTGTATCTGGCGGCATTGTCCGCAACTCTAGTCGAAGAGAAAGGCTTCCAGGGCGGACTCGATGGTATCGGAGATGAGCCCCTGCCCTCGGTACTCGTAGGCGGGCAGCGGCAGGCTCGTCGAGAGCGAGGGTGTCGCCGTGGGGCTGGGGGTGGGCACCGGCGTTGGGGTTGGGGTGGGCGCGGGTGTTGGTGTGGGCGTGGGCGTGGGTGGGGGTGTGACGACGGGTTGAGCGTTCACCGGCCGGGCGGTGGCCGGCGGGGCAGTCGCCGGAGGGGCGGTGGCCGGCGGGGCCGCGGCGGCGGAGGGCACCCGGGCAAACTCCTCGGCGAACATCCAGACGCCCGAGGCTGGAGTCGATTCCCCCGGGGGGATCCACGACTGGCTGGTGGCACTGCCGATCCCCAGGGAGGTGTAGTTGGGGTTAAGGATGTTCTGCTCGTGCTCGGAGCTGCCCATGAATTCTGTGTTGATCCATTGCGCCGCAGCGTCCGCCGACCCCTCGTTGTTGACCCACCCGACGTTCTCGCCCGCCCCGTTGTTGGGGTTGACACCGAAGGCGCTCATCATCGAGAAGACGTACTGGTTGCAGGGGGGGATGGCGTGGGCGAAGTAGTCGCGGTTGATCATGTCCTGGGCTCTGCCGTAGATGGTGCCGGCACCGGCGCAACCGCTGTACGGGGCAGCCTCGCCGATCGAGGCCAGGGTCCCGTTTTCCGCCAGGGACGCCACGCCGTTGCTGGCGCGGTCCTGGTTGGTGAGCGAGAAGAGGTCGGAGTCGGCAGTGGCGTCGGCGTCGGCCGGCTGCCCTTGGAGATGGCTCCCGGCGAAGAGGGCGGCGCCGAGCATCGCGCCGGCGATGACCACGCGGCCGGGAACCCGGCGCCGCCGCCGGGCAGACGGTTCGCACGCCCCGTCGCGGTCGGCCTGGACGGCCGCAGCTGTTCGACACAGCGCCTCCCACCCAGCCTGGGGGGCGGACGCGCGCGCGCTTCTCTGGCTCACGGGGAGGATCACACCGCGCCGGAGGCGTGCACCGCGTGCCCGTCACGCCTCCGTTGCGACCCCGTTGCAGGCGACCGCGTGCCGGCACGCGGCGAGGGGACGATGTGGCAAGCGATGCGGGCTGCCGCCTCTTGACACGATCGTTGCAATCTGCTGATTTGAGCCCGCAGATTGGGGTGTAGCCTGGGTACAACCGTCAGGCCGAGCAAGCCTGACCGACGAGACACAGTAGACAGGTAGGCTGGGACAGATGTCGCTTCTCGACCGCGTCCAGAGGAAGGCTGAGGACGCGTTGCCGTCCGGTGGGGTGGCTGCACAGCCCGCGACCCCGCCGACGTTTGCGCTGCCGTCCACCGGCGCCCCTGCCGTGGAGCCGCTCGCACCGACGCCGGGCTGGTCGGTGCGCACCCAGCCGGTCAACTCGGCCGCCCCGGTCGCTGCTCCCCGACGGGCGGTGGAGCCGGCGCAATTCGGGCGCCCAGCGCCCGCTCAGACCTCGCCACCTCCGCCGCGGGTGCGGCCCGCCGACATCCCCGGGCTGGGCGATGGCACCCGGTCCACGTCCCTGCTCAGCCGCACCGGTGACTCCGCCGGTTCGGGCGACGGCGCCCGGACCTCCTCGCTGCTGAACCGCAGCGGTGAGGCGGGGGGCACGGGTGATGGCAGCCGTCCCAACTCGCTGCTCAGCCGCACTGGGATTCCCCGTCCCGGGCAGGCCCGGGGAGCTGTCGGCGCCATGTACGCTCAGCTCCGGTCCCGCGTTCACCAGCGCCTCGTCGAGGAGCTTGCCGGCAACACGGACTCGGCGCCCGGCGATGTGATCCGCCAGCGCATCGCCGAGCTGGTCGGGGAGATCATTACCGAGCAGGGCATGACCATGAGCCGTCAGGACCGCCTCCGGGTGGTCGAGACGCTCATCCATGACGTTCTCGGCCTCGGACCGCTCGAGGACCTGCTGGCGAACCCCGACATCGCCGAGATCATGGTCAACGGACCCAACCAGATCTACGTCGAGGAGAAGGGCAAGCTGCTGAGGAGCCCGGTCACCTTCGAGAGCACGGAGCAACTCATGCAGGTCATCGACCGCATCGTCTCCTCCATCGGCCGGCGCGTGGATGAGTCGTCGCCGATGGTCGACGCCCGGCTCAAGGACGGCTCGCGCGTGAACGTGATCATCCCTCCCCTCGCCTTGCGCGGACCGACGGTGACGATCCGAAAATTCACCAAGGAGGCCTTCACCATCGACGACCTGATCCATTTCGGCACCCTCACCGAGGGGATGGCGAGGTTCATCAGGGCCTGCGTCGTGGGCCGCCTAAACATCGTCGTCTCCGGGGGTACCGGGTCGGGCAAAACCTCGACGCTGAACGTCCTCTCGAGCTTCATCCCCGCGGATGAGCGGATCGTCACCATCGAGGACGCCGCCGAGCTCCAACTCGGGCAGGAGCACGTGGTTACCCTCGAGGCGAGGCCGGCCAACGTCGAGGGCAGAGGCGAGGTCTCCATCCGGGAGCTGGTCATCAACACCCTCCGGATGAGGCCGGACCGCATCATCATCGGTGAGTGCCGCGGCGGTGAGGCACTGGACATGCTTCAGGCCATGAACACCGGGCACGATGGCTCCCTCACGACGCTCCACGCAAACAACCCGAGGGATGCGACGAGCCGTCTGGAGACCATGGTGCTGATGTCTGGCGTTGAGCTGCCCTCGCGTGCCATCCGCGAGCAGATCGCATCGGCGGTGAACATCATCGTGCATCAGTCGCGTCTTCGCGACGGTACCCGGAGGATCGTCAGCATCGCCGAGGTTCTGGGCACCGGCCCCGAGGGCGTCCTGATGCAGGAGATCTTCGCTTTCACGCAGACAGGCGTCGATCCCGACACCGGCAAGGTGCTCGGCGAGCTGGGTCCCACCGGAGTGGTGCCTCAGGTGCTCGAACGTCTGAGCGCGGAGGGCCAGGGCCTTTCGGAGGAGATGTTCGCCGCCGCGTGACCCCTGACCTCACCCGTGGTATCGAACCGGGTGTGAAGGATATGCCGAGCGGGTGACGGGCTCCTCACCGATCGGTTTCGGTCAGGGTGCCAGCGCCCAACCGCAATTCGCCGTCCATACACTCGTGGCGAAATGTCCTCGTCTCCGACGGCGGGCACCGCCCGCTCCTCCCGTGCCGGGAGCCACCCCGCCCTGCCGTCTGTCCGGGTGCTCGTGTGCGCAGCCGAGGGAGCGGTGATCACGGGCGCTCTGAGAGGTCCGGGCGCCCCTCCCGGAATCGAGATCCTCGCGGTGCCGGATCCGGCCTCGCTGCCAGACGATCTCGACACCGGTTGGGACGCCGCGGTGGTTGAGGACGACGGGCCCGGTTGGTCGGCGGAGGCGCTGCTCGACCTCATCCACGCCCGCGATGTGAGCATCCCGGTGGTGGTCGTTTGCGCCCCCTCGCACGAGGCCGCCGGGATCGCGCTGGTGGAACGCGGCGCGGCCGATTACCTCGCCTCGGACCGGATGGCTCGCCTTCCCGTGGCCGTACGTGTTGCGGTCGAAAGGGATGCGCTCAGTCGGAAGCTGAGACGCCTCGAGGCCGCCGCCCCGGGTGCCGGCCAGGTGCCGCAGGCAGCCTTCCAACCGGACGTCACCGGGCGCTGGCGGGGGCAGTTCCTGAAAGACCGTCAATTGGGGTTCGTCCGCTCGCTCGGTTCGCCCGACGAGGACGCCGCGCTCCTCGGAGCGCTGGAGCAGATCGGGCTGAGCGTCAATGCCACCGAGGTCAGGTTCTGGGAGGCCGACGCCCGGGGGGTGGTGCGACCTCGCGTTGCCTGGAGCCGTGCCGGCCACGACGCAACCACACAGCCCTCAACGCAGGCTGCCCCACCCGCCCTGGTGACGAAGGTCATCAGCAGCCGGGAGTTGTCCTTCTCGGGGGTGAGCCCCGCCCACCCGGTGGGGGAGTCCTTGGGCGTTCCGGTGCTGAAAGGCGACCACGCTCTCGGCGCCATCGAGATCAGCGCGCCGGACTTCGCCGGTTTCAATGACGCACACGCCGCCCACCTCACGACACTTGGCAACTACCTCGGCATCGATTGTGCGCAGCGGCGGAGCGCCGCAGATTTCGCACGCAGCCTGGAGGAGCTGAGTCGCGTCAGTGGGGAGCGCCTCCGGCTGATGCGCCTCCTGGTCGAGGCGCATGAGGACGAGCGCCGGACCATCGCCGCCGACATCCACGACGACTCCCTGCAGATACTCGCCGCCGTGGGGCTCCGATTGCAGACACTCCGGCGCCGGGTCAACGACGAGGCGGCACGGAGCACCCTCGACGCGGTGGAGCAGATGGTGGGGACTGCGGTCTCGCGTCTTCGGGGTCTGATGTTCAACCTGCGCCCCACCGGGCTTGATCACGGTGACCTGCTCGGCACGATTCGTGACCGTCTGACCCAGGTGCAGCAGGATGAGGGCATCGCGTACAGCCTCGCCGGTTCGGAGCCGGGAGCACTGACCACCGCGGCGAGAGTGACGCTCTACCGAGTCGCCCAAGAGGCCATCGCCAACGTCGTCAAACACGCCTCGGCGAGCCATGTCAGCGTCTCTGTGGAGGAGCGGGACCAGGGCTGTCAGATGCGGATCGCCGACGACGGTGCCGGGCTCGCAGCCGCAGCCGAGAGCCTACCCGGCCATCTTGGCCTGGCCAGCATGCGCGAGCGGACCGAAGTCGCAGGCGGCTGGCTGCGGGTCGAGTCGGGGGCCCTCCGCGGCACCGTGGTGACCGCCTGGATACCGCTGCAGGTCGGGGCGCGTTCCGGTCTCGGGTCCGTGGCATGATTTCTCCACCTTTGGCTCGGATCCTGATCGCGGACGACGATGCCAACATTCGGGAGGCGCTCCGAGAGCTGCTCGAGTGCGAGGACGGCCTCGAAGTTGTCGGGGTGGCCGAGGATGCCCTCCAGGCCGTCGAGCTGGCCGCTCGCGAGCGCCCCGACGTGGCCATCCTCGACGTCAAGATGCCGGGGGGT
The DNA here is from genome assembly GCA_050012735.1 of Candidatus Dormibacteria bacterium. GTDB lineage: Bacteria > Chloroflexota > Dormibacteria > Aeolococcales > Aeolococcaceae > Changshengia. The sequence continues at coordinate 41,708 of JBEKGP010000020.1, forward strand.
GGCGGCCCCCACGCGGCCCGTCGCATTCGCGTGGAGAGCCCTCTGACCCGGATCGTCGCGCTCTCCGCCTACGGCGACCGCGCCAGCATCCTGGAGATGCTGCAGTCCGGCGCAACCGCATACCTGGTCAAGGGGTCGATGCCGGACGAGGTCACTCAGACCATCCAGCGCGTCCTCCGCGGCGAGTCCGCGTTCTCGCCCGACGTGGCCAGCACGGTGGTTCGCGAGCTGAGCGAGCAGCTGGCGGGCAAGGAGGAGGCCGAGGTCAAGCGGGCCCGCGTGCTCTCCCGGGTCCAAGGGGTGATCGAGTACGGAGGCATCCACCCCGTCTATCAGCCCATCGTTGACCTTGCCGGGGGCCGGGTCACGGGCGTCGAGGCGCTCTCCCGCTTCGATACGGGGATGCCGCTGCAGTGGTTCGAGGAGGCATCCGAGGTTGGCCTCCGCGAGGACCTCGAGGCGTCGGCGCTGGCCGTGGCGTTGGCGGGGCTGCCGGCGCTGCCCAGTACCTCCTACCTCTCCCTTAACCTCTCACCGTCCACCCTGCTCCGGCGGGACGTCGCCCGGCTGCTGGGGGCGGTGCCCCTCGAGCGCATCGTCATCGAGATGACCGAGCACTCCCCGGTCGGCGACTACGAGGCGTTGAATCGGGCACTCCAACCGCTCCGCCACGCGGGCGTGCGGGTGGCCGTCGATGATGCGGGAGCGGGTTTTGCCAGCCTTCGCCACATCCTGCTGCTGGTCCCGGAGATCATCAAGCTCGATATCTCTCTGACCCGGGGGATCGACGTCGACCGGCCACGGCGTGCTCTCTCCTGCGCGCTAGTGGCGTTTGCCCGCGAGACGGAGATGACGATCGTGGCCGAGGGCATCGAGACGAGTGCTGAGCTGCGCACCCTGAAGGAGATCGGGGTGACCCAGGGCCAGGGCTTCCTGATCGCGAGGCCGATGGTCCCGCCGATTGACGAGCGCCGCATCCTCGAGCGTCTGGCCGTTTGAGGCGCCGGATCCGTCTGCGTGCGCGCGCGGGTGGGGGAGACCCCCACTCCGCGCACCGCCCCTGGAGAAGAGCGCCGCTCAGCGGCCGCGCGGTCCTCCGGGGCCGACGGGTGGCATCCCCATCCCGGGCGGCATGCTCGGCGGCAGTCCCAGGCCGGGAGGACCGCCGAAGCCCGGAGGCGGCTGCGCCGGCTGTGCGGCGCCACTGCCCATCTGCCTGCCCGCCGCCGCCATCAGCGCTTCCTGCTGAAGCTGGCGTCGATCGGGGAAGAGCTGGGCCAGACGCGGCGGAAGGGGAACACCCATGTCGAAGAGGCGGTCGATGATCTTCGGCCGGATGCCCGTGGAGCTGAAGTCGCCCACGATCTTCCCGGTCGCCGGATCGGCGCCCCTGGACTCGAACTTGAAGATCTCCTGCATGGTGATGGTGTCGCCCTCCATCCCCACGACCTCGGTGACGGAAACGATCTTGCGCGAGCCATCCTTGAGGCGCGCCAGCTGGATGATCAGGTTGATGGCGCTGGCAACCTGCTGACGGATGGCCTTCAGGGGCAGGTCCATGCCGGCCATCAGGACCAGGGTCTCGAGCCGCGAGAGGGTCTCGCGGGGAGAGTTGGCGTGGATCGTGGTCATCGATCCGTCGTGGCCGGTGTTCATGGCCTGGAGCATGTCGAGGGCCTCACCGGAGCGGCACTCGCCGATGACGATGCGATCGGGGCGCATCCGCAGGGAGTTGACGACCAGATCGCGGATGTTGACGCGACCCTCGCCATTGACGTCCGGTGGGCGCGACTCGAGCCGGCACACGTGCTCCTGGTGGAGCTGGAGCTCGGCGGCGTCCTCGATGGTGATGATCCGCTCGTCGATCGGGATGAATCCGGAGCAGACGTTGAGGAGGGTCGTCTTCCCGGTGCCGGTGCCGCCCGACACGATGATGTTGGCCCGGGCCAGGACGCACGCCTGGACGAACGAGGCGCCCTCCTGGGTGATGGTCCCGAAACCGATCAGGTCGGAAACCTGATAGGGGTCCTTGGAGAACTTCCGGATGGTCAGCAGGGGGCCGTCGAGGGCCACCGGTGGGATGGCGGCGTTGACGCGCGATCCGTCCAGGAGCCGGGCATCGCAGAGGGGGGTCCGCGCATCGACCCGCCGGCCCACCGACGAGACGATGGTGTCGATGACCCGCATGAGGTGCGCCTCGTCGTCAAAGCGGATGTCGGTCAGCAGGATCTTGCCCTTGCGCTCGACGTACACCATCTCCGGACCATTGACCATGATCTCGGTCAGGCTGTCGTCCTCGACCAGCGGCCGAATCGGCCCCAGGGCCTCCATGTAGCGGTTGTCGAGGCGGGAGTTGGCGGCGACGCTCACAGATGGGACTCCTCTTGGGTACCACGGACGGCCGCCCAGCCGAAGGGCCGTCAAGGGCGATTCTCGCCCGTCCCCACCGATGGTAGGGCAAGGCAACACATTCGATACAAGATCTTTTCCAGGCCGCCGGGTCGGTCCCGTCTACCATGTGCTTCTCACCACCGTTCATGGGACTGCTGCATGAGCCCAGGCGGCCCAGCCTGCGAGGCGAGGCGGGTGCGGTGACGCCCCCGCCTTTCGAATTCCCTGCGCCAGCCGCCGACGAGCTCCTCGGAGAGGATTGGTTCGGCGAGGGGAGCGTCTTCGACACGGGCGAGGACCTGGCCACCGCCCTCGCCGCGCTGGCGAGCGGCGAGATGGTCTGGCCGGTCGCTGTGCTCGACCTCGCCGGCGTCTCGGTCCCTCCTCCGGCGCGGGCAGTCCTGCCGGTCTCGGGCGAGCAGGACGGAAGGCCGCCCGCCGGACCGGCGACGCCGCCCCCGCCACCGGACGAGTTTCAGGTGGCCCTCATGCCCAGCTCGCGCGGGGGGCCACCCACCGGGTGGGCCCGGCATGCTCCCCGGCCCATCAGCCGTCCGCACCGGCTCGGCGCCGGGGTGTCGCCGGAACGCTCCGGCTGGTCCATCCGGCAGAGCGTTCAGACGCTCCGGATGACGGAGGACGCCCTTTCCCGGCTGCGGGAGGAGGCTGCCCAACTCACCTGGCAGCTTGCCGCGCTCGCCTATCGGGACCTCGACACCTAGCCCCTGCTACAGCTCCGCCGGGTCGGCGGCAGCATCGGCGCCCTCTCGCTGCTGCATCAGGGTGTGGACCGCGTCGAGTGTCGGAGACTGACCGGAGCGAATGAGCTGGATCACGATCTCCGGGTCGATGCCACCTGGCGCGGCGAGCGCTGCGGTTCGTGCCGCCTGGTCGGCGGCATCGCGGGCTCGGTGCAGCTGCATCCGCAGCTCGTCGTTGCGGCGGAAGAGCCAGGCGGTGAGCACCCCCTCGAGGATCGCCACCACAGCCAGCAGGATCGCGGCGTGTCCGGTTACGGCATTGAGCACCGAGTTCACGGTTGAGCCTCCTGGTCGGCCGGTCAGAGGCCGCTCAGGTACTCGGCGGCGTGGTAGTGCATCTCGCGAGCCATCGCCTGGACCACCGAGGTCTCGAAACCGGGCAGTGCGATGTGCTTGATAGCCTCGATGGTGGCCATCACATCCTGAATGGACGGCCGTGTCCGGCTGAGCATCTCCGCCACCGGTGCCACGCCGTCCGTTCCCAGCCAGAGGGCGCCGATCTGGATCAGGTCCGCCTTCATACCTTCGAAGTCGGCACTCGAGTCCGCTTGCGCCAGAGCCTCCAGGCCAGGCGAGAAGTCGAACTGCGGAAACTGGGCTGGGCCCTGTAGGGGCGGGCTGGGCGGGGCATCGGGGGCGGGGAGCAGGCTGTAGGCCTGACCCCACGCCGACGGCGTGCCCTCCTCCTCGTTCACGTTGGTGAGGGGGATGGGCGGCCAGGCCGGATCGCCCGACGGGCCGCCGAGATCCACCGGGACCGGGGGTGCCGGCTCGACCGGGGGTGCCGGCCAGGTCATGGGAGCCGGCTCATAGAAGGTTGGGCGGTGCTCCGAGCGCGGAGCGGCCCGCTCCTCCGCAGGAGCCGTTTGCTCCGGGGAGGTCATGAGGTCGGGGGGGGCCGCCCATTCGATGGGGGATCCGGGCTCGGATGAGGCCATCTCCTCCGCCTCCGGCTCCTCGGCGGTGAGCTCCATCTCCTCGGCGGCGGCCTCGCGCTCGTCACCGGGGAACGGGGGCTCGACGGCGGCGAGTTCGGGCGCTGCGGCGGGGGGCTTGTGCGCTT
>JBEKGP010000021.1:0-33233 GCA_050012735.1 Candidatus Dormibacteria bacterium
TGCCCACCCCCGGAGGCCTTCGCCGTGAAGGACGGCCAGAGGGGCAGGCTCGGTGTGCTCTTTGCACTCGTCGGGGTGGTCGTGGTCGTGGCCCTGCTCGCCGGGGCCGTCTTCGTCTACGGCCGCATCCAGCTGGAGGCGGCGGATACCGGGACCGAAGCTGCGACGGTCATCACCGTCACGCCCGGGGAGAGCCTCGACCAGCTGGCGAACAGCCTCGAGAGCCAGGGGCTGATCAAGAGTGCCCTCTTCTTCTCGGCCTACGCCCGGATCCGGAACGTGCACCTCCACGCCGGCCTCTACCAGGTCGATTCGGCGATGGAGGCGAGCGAGATCATCAACGTCCTGGATGGCCCGCAGTACTGCCGGCCGGTGACATTCGTGATCCCCGAGGGTTTCACGATCGACCAGATCGCCGAGCGCATCGGCACGACCAAGGGGCTGGACATCACCCGGACGGAGTACCTCGCCGCCCTCGGCCAGAGCGGCTACACGGCACCCTTCCTCGGCATCCGTCCGGCGGGCGACACCTCCCTCGAGGGATTCCTCTTCCCGGCGACCTACACGGTTCCTGACTGCGCAACCGCCCAGCAGGTGGTCCAGAAGCAGCTCGCCGCCTTTGCCCAGAACGTGGTGCCCAAGCTCCCGTCATCCTCGACCGAGGCCTACGACGATCTCATCACCGCCTCCATCATCCAGGCCGAGGCCCGGTTCGCCGCCGACTTCCCGCTGGTCGCCTCCGTGGTCAACAACCGGTTGGCGGCTCCGATGGACCTCCAGATCGACGCCATCGTGATGTACGGGCTGCACATGTCCGGGCAGCCGATGTCCCCGGCCGACGAGGCCATCCACACTCCCTACAACAGCTACCAGAACCCGGGCCTGCCGCCCACCCCCATCGACTCTCCCGGGCTGGCCACCCTCGGGGGTGCGCTCGCTCCGGCCTCGACGACGTACCTCTTCTACGTGACCGACCCGTGCGGACACAACCACTATTCGGTCACCGAGGCCGTCCACGAGCAGCAGGTTTCCCAATATGCGAGCTCGTGTTGATCGGTAAGGCGGACCGAGGATGCCGGTAGCGCCACCCAAGTGGCTCCAGCTCGGTTTGATCGGATCGGGCATCGGGCACTCGCTGAGTCCCGCGATGCAGCGTGCCGCGCTCCACGCCCGTGATCTCCAGGGCGAGTACACCGCCCTGGACGTCAGCCCCGCCGAGCTTCCCGGGCTGCTCCGGCAGCTCCGCGGCGGCGAGTTCAGCGGCTGCAACGTCACCGTCCCCTACAAGGCGGCGCTGGCGGCGGCCTGCGACCGGCTGGACGGCGATGCAGCGGTCTGCCAGGCCGTCAACACCCTGCTGATCCAGGACGGGGAGCTGATCGGAGACAACACCGACGCCCACGGCTTCGAGCTCTCGCTCAGCTACCAGCGTCTCCGCCCCGATCCAGGGGCTCGGGCCATCGTGCTGGGCGCGGGCGGCGCGGCCGCCGCCTGTGTGCTCGCCCTCTGCCGGATGCGAGTGGACGAGGTGGTGGTGGTGGCCCGGCGTTTGGAGCAGGCGGAGGAGCTCTGCCTGCGGGTCTCGCCCGACGCCCGAGCCGTCGATTGGAAGGACACCGAGGCGGTCCAGGCTGCCGCACGCGAGGCCGGCATCCTCGTCAACGCCTCGTCGGCGGGGGTCTCCGACATCCCCGTAGCGGTGGATCTACTGCCCGCCACCTGCATCGTCGCCGACCTCCGCTACCGCCCCCGTCCCGTCGACCTGGTCGCCGCCGCTCAGGCACGCGGTCTCCGAGCCGCTGACGGCGTGGAGATGCTCCTCTTCCAGGGGATGCTCAGCTTCCAGCGCTGGACCGGCGTCGATCCTCCGTGGCACGCCGCCCGTGCCGCGCTGGAGGAGGCACTCGGCGGATGAATGGGCCAGCGGCGCGCCGTCCCACCACCACCGGACGATGAACATCGCCTTCACGCTCGCCTCGGGGGCGGCGGGCGCTGCCGTGGGGCTGGGCACCGGGTGGCTCAACGTCGTCCTGGAGCGGGTGGAGAGGCTCCATCAGGAGGAGGACGAGGAACGCACCGAGTACGAGGTGGAGGTTGCCAAGGAGGCGGATGCCGCCCGGGAGCGGGGGGAACCGGCCGCGGAGGCCGCACCGTGGTTGCCCGAGAAGTATGGGTGGACCTGGCTGGAGTGGGGCCTCGGCCCGGTGCTGGGCGCCCTCAGCTTCGGCCTCTTCGCGGGGCGCGAGACGCTCACCTGGGCGGCCCTCGAGACCTTCCTCTGGATGGCCGTGTTTGTCCAGATCGTCCTCTTCGACCTCAAGCACCGGCTGATCCTCGACAAGATCACCTACCCGGCCATCGTGGTGGCCGTGGTGCTCTCCGCCGTCACGCCCGGGCTGTCGTTCACCCGTTCGCTCGTCGGCGGCGCGGTGATCGGCGGCTTCTTCCTGCTCTTCCACCTGATCTCGCGTCATGGCATCGGGCTCGGCGACGCCAAGCTCGGTGCCCTGATCGGCGCCGTCACTGGGCTGGGCCTGGACAGCCCCGACCATCTTCAGGCGATCTACGCGGTGACCGGCGGCGTCTTCCTGGGTGGCGCCGTCGCGCTGCTCCTTCTCGTGACCCGGGTGCGGAGCCTCAAGGATCCGATTCCCTACGGGCCCTTCCTCTGCGCCGGCGCCGTGCTCGTCCTCTTCCAGAGTCTCCCCCTCACCTGAGTTTGGGATCCTTCTCATGTTGCGGAGCGCGCAGCGCAACCGGCGCGGAGTCGCGCCGAGCCAAGGGGTGAGCCCCGGGGTGGCTCTGCCACCGGGGCGAGGGGGCGGCACGCCCCCTGACAGGCGCGGGGTCCCCGCGCGGCCTGCCGCGTGGGGCCTCTTCCAGAGTCTCCCCCTCACCTGAGGCCCGCCCGCATGCCGCATCATTGCGGCGTTATGGCGCTTCACCTCCTGAGCGGCGAGTCCGTGGTGACCACCGAGCGGCAGCACGTCTTGATCCTGGTACCGGTGACCCTGGTCGCCGTGATCTGCCTCGGCCTGCCGTTGATCCTGATCCAGCTCGTGCCCGACCACGTGGGCAGCACCAACGTCAGCGGGGCAAAGGCGATCGCCGACGCGGTGGTGGCGGTGGTGGTGATGGCCTGGTATCTCCTGCGCGTGCTGCGCTGGCGTTTCCACACCTACACCCTGACCACCCACCGGATCGTCCTCTGCAGCGGGGTGATCTCGCGGGTCACCGAGTCGATCGCCCTCGACCGAATCCAGGACACCGTGGTCCGCCGCCCCCTCGCCGACCGGCTGATCGGGGCGGGCTCACTCGAGATTCAGTCCGCGGGGCGGGACGGCACCGAGGTGCTGCGCCTCGTGCCCAAGCCCGATCACTTCTACACCCAGATCCTCCAGGCCATCGAGAACTACCGGGTGATCGCCTATCCGGGCGCCGCCGAGCAGGAGGGGCGCGCCACCTCGCCTGCCCCCCAGGGGAGCGCCGGCGGGGTCTGACCGGCGCCGGGGCGGCCGGGGCCGTGGGTTGGCGCCCGAGGTGACGGAGGATGACGGATGAGCGGCGCCATCGGCGGCACGGGAGGGGAGGGGCACGCTGTGGCGGTACCCCTGCCGGCGCCTCCGCAAGGTGGCCGGCAGCGGATCTGGTCAAGGGGTTTCCTCGGCCGCCGCCAGAACGCGACCGTCGTCGCCCTGTGCGCCGTGATCGCGGCAGCGCTGGACGCCCTCCAACTCAGCCGTCCCGGGTACCTGCTGGGCGGCACCCCGGACATCAGCGTCTACCTGGGGACCGCGATCAGGCTGGTCCACGGGGCCCTTCCCTACCGCGACTTCGTGCTGGTGCAGCCTCCGGGAAGCACGCTCCTGCTCAGCCCGGCCGCCCTCCTCTCGGAGCTGGTGGGCACCCGCTGGGCCCTCGGCGCCCTCCGGCTCGGGACCATCCTGGTGGCGGCCGCGAACGTCCTTCTGGTGGGAGGGCTGGTCCGGCACCACGGACGGCTTCAGACCCTGGTCGCCTGCGGGGTGATGGCGGTCCTCCCCGCGGAGGTCTACGCGCTCAACGCCGGGCTGCTCGAGCCCCTGGTGGATCTGTTCTGCCTGCTCGGAGCGGCGATCGTCTTTGACCGCGGTGCGCCATCGACCTCCTGGCGGCGGTGGGTGATCGGTGGCGCGTCGGTCGGCTTCGGCATCGCCGTCAAGCTCCCCGCGGTGGTACCCGCGCTGGTCCTCGGCGCTGTCTGCCTACCCGACCTGCGGCGCCGCCTGGTGCCGTTTGCGGGCGGGGTGGTCGCCGGCTTCGCCCTGCCGTCGGCTGCCTTCTTCGCCGCCGCGCCGGGGTCGTTCATCCGTGACGTGGTGGTCAGCCAGCTCGGCCGCGTGCCCGGCGGGAGTCGCGGATCGGCACTGATCCGGCTCGCCGGGATGACGGTGGGACGAGGTAGCAACCCGGCGGTGGCCCTCACGCTGGCGGTGCTCGCGGTGACGGTGCTGGGGCTTGCGGTCCGCGGCCGGCGGAGGGATGCGAGCGAGTGGTTCGCCATCGCCTGCGCGCTGCTCGTCGGCGCGGTCCAGTTCTTACCGTCTCAGTACTACCCACAGTACGCCGCGCTGCTCGCGCCCTTCCTGGCGATGAGCCTGGCCACCGCCGTCGACCGTCTCTCCGCCGCCATCAAGCGGCCGGCGCTGGTCCCCGCTGCGGTGACGGCCATGCTTCTGGTGGCCCTGGCCGGGCAGGTCGTCGCCGTGGAGGTCTCCTCGGTCAGCGACCCCGCCGCCGCCGTCCAAGCGGTCGTTCCTCCGGGAGCCTGCACCCTCTCCAACGGGCCCCGGGTGCTCGTCCCCAGCGACCGCTTCGTCTCGACCGCGCCGGGCTGCACCGAGATGGTCGATGCCTTCGGCACCATGTTGAGCTTCGCCGGCGATCCGGACGCCGGAGTCGCCGACCTCCGGACCGCTGTATCTCACGCGGACTACCTGGTGCTGACCAGCAGCGCCGCCGGCTGGCTGACCGGTCCGTACACGCCGCTGCAGGCCCTGGTCGCCGGGGACTTCCGCCTGGTGCGGTCCGGCGATCTGTGGGTCTACGTGCGCGACGGCCACAGGGTGGCGTGACCGCGGAGGGGATTGCTTCTCCGGGTGAGGGCGTATCGTGGCGCGACGAGCTCGGGCTCGCTGACCCGTAGAATCGCTGGCGCAACCAGCGACCCCGATCGCGCCTTCACACGAGTGAGATTTCCCCCTTGATGACGTCCCCGCGACAGACCCGGCGAGCGCCGCTCCGGTCTGCGCTGAAGTCCCGCCGATGCTCCGCTTCCTGACTGCCGGGGAGTCCCATGGGCCTCAGCTGACGGTGATCGTGGAAGGCATGCCCGCCGGACTGCGCCTCGACGCCGGGCGCGACATCGATCCCCATTTGCGCCGCCGACAGGGCGGCTACGGCCGGGGCAAGCGCCAGCAGATCGAGCACGACCACGCCGAGATCGTCGCCGGTGTCCGTGGCGGCCTCACCCTCGGCTCGCCCGTCGCCCTGGTCATCACCAACCGCGACTGGGACAACTGGCGCGGGCCGATGCAGGTGACTGCCGCCGGCTTCAAACGCAAGCCGGTGAGCCGGGTCCGGCCCGGGCATGCCGACCTCGCCGGCATGCTCAAGTACGACCTGGACGATGCCCGCGATGTCCTGGAGAGGGCGAGCGCCCGGGAGACCGCCGCGCGGGTTGCCGCCGGGGCGGTGGCCATGGCGCTGCTGGCACGGCTCGGCGTCCAGGTCGGCTCGTGGGTGCAGCGGATCGGGGCCGTGGCCATCGACTGGCGTGCCGACGTGGACGCGGCGGCCGTCGAGGCGTCGCCGGTGCGCTGCCCTGACCTCGGCGCCTCGGAGCGGATGGTGGCGGCGATCGACGCCGCTCGCGAGCGTGGCGACACCCTGGGGGGCAGCGCGGTGGTGACCGCCGCCGGCGTGGTCGCCGGCCTGGGCAGCTACGCGCAGTGGGACAGGAAGCTCGACGGCCTGATCGCCCAGGCCCTCTGCAGCATCCCGTCGGTCAAGGGCGTCGAGATCGGCGCCGCAGCCGTCGCCGCCCGGTCGCCGGGCTCTCAGGTCCACGACTCCCCGAGGTACGTCGAGGGCGAGGGGTTTCGCCATCTCAGCAATCGCCAGGGTGGGCTCACCGGCGGGGTCACCGACGGCGAACCGGTGTGGGCGACCGTCCATTTCAAGCCGATATCGACGCTGCTCGCCCCACTGCGCTCGGTCGATGCGCACACCGGCGCCGAGGTCAATGCCCACTACGAGCGGAGCGACATCTGCGTCGTGCCCGCCGGCGCCGTGGTCGCCGAGGCCATGCTCGGATGGGTGATCGCGGCGGCCATGTCCGAGAAGCTCGGAGGCGACTCGCTCAGCGAGATGCGCCGGAACCTGGCCGGCTACCGGCGCAGCACGAGGCGGCTCCGGTGATCGCACCCGCCGCGGCCGGCTCGCGCCCGGTGGCCCTGGTCGGCCTTCCCGGGACAGGCAAGACCACCCTCGGACGGCGACTCGCCGAACGTCTCGGCTGGGAGCTCTGCGACACCGACGCGGAGATCGAGCGCGGCACCGGGCGGAGCCCGGCCCAGATCATCGACCTGGATGGGGAGGATGCGTTCCGGCGGATCGAGCTGGCCACTGTGACCGAGCTGCTGGAACGCCCCAACGCGGTCGTCATCGCCTGCGGCGGGGGGCTTTTCGCCGAACCCGCCGCTCGCCGCCGGCTGCTCGGGGCCGCCTGGGTGGTGGCGCTCGACGCCCCCGACAGCACCCTGCTGGAGCGGCTGGGCTCGGCCTCGGAGCGCCCCCTGCTCCGCGGTGACGTCAGCGGCCGCCTCGCCGAGCTGCGGCGGCGGAGGCAACGCGCCTATGCCGAGGCCCACCTGCGCATCGACACCGGCCGCACCTCCCCGGGGGAGGCCGAGGCCGCCATCCGCGCCCTGGCCGGCTCCATCCCGGTGCCGGCTGCCGGTTCCGCCTACCCGGTGATCGTGGGCGAGGCCGCCGTCGCCAACCTCGAGGCCCATCTCCCCGCCGACTCCCGCCGCGTCGCCGTGGTCACCGACCGCAGCGTCGAGACCGCCGCCCGCGGCCTCGCCGCCCTGATCGCCGCATCCGGCCGGGAGGCGCCCTTGGTGAGCCTCGCCGGCGGGGAGACAGCCAAGAGCTGGGTGTCAGCGGGACGGCTCATCGAGCGGCTGGCCTCGATGGGGCTGGGCCGGCGTGACGCCGTGGTGGCGGTGGGCGGCGGCTCGGTGGGCGATCTCGCCGGGTTCGCGGCGGCAACCTACTGCCGGGGCATAGCCTGGCTCGGGGTGCCGACCACCCTCCTCGCCATGGTGGACAGCTCCATCGGGGGCAAGACCGGTGTGAACCTCCGTGCCTCCAAGAACCTGGCCGGCGCCTTCTGGCAGCCGCGGGCGGTTCTCTCCGATCCCGGCCTGCTGCGCAGCCTCCCACCCCGAGAGCTCGCCTCCGGTCTGGGGGAGATCGCCAAGTACGCGATGATCGCCGACACCGACCTCCCCGCCCTCCTCGACGCGGGCGTCGAGAGCGCCGGAGCCGGCGACGTGGAGACCCTCACCCCGATCATCGAGCGCTGCGCGGCGATCAAGGCGGAGGTGGTGGGCCGCGACCCCCGCGAATCCGGATTGAGGGCCATCCTCAACTACGGGCACACCGTGGCCCACGCCATCGAGGCGGCCACCGGCTACGGCACGGTCACCCACGGGGAGGCGGTGGCGGCCGGGATGCGGGTCGCCGGCCGGCTCTCGACCGAGATAGTGGGGCTCTCCGCGGCCGATCGGGAATGGCAGGACCGCCTCCTCGACCGGCTCGGCCTCCGGCCTCTGCCCCCCGTCCAGCCCGCGGCCGTGCTGCGGCGTCTCGGCCATGACAAGAAGGCGGTGGGCGGCGAGGTGCGCTGGGTGTTGCTGGCCCGGCGCGGCGAGCCGGTCACCGACCAGCGTGTGCCCGCCGATCTGGTGCGGGAGACTCTCGAGGAGGTGCTTCACACGAGATGACCAGGGTCCTTGTCCTCAACGGCCCCAATCTGGCGAGCCTCGGGCGTCGGGAGCCGGAGCTCTACGGCGGCCGCACGCTTGCCGAGGTCGAGACCGACCTCCGTGAACGGGCGGCGGCGATGGCCATCGACATCCGCACCGAGCAGCGCAACAGCGAGGGCGAGCTGATCGACCTGATCGAGGCGGAGACCGGGCACGCCGACGCGCTGGTGATCAACCCCGGGGCGTTCAGCCACACCAGCGTCGCCCTGCTCGACGCGCTCCGCGCGTTCCCCGGGGTGGTCGTCGAGATCCACCTCACCAACACCTTCCAACGCGAGAGCTACCGGAAGGTCATGCTCACCGCGGAGGCCGCCGATTCGGTCATCCTGGGGCTCGGCGTCGCCGGGTACGCGGTCGCCCTGGAGGCAGCCACCCGGATGGTGCGAGAGAGAAGAGAATTGAACCGATGATCAATGCAGGCGACCTCCGTCCCGGGGCCACGGTGGAGCGGGGCGGCCAGCTCCTCCAGGTCCTCGACTTCAACCACATGAAGCTCGGCCGGGGCACGGCCATCGTGCGCACCAAGATGAAGAACCTCTTCACCGGGGCGGTGACCGAGGAGACCTACCGTCCCGAGGAGAAGTTCGGGCGCGCCCGGATCGAGCGCAGCGAGGCGCAGTACCTCTACAAGGACGGGGACGCCTACGTGGTCATGGACACGACCACCTACGACCAGACGCCGCTCTCTCCTGAGCAGGTCGGCGAGGGTGCTCGCTGGCTCAAGGAGAACGTCAATCTCACCCTGCTCACGTGGGACGACAAGATCCTCGGTGTCGAGCTGCCCACCTCGGTGGATCTCGAGGTGGTCGAGACCGACCCGGGGTTCAAGGGCGACACCGCCAACGCCGCGACCAAGCCAGCCACCCTGGAGACCGGGGCCACCGTCGATGTCCCGCTCTTCGTCAACGCCGGCGACCACGTCCGCGTCGACACCCGCAACGGACGGTACCTGGAGAGGGCGTGATGGACGCACCGGCAGACGCCGCGACCAACGGGCACCGTCCCGACCTCCGCGGTCCGCTCGGGGTGACCCGGGTGGCCAACGAGGTGGTGGCCTGGATCGCGGTCCTCACCGCCCTCCAGGTCGAAGGCGTTCACGCCATGTACCAGGCGGCGGGCCAGTCTCTGGAGCGCATCCTCCGCCGCTCCGCGGCTCACCGCGGCGCCAGGGTGGAATTGCGCGACGAAGGTACCCTCGACATCGACCTCTGGGTGGTGGTGCTCTCGGGTCACTCCGTCCCCAAGGTCGGGGCCGAGGTGCAACAGCGCGTCGCCGACGCCGTGGAGCGGATGCTGGGCCTGGACGTGGGCACCATCAACGTCCACGTCAGCGAGGTCGTCTTCGCCTCATGAGCCGCTCCGCGGGGAGGCGGCGCCGGGGACGAGAGCTGGCGCTGCGCGTCCTCTTCGAGCTGGAGGGGACCGAGAAGGAGCCGCGCCCGGCCCTCGAGTATCAGGCCGAAGACATGGGCGCGCCCCGGGACACCGTCGAGTTTGCCCGCACCCTGGTGGAGGGGACGCTCGAGCACGTCGTCAACATCGACGCGGCCATCACCGAGGCGAGTGTCAACTGGGACCTCGTCGACTACGGCAAGGTCGAGAGAGCGGTGCTGCGGCTCGGGACCTACGAGGTGCTCTACGAGCCGGCCACCCCGGTCGCGGTGAGCATCGACGAGTCCCTGGAGCTGGCCCGGGTGTACGCCGGTGAGGAGGCCGTCCCCCTCGTCAACGGGGTGCTCGGCCGGATCGCCCGGGAGCGGGTGTGAGCGCCGGGTGGGGGCCGGGCCGCCCCTCCGGCGGCGCCTGAGCTGATCGCTGCGCTCGCCCCCGCGGCACCGGGACGGGCCGTCCGACCCCTGCGGCGGCGACGTCCTTTGAGCGATCATCCGTTCGATCGATGAAAGCGCCGCCGTCTCTCTTGCACGACCCGGAGGGCCACCCGGTCGGGGGCGGCCGGCGATGAGCTTCCGCCAGGCGCTGACCGTCGCCCAGCTGACCGCGGTCATCCGTGGGGTCATCGCGCTCAGTCCGGACCTGGAGGACGTCCTGGTCGAGGGGGAGATCAGCAACCTCTCGATGCCGACCTCGGGGCATCTGTACTTCACTCTCAAGGACGCCAACGCCTCGCTGAGCTGCGTCGTCTGGCGATCACAGCGTGCGGAGATCCCCTTCCGGCCGGAGAACGGGATGACCGTCATCGTCCACGGCCGCATCGAGGTCTACGACGCCCAGGGGCGCTACCAGCTCTACGCGGACCGGCTGGAACCCTCCGGGATCGGCGCCCTCGCCCTGGCCGTCGAGCAGCGGCGCCGGGCACTCGCGGCCGAGGGGCTCTTCGACGAGGCGCGCAAGCGGGCGCTTCCACCCCTGCCGCGGCGGGTGGTGGTGGTGACATCGCGGAGCGGCGCCGCGCTGCGCGACGTCCTCACGGTGGTGGGCCGGCGCGCTCCCGGTGTCGACCTGGTCCTCTCCCCGGCGACGGTGCAGGGGGAGGGCGCGGTCGAGACGCTGGTCCTCGCCCTGGAACGGGCCCAGTCGGTGAGCGGAGCCGAGGTGGTGCTGCTGGTGCGCGGCGGCGGCTCCCTCGAGGACCTGATGCCCTTCAACGACGAGCGGCTCGCCCGCGCCATCCGGGCGGGCCGGCTGCCGGTGGTCTCCGGTGTCGGCCACGAGACCGACACGACCATCGCCGACCTCGCCGCCGACCGCCGGGCCGCCACGCCCTCCGCCGCCGCCGAGCTCGCGGTTCCCGACTCCCGCCGACTGGGCGCCGAACTGGGCGCCCGCCGGGCCCGCCTCGGGGCCGCGGCGCGCCAGGAGCTCTCCGTCAAGCGGAGTGCCCTCGAACGCCAGCGGCTGCGCCTCGACGGCGCCTCGCCGCTCCGGCGGTTGCCCAGTCACCGCCAGGAGCTGGACCTGCGCGCCGAGCGCCTGCGCGCGGGCCTGCTGGCCTCGCTGACGGCCAAACGGCGGCACCTCGACGCCGCCACGGCGCGCCTCCGCCTCGCCTCCCCGGGGCAGCGGGTGGCCCTGGAACGCCAGCGTCTCGGCGGCGAGCGCCGGCGGCTGGCCCGGGTGGTCGGTGAGGGCCTCGTGCAGAGGCGCCAGGAGGTGCGCGCCCGGCGCGGCCAGCTCGAGGCGCTCTCACCGCTCCGCGTGCTGGAGCGGGGCTATTCGATCACCATGGAGGCCGCGAGTTGCGCGGTGCTCACCGACCCGGCGCGGGTGAGGGCCGGGCAGCGCCTCCGTACCCGCCTGGCCCAGGGCACTGTGATCAGCACGGTCGAGTCCACCGGCTCGACAGACCAGAACGAACGCATGTACGATACTCGGCACGACACTCTGGAGAGAGGATGAAAGGCGACGGCAGCGAGGCCGCCGGGGTGCGACCCGTCGGTGACGACATCGAGGGGCTGAGCTACGAGCGGGCGCTCGCCGAGCTCGACCAGATCATCGAGCGGCTGGAGCGCGGCGCCGTGGCGCTCGACGAGGCCATCGCCGCCTACGAGCGGGGCGCCCGCCTGGCCCAGCACTGCGGGAGCCTGCTCGACCGCACCGAGCAGAAGGTCACCCAGCTGGTGGTCGGCGCCGGCGGGCGGATCGCGGAGAAGCCGCTCGAGCCGGAGCGCGAGGCCGTCGAGCTGCCGCTCGTCCCGCCCGGGGCTCCGCTGACGCGAGCCCCGCATCGTGGCGACGCGCTGGACATCGACCCTGACGAGATCCCGTTCTGATGGCGACGCTCATTTCCGTCCAGCTCGGCGTCAGCTCGAGTGCTCGCTCGGTCACGCACGTCAGTGCGCTCCCTCGCTCCGCCGTTCGCTTCCTTGATCTGACCGGTCTGAGCGCCGCCTTCTCCGGATTTCGGGCATGACCGCGACCGCGCAGCGGTTGGACGTCGTCCTGGTGGAGCGCGGGATCGCCGTCAGCCGCGAGCGCGCCCAGGCGCTGGTCGCCGCCGGCATGGTCGAGGTGGACGGCCGGCAGGCCCGGAGTGCCGCGCAGCGTGTGGGTGAGGCCGCCGAGCTGCGGATGGTGGGGGAGGGGAGCCCGTGGGCGAGCCGTGCCGGGGAGAAGCTGGTGGCCGCCCTCGACGCCTTCGGTGTCGACTGCGGCGACCGCATCTGCCTCGACGCCGGAGCCTCCACCGGGGGCTTCACGGACGTGCTCCTCTCGCGAGGAGCGGCGCGGATCTACGCGGTCGACGTCGGTCACGGCCAGCTCCTGACCCGTCTGGCCGGTGATCCGCGGGTCTCCATCCTGGACCGGACCAACCTGCGCTACCTGGAGACGCTGCCGGGCGAGGCCCCGACCCTGGTCACCCTCGACCTCTCCTTCATCTCGCTGCGACTCGTGCTGCCGGCGGTGGCGCGCCTTGCGCCGGGAGCCGAGGTGGTCGCCCTCTTCAAGCCCCAGTTCGAGCTGGGCCGCGACGCCGTCTCCCGAGGCGGGATCGTCCGGGATCTGGCGGGGGCGGAGGCCGGCGCCGTCGCCTTCCTGCAGTGGTGCGTGAGTGAGCTGGGGGCCTCGGGGACGGCGGGACCGATGCCGGCACCGATCCGCGGCACCCGGGGCAACCAGGAGCTGCTGGTTCGCTTCCTGCTGGCCGGAGCGCCGGCGGGCGGCCGTGGAGTGGAGGCATGAGCAGAGGCACCATCGGTTTCCTGCTGCACCCGGGGGAGAGCCCCGAGACCGTGGCAGCCGCGACGCAGGTTGCGTTGCGCCTTGGGTACCGGACCTGGACGACCAAGGTCCGCCCGGTCGAGGACGTCGCCGAGCACGCCGAGGGCACCGACCTGCTGGTCACCCTCGGTGGCGACGGGACGTTTCTCTTCGGGGCCCGGCTGGCCGCGCCCCGCGACATCCCCGTCCTCGGCGTCAACCGGGGCCGGCTTGGTTTCCTCACCGACATGGAGCTCGATCAGCTCCCGGGTGCCATCGAGGCGTTCGCCGATGGCCGGACCTTCCGGCAACGGCGGAGCATGCTCGCGGCGGAGATGGTGCCGGGCGAGGGCGCAGTCGGGGACGGTGCCGGTGAGGGCCGCATCCTGCTGGCGCTCAACGACATCGCCCTGAAATCCCCTGAGGTGGTCCTGGTGCGCCTGCAGGTCGAGGCGGACGAGGAGCTCCTGGGCGAGTTCGACGCCGACGGGATGATCGTCGCCACCGCCACCGGTTCCACCGGTTATTCGCTGAGTGCAGGGGGACCGCCCATCGACCCCCGGGTGCGTGCCATCACCGTGGTCCCCCTCGCTCCGCATGCGGTCATCACCCGCCCCATCGTGCTGCCCGAGGTGACCGTAGTGGAGGTGACCGTGATGCACGGCCGGGTTCACGTGGCCGCCGACGGTCAGTACCAGGGCAATCTGATGGCCGGAGGCAGGGTTCGGATCGGTCCGGGGCCCGATCTGACGGTCATCCGCTGCGCCGAATCCCCCTCGTTCCTCCGGCAGCTGCGGGACAAGGTCCATTTCGGTCTGCCGCTCAAGCCGGCCGATCGCGACCCCCACGAAAGGGATCCGCTGTGACCCGGCTCCTCGAGCTTCGCCTCCGCAACTTCGCCGTGGTGCGGGATGCGCGCCTCGACTGCGATCCCGGGTTCGGAGCTTTGAGTGGAGAGACCGGCGCCGGCAAGTCGCTCTGCATCGCGGCCGTTCGCTGGGCGCTCGGCGCCCGGGTCGAGGGTGAGGCGGTGGGGGAGGGCACCTCGGTCCGGGCCGTCTTTGAGCCGAGCTCCGAGAGCGCCGTCCTGCTGGCGGGGCTAGGCATTCCCGTCGACGACCTGGTCACGCTCACCCGCGATGCGGGGAGCTCGGGACGCTCGACCTGCAGGGTCAACGGCGCCCTCGTCTCCCAGGCGACCCTGCGCGAGCTCGGTGAGCAGCTCGCCGAGGTCACCGCTCAGGGGGCCAGTCACCGTCTGCTGCAGCGGTCGTGGCAGCGCCGAGTCCTCGACGAGTCGGGCGGCGACCCCGTCCTCGAGGCCCGGGCCGTGATGGCGGACGCCCACCGCCGGCTGCGCAGCGCCGAGGCGGCGCTCGCCGGGGCGCGTGCGGCGAGCCGCAGGACGGCGGCGGAGCTCGCCGAGGCGGAGGCGACCATCGCCGAGCTGGAGTTCCTGCAGTTGCGGGAGGGCGAGGAGGACGATCTCGGCGCGGAGCGGCTGCGCCTTCGCCACGCCACCGGCATCGCCGCTGCCGCCACCCTGCTGGGGGAGGCGGCGACCGGTGACGAGGGGGGCGCCGCCGACCTTCTCGAGCGGGCCCTGGCCGGCGTCGAGGCGCTGAGCGGGGTCGATCCGGATCTCGCCGACCTCGGCGCTGAGGGGGCCGCGCTGGCCACGGCACTGCGCGATCTCGGCGTATCCGCCCGGCGGCTGGCCGACCGGGTGGAGATCGACCCCCTGCGGCTGGAGGCGGTCGAGGAGCGCCTCGACGCGCTGGCCCGGGTGCGCCGCCGGCACGGATCGATCCGCGCCGCGCTCTCGGTGCTCGAGGGTGCCCGGAGGATCTGCGACGCCGCCCGCGACGGCGTGGACGTCGCCGCCCTGGAGGGGGACGCGCGGTTGGCCCAGGCGGCTGCCGCCACCGCCGCGCGCCGGCTCAGCGCCGCCCGGCGCGAGGCGGCCCACGCTCTCGAGCAGGCGGTGGAACGGCACCTGGCCGTGCTCGAGCTCCCCGATGCCCGCTTTCGCGTGACCCTCGGCGTCGCCGCCGATTCCGGCGGCGTCGACCTGGGTGACGGCCCGCTCCGCTGCGACGCCGACGGCGTCGACCAGGTGGAGTTCCGGTTGGCCGCCAATCGCGGCGGGGTGCCGCTGCCCCTCGACGAGGGTCCCTCGGGAGGGGAGCTCAGCCGCCTGGCTCTCGCCCTCGCCGCCGCCGGTGGAGGGGGTGGCCAGCCCCTGCTGGTCCTCGACGAGGTCGACACCGGGGTGGGCGGCGAGACGGCAGCGCGGGTCGGCGACCTCCTCGCCGACATCGGACGAAACCGCCAGGTCCTTGCGGTCACCCACCGCGCCGAGATCGCCTCGCGCGCCGGCTGGCACCTGCTGGTCTCTCGCCTGGGGGGGGGCGGCGCCGTGGAGAGCACCGTGCGCCGGGTCGAAGCGGAGGAGCGGGTCTCGGAGATCGCCCGGATGATGTCGGGCCGGACCACCGTGGCCGCGATGGCACGCGCCGGGGAACTGCTCCGCGAAGGGAATGCCACCGACGGGGCCCATCAGCGAGCCGGCTGACCGTGGCGGGCCGCGGGTGGCGTGTCCGTCGGTGAGACTTGGGGGCGGGCCACCGGCCTCGGGTTCGATCGGCTGGGCGACCACGTACCATGGCCGCCATGAGTGAGAGCGCGCCCGCTGGCCCCCGTTCCGGGTGGCCCCGGCGCTTCCCCGTCGAGGTGGATGGATTCAGCGGCACTCTGGAGGAGCTGGTCCTCGCCGCCCAGCGCGGCGACGTCGACCTGCGTGACCTCCCGGTGGCCCAGGTGACCACTCAGGTGAGCCGCCAGCTCACCGGGAGCGAGTTGGGAGGTGATCTTCGCGACGCGGCGGAGGCGCTGGGGCTCCTGGCCCGGCTGCTCTCGATGAAGGCGGCGAAGGTCACCGAGGGCACCGCCGAACTCGACGAGGAGGAGGCTGTCGTCGAGTCCGACGCGGGGCGACGCCTCGCCGAGTACCGGCTCTTCCGGGCGGCCATGGAGGCGCTTCTGCTCGAGCCCGCCGAGACTGGCGAGCGCAGCTTCCTCGGTCTGGTCGCCCCCGAGATCCTCCCCCTGGAGCGGCTGCGGATCCCCCCCGATCGGCTTGCAGCCGCCTTTCGGCAGGTGCTCGAACGGCTGCAGGAAGGAGCCCCGCTGCCGGTCGGCATGATCACCTTCTCGGTCGAGGAGAAGGTCGCCTGGCTGGTCGAGCTGCTGGAGCGCGGGCCGGTGGAATTCGAGGCGATCTTTGCTGAGGTGACCACCCGGCTGGAGGCGGTCGCCTGCTTCCTCGCCCTGCTCGAGCTGCTGAAGCGCGGCCTGGCGGTGGTGGACCAGCCCGAGCCCTTCGGGCCCATCCAGGTGCGCAAGAGTGACTGACGACCTCTCCTTCACGGCCGTACCCGCCGAGGAGGACGCGCTCGAGCCGGTGGAGGAGGGCCTCGACCCGGCGGACGCACTGGCCAGCCTGCCCCTCGACGAGGAGGACGACGGCGAGGAGGGTTTCACCCTCGAGCTGGACGAGATCGGCCGCCCTCGGGTGCCTGACTGGGTGGCCGGCAGCGAACCCGAGGACCTGGCCCTGGCTCTCGAGTCGGTCTGCTTCGTGCTCAACCGCCCGGTGACCCTCACCGAGCTCGCGGGCATACTCGGACAGCCTTCCCAGCGCATCGACCGGGCCGCCGAGTCGCTCGCCGGCCAGCTGCGCGGGCGGGGCTTGATGCTGCAGCGCCACCGTGACCAAGTGCAGCTGGTCACCCGCCCTGAGACGGCCTGGGCGGTCCAGCGAGCCCTCAGTCCCGAGCGCCCGGCCCGTCTCAGCCGTCCGGCGCTGGAGACGCTCGCCATCGTCGCCTACCGCCAGCCGGTGACCCGTGCCCTGATCGAGTCGATCCGCGGGGTCAACTGCGAGGCGGTGCTCGACAGCCTGGAGCGGCGGGGCCTGATCGCGGAGATCGGCCGCGCCGGCACCCCCGGACAGCCTCGCCTCTTCGGGACGACCCTCCGATTCCTCCAGCTCGTCGGTTTGGAGCGGGTCGACCAGCTTCCCCCGCTTCCCGGAGGCATTGGGCTGCCGGAGGAGCAGGAGCGGGAGTGGTCTGAAGCGCTGACCGCTCCTCTCGGGGAGGAGCCGGCGCCGCCCGGCAAGATCTAGATGGCGACCACCCGAGAGCGGCTCAATCGGTATCTCGCGCGCCGCGGCGTGGCGTCCCGGCGCGGGGCGGACGGCCTCATCGACGCCGGGCGTGTCAGCGTCAATGGCACCCGGGCCGTGGTCGGCGCCACCGTCGATCCGCGGCGGGACCGGGTCTCGGTCGACGGCAGACCGGTTGCGGGCGACCAGCGCCTCGAGACGCTGATGCTCAACAAGCCGGCCGGCGTGGTGACGACCGTCCGCGACCCCCACCGGAGGCCGACCGTGATGGGGCTGCTCCCCGAGCCGGTGCCGGGGCTGGTCCCGGTGGGTCGACTCGACGCCGACAGCCGCGGGCTGCTGCTGCTCAGCACGGACGGAGACCTGGCCCACCGGCTCACCCATCCCCGCTACGGGGTGGCCAAGCGGTATCGGGTCGTCCTCGGTCGCGACCTGAGCGATGCCGACATCGAGCGTCTGCTGGAGGGCGTGGAGCTGGAGGACGGGCTCGCCCGGCCGCTCGGCGTCCGGCGGCCGAGCCCGGTGCGGGCCGACCTCATCGAGGTGACCATGGGCGAGGGGCGCAAGCGGGAGATCCGGCGCCTCTGCGCGGCACTCGACGCTCCGGTCCTGGACCTGGTCAGGGTCGGTCTCGGCCCTCTCAAGCTCGGCCACCTCGAGGAGGGCGGCGTCCGGCTCCTGACCCCCACCGAGCTCGAGGCGCTCTACGCGGCGGTGGGGATGACGGCGCCGTGACCATTCACGTCGTCACCGTCGACGGGCCGGCGGGGAGCGGCAAGACGACACTGGGACGCCGTCTGGCCCTGACCCTCGACCTGCCGTTCATCGACACCGGCCTCTTCTACCGCGCGGTCATCGTGGCCGCGAGCCGGGCAGGCCTCGGAGCCGGAGACCTCGCCCGCATCGCCGATCTGGCCGGGAGCGTCGCCATCGAGATCAACACCGCGCCCGACGACGACAGCTGGGAGGTCCGCGTGGACGGCATCGATCCCGGAATCGAGATCCGCGATCCCCGGCACGCAGCTCTCCTCACGACTGTCAGCCAGCTCCCCGAGGTCCGCCGTCATCTCCTCACCCTCCAGCGCGCCCCGGCCACCCGGGGAGCGGTCGGGGTGGGGCGAGACTGCGGCACCGTGGTCTTCCCGGAGGCGGCGGTGAAGCTCTACCTGCAGGCGACGGCTGCACTCCGCTCTGCCCGGCGCGCGGCGCAGCTCCAGCGGGATGGGGCGGCCGTCGACCGCGAGACCCTCGCCGTGGAGATCTCCGGCCGCGACAGTGGTGACGCCCCGGCGATGGCCGCGGCCCCTGACGCGGTGGTCATCGACACCGGGACCCACGGCGTCGACGAGATGGTGGAGATCGCCCTCTCCCTCTGCCGGGCTGCCGGGCTGTGACACGCACCCACCTCTCGCCGTCCGGGCTCGACCTCAACTACCGGTGGATGACGGCGGTGGCGCGCCTCATCTGCCGCGCCGTCATGGGCGATCTCCTCGACGTCGCCGGCACGGAGAAGGTCCCTGCCCGGGGCGGCCTGCTGGTGGTGAGCAACCACGTGGGCGCCGCGGATCCGCCGATCGTGGGCGCCTACATGCCCCGCCGCGATCTGTACTTCATGGCCAAGAGCGACTACTTCCGCTCGCCGCTCACCCGCTTCTTCATCGTCGGCTACCACGCCTTTCCGGTGGTGCGCGGCAGCGCGGACCGGGCCGCACTCCGCCAGGCGGTGGGATTGCTGCGTCAGGGACATGCCGTGCTCGTCTACCCGGAGGGGCACCGCAGCCCGGACGGGGTGCTGCAGCGTCCCCACCCGGGCGCCGGCTTCCTGGCCCGGACGGCCGGGGTGCCGATCCTCCCGGTGGGGATCTGGGGCACCGAGCGGACCCTGCCCCTCGGGTCGATCCGGCCTCGCCACGCTCCCGTGCACGTCCGCTTCGGGCGCGCCGCCCCGCTGCCCCCCGAGGACCCGGGGGGCCCGCGCCGGACCAACCAGGAGGTTTCGGACCTGCTCATGCAGCGGATCGCGGAGGTGCTTCCCCCGTCGCGCCGCGGCATCTTCGATGGGACGACGGACTACCGGGCGGTAACGCCGCCGCTGGCCTGATGACCGCCGAGTTCGTCTCCTTCGATCTCGAGACCACCGGGCTGTCGCCCAAGAGCGAACGGGTCATCGAGATCGGGGCCGTCCGTTTCCGGCAGGACGGGATGACCCTCCGCGAGCTTCAGCTCCTGGTCGATCCGGGCATCGCGGTGCCGCTGCCGGTCCAGCGCTTGACCGGCATCACCAGCGCCGATCTGGCCGGCCAGCCGTCCCCGCTCGAGGCCATGGCTCAGCTCGCCGAGTTCTGCGAGGGTGCCGAGCTGGTCGGCCACGCGACCGCCTTCGACCTCGCCTTCTGCAGCCAGCTCCTCCCCGACACCTTTGGCCGGAGAGAGGCGATGGACACGCTCGAGCTGGGACGCATCCTGCTGCCGCTCGCCGGCAGCCACAACCTCGGGGCACTGGGCCGTCAGCTCGGGCTCCATCACGAGCGTCCCCACCGCGCCCTGAGTGACGCGCAGGCGACCGCGGAGCTGTTCCGATGGCTGCTGGTGGAGGCCGCCTCGCTGCGGAGGTCGACCTTCTCGGAGATGTATCGCGTGGCCGCCCAGGCGAGGACGTCGCTCGGGCACTTCTTCGACCTCGCCCTGGCCGAGCGGGGCGCGCACCCCGAGCTGGAGGCCGGTGCACGCCCCGGTGGCGAGAGCCTGACGACGGCTCCTGTCCGCGCCGCGGGAGCGGCGGGCCCCAACACCTCTGGCGCCGAGGATCGCATCCGTGGCGAGCGCGACTCGCTTCTCTTCGGGCCCCTGGCCGACGCCGCCGTTGCCCTGATCGGTCCCGGAGGTCCGATGGCGGAGCGCCCGGGCTACGAGTATCGGGAGACCCAGGAGCAGATGGCACGGGCCGTCGCCCAGAGCCTGGAGCGCGGCGGGCGCCTTCTCGTCGAGGCGGGAACGGGGGTGGGGAAGACGCTCGGCTACCTCGCCCCGCTTGCCATCTGGATCGAGCGGGGCCGCGGCCGGGCGGTGGTCGCGACCCACACCATCACCCTCCAGGAGCAGCTCGTCGCGCGAGAGCTGCCCGCCCTGCAGGCTCACCTGCCTCGCCCGCTCGGATGGGCGATGCTCAAGGGCCGCAGCCACTACATCAGCCTGCGACGTTTCCAGCGCCACCTCCGCCGTGGCGACGTCGGCCCCCGCGGGGCGGACCTCGACGTCATCAGGTTCAAGCTCAAACTGCTGCGCTGGCTCGACCTGACCCGCACCGGGGACCGGGCGGAGCTGCACCTGGGAGCCTCGGAGCGCGAGCTCTGGCGCGCCGTCGAATCGACCGGGGATGACTGCCTAGGGAGCGCCTGCGCCAACTGGGCCAATGGCGCGTGCCACATGGTCGCCGCGCGCCGGACGGCGGCGACGGCCGAGCTGGTGGTGACCAACCATGCCCTCCTGCTGAGCGACGAGTCCGCGTCGGGACACCTGCTCGGGGATTACTCAGCGCTCGTCGTCGACGAGGCCCATCACCTCGAGGAGCAGGCCACCCAGGCGGGCGGCCACCGGCTTCGGAGCGCGGATGTCCTCCGGGCCCTCGACCGCCTCCCCGAGGTCCTGGACGCCGGTCTGGCGAGTGCCCTGGAGACCTGCCGCGACGCCGCCAACGGGCTCTTCGGGGAGGCCAAGGGGTTGCTTGCCGAGCGCCTCGGCGGGGGAGGAGGGGCACCGACCGGGAGCCTGAGCGTGACCGACGACCTGCTCGTCGAGCCGCGGCTGCAGCCCCTGGTGCGGAACGCCCACCACGCCGTCGCCGTCCTCCGCAGGGCTGCCGACGCTCTCCGCGCGGTGGGCCCGGCCTGCCTCCAGGCGGATCTTCTCCCGCAGCCGGATCGAGAGGCGGAGGAGCTGGCGCTGGCGGCGTCCGCACTCGAGGCGTCGGCGGGCGCCATCAACGACGTCCTCCTCCAGCGGCGGGAGGGACACGTCGCCTGGATGGAGCTCCGCGCCGAGCAGGCGGAGCTGCACGACGCGCCGGTGGCGGCGGGAGCAAACCTCGGGGAGGGGCTCCTCGACGCGGCCCGCACCGTGGTGCTGACCTCGGCCACGCTCGCCATCGCCGGGGACTTCGGGTTCATCCGGGAGCGGCTTGGGCTGAGGGCGCGCACCGAGGAGCTGGCGCTGCCGTCACCGTTCGACTACCTGACCCAGGCCCTCTGCATCGTGCTCACCGACATCCCTCCCTACGACGATCCCGAGTACGAGCAGGCGCTCGCGACCATCACCGCCGGCATCGGGAGGCGGCTGGGCGGCCGCACCCTCGGCCTCTTCACGGGGTACGGGGCGCTCCGCCGCGTCCGCGATCTGGTCGGCCGGCGGCTTGCCGGCACCCAGATCTCCGTGGTCGCCCAGGGCCTCGACGGGACCCGGCGCCAGCTCCTGGCCTCGTTCGTCGAGAACCCGCGGACCGTGCTGCTCGGCACCGGCACCTTCTGGGAGGGGATCGACGTCCCGGGCGACGCCCTCCAGTGCGTGATCATCGCCAAGCTCCCCTTCGCCGTCCCCACCGACCCGCTGGTCCGCGCTCGCACCGCCGAGCTGCGCGATCCCTTCGGGAGCTACGTGCTCCCCGAGGCGGTCATCCGGTTGCGCCAGGGGTTCGGCCGGTTGATCCGGTCGGGCACCGATCGGGGAGTGGTGGTGATCGCCGACTCCCGGCTCCAGACCCGGGACTACGCGCGGCGCTTCCTGGAGGCCCTGCCGCCTTCCAGCGTGGCGCGCGAGCCGGTTTCCGGCGTGGTCGCGCGGGTCAGCGAATTCGTCGGCGGGACGCTCGATGGCGGAGAATCCACCCCATGGTGAAGACCGAGCCCTCCCCGGCCATGACCACGGACGCCGCGCCGCGGAGCGACATCGTGGTCGCGCTCGCCCAGCTGGCACCCCGGCTGGGCGATGTCGCCGCCAACGTCACCCGCCACCTGGAGCTGATCGGGACCGCCGCCGCGGGCGGGGCGGACCTCGTGGTCTTCCCCGAGCTCTCGCTCACCGGGTACTTCCTCAAGGACCTGGTCACCGAGACCGCTCTGCGCCTCGACAGCCCCGAGATCCAGGTCCTCGCCGAGGCGTCACGGGGCGTGGACGCTGTGGTCGGTTGCATCCTGGAGAGCGACGACCACCGCTTTCACAACGCAGCCCTCTACCTCTCCGGGGGCGCCGTCGTCCACGTCCATCGCAAGGTGTACCTGCCCACCTACGGCCTCTTCGACGAGGCCCGTGATCTCGCCGCCGGCAACCGGTTCCGAGCCTTCGAGGCCCCACTCCGTTCCGCCGGACCGCGCCGCCCCTGGCGAGCGGGGGTGCTCATCTGCGAGGACCTCTGGCACCCGAGCTCCGCGTACCTGCTCGCCCGCGACGGCGTCGACCTGATCATCTGCCCGTCGGCCTCCCCGGGGCGCGGCGTCGGGCACGGGTCCGAGATCGGAACCGCGCAGAGCTACGACGTGATCACCCGCACCTATGCCCAGCTCTTCACCGCCTACGTCGTCTACTGCAACCGGGTCGGCTACGAGGACGGCATCAATTTCTGGGGAGGCTCCCGGGTGGTGGACCCCGAGGGACGGCTGGTCGGCGAGCCGGCCGGCCGCGACGAGGGGATGCCCCTCCACCGCCTCGACCTGGCGGCCCTCCGGCGGGCGCGCATCGCCAACCCGATGCTCCGCGACGAACGCCACGACATCGTCGACGCCGAGTGTCGCCGCCTGCACCGCCGCGAACGTGACTGAGACCGCGGACGGGCTGAGCCGCCGCGACGCGGCGGACGCGCTGACCGTCGACTGCGCCCTGGTCACGGAGATCCTGACCGGATTTGTCCGCGAAGAGGTGCGCAAGGTGGGCTTCGAGCGCGGCGTGGTCGGGCTCTCCGGCGGCATCGACTCCGCGCTCACCCTGGCCGTGGTCTGCCGGGCCCTCGGCCCGGACAACGCGATTCCGGTGATCATGCCCTACCGGGCGAGCAGCCCTGGGTCCGAGCGCGACGCCCGCCTGGTGGCCGCCCAGCTGGGCACCACCCCGCTGCTGGTCGACATCTCGCCCCAGATCGACGCCTACTTCGACCGCAATCCCGACGCCGACCGCAACCGGCGCGGCAACAAGATGGCGCGGGAGCGGATGTCGATCCTCTACGACCTCTCGCTGGCGCGAACAGCGCTGGTGGTCGGGACCTCCAACAAGACCGAGCTGCTGCTCGGCTACGGGACCATCCACGGTGACATGGCCCACGCCCTCAATCCCCTCGGCGACCTCTACAAGACCCAGATCTTCGCCCTCGCCCGGTATCTCGAGCTGCCCGCCGCGGTGATCGACAAGGCCCCCTCCGCCGACCTCTGGGAGGGCCAGTCGGACGAGGACGAGCTGGGCTTCGAGTACGCCGCGGTCGACCAGCTGCTCCACCAGATGGTCGACGAGCGCCGCACCCGGGCCGAGCTGCACGCGCTCGGCTTCGACGACGCCTTCGTCAAGCAGATTCACCGCCGCGTCCGGGACAGCCAGTACAAGCGCCGGCCGCCGCTCATCGCCAAGCTCTCCAACCGGACCATCGACCGCGACTTCCGCTACCCCCGCGACTGGGGCCGCTGACGAACGCGGAAACCCCGGAGGGGGCGTTGCTCACGGTCCTGGCCACGCCGATCGGCAATCTGGAGGACGTGAGCCGGCGCGCGGAACGTGCGCTGCGCGAATGCGACGCCGTGGTTGCCGAGGACACCCGCCGCACCCGCATCCTGATGCGATCGCTGGGCATCGAGCGGCCGGTGATCTCGCTGCCCGCCTTTGACGAGGAGCGGCGCATCCCCGCCCTGCTGGCCCGGCTGGAGGCGGGTCAGCGCCTCACCCTCTGCACCGACGCCGGCACGCCGGCGGTCAGCGATCCGGGCAGCCGGCTGGTCGCCGCCGCCCACCGAGCCGGGATCACGGTCACCGTGGTCCCCGGCCCGAGCGCGGTCACCGCCGCGGTGAGCGGCAGCGGACTGGGTGGGGGCGGCGGCTTCGTCTTCCTGGGCTTCCCGCCGCGTTCCCCTGGCAAGTTGCGCCGCACCGTCGAGGCGGCGCTGGGGCTGGGGGTGCCGGTGGTCCTCTTCGAGGCCGCCAACCGCCTGGCCAAGACCCTGGAGCTGATCGAGCCCCTGCTCGGCGACCGCCCGGTCGTGGTGGCCCGGGAATTGACTAAAGTCCACGAGACCTTCCACCGCGGCACCGCCCGGGAGCTGGCCGAGGAGCTACGCCGGGTGCCCCCACGCGGCGAGTGCACAGTCGTGATCGGGACATGAGCAGCACCTTCTACGTCACCGCCGCCATCGACTACGTCAATGGCGACCCACACCTCGGCCACGTCTACGAGAAGGTCGGCTGCGACGTGCTCGCCCGCCATCACCGGCTGCGCGGCGACGACGTCCGCTTCACCGTCGGGACCGACGAGCACAGCCAGTCGGTGCTTCGGGCCGCCCGGGACCGCGGGGTCAGCCCCGAGGAGTTCGTGGGCGCTCAGGCGGAGAGGTACCGCTCCCTCTGGGCTTCGCTGGACATCGATCACACCGCCTTCGTCCGCACCAGTGGCGACGCCAACCGGCGCAGCACCGAACGGCTGATGCAAACCATCCACGACGCCGGTTTCATCTACAAGGGCTGGTACCGCGCCTGGCTCTGCCCCTCCTGCGAGCGCTACTACTCCGACAAGGAGCTGGTCGCGGGGCTGTGCCCGGTCCACGAGCGCCCGGTCGAGCTGGTGGAGGAGGACAACTACTTCCTACGTCTGAGCGACTTCCAGGGCCGCCTCCTGGAGCACCTGGAGAAGCATCCCGACTTCCTCGTCCCCGAGCCGCGGCGCAACGAGATCCTTCAGCTCATCCGGGGCGGCCTGGAGGACGTCAGCATCTCGCGCGGCTTCTCGGACTGGGGCTTCCCGCTCCCCTTCGACCCCTCCCAGGTGGTCTACGTCTGGTTCGACGCCCTGATCGCCTACATCACCGGGGTGGGCTACGCCTCAGACGACGAGGAGTTCGCGCGCTTCTGGCCGGCCGACGTCCACGTCATCGGCAAGGACATCACCCGCTTCCACGCGGTGATGTGGCCGGCGATGCTGATGGCCGCCGGCATCCCCCTCCCCCGACGGGTGCACGCCCACGGCTTCATGACCCTGGGCGGCGAGAAGATGAGCAAGACCCGAGGCGTCTTCGTGGAGCCCACCGCGCTCATCGAGCAGTTCGGCAGCGACGCGGTGCGCTACGTGCTGATGGCCGAGATCCCCTTCGACCGCGACGGCGACTTCTCGATGGAGAAGTTCGTCGACCTCTACAACGCCGACCTCGCCAACGACTACGGCAACCTGGTGTCGCGGACCGAGAAGATGGTCCAGCGCTACTTTGACGCCCGGGTGCCCGAGCGGAGAGGCGAAGAGCCGATCGACGCCGAACTGCGCCGGCTCGCCGCCGCCGTGGTGCCGGAGTACGACCAGGCCATGGACGGCCTCGATTTCAGCGCGGCCCTGACGGCGGTCCGGAAGCTCGTTGCCCGGGCCAACAAGTACGTCGAGGAGACCGCCCCCTGGAAGCTCAAGAGCGCGGGCGACGAGCGCCTCGGCACCGTCTGCGCCGAGCTGCTGGAGGCGGTGCGGGTGAGCACCGGCCTGCTCCACCCCTTCATCCCCCGGGCGACCGCACGGGTCGCGATCGACCTGGGCATCGAGCTGGGCGGCGACCTCACCGCGGCGCTCGGGTCGTGGCCGGCGCTACACGGGGGGGCTCCGGTCGGGGTGGGGGAGATCCTCTTCCCCCGATTGGATCGTGAGGCGATCCTGGGCGGGAGATGAGCGAGCTGCGCCCCGCCGCCGCGAGCCACCCACCCCTCGTCGACAGCCACTGCCACCTCCAGATCCTCGCCGAGCGCGACGGAGCGGCCGGGGTGGAGCGGGCGCTGGAGCAGGCGGTGGGCGCGGGGGTGGTGCAGATCGTCTGCCCGGGCCTCAACCTCGAGGACAGCGACCGTTGCCGGGAGGTCGCGGAGGGGCATCCGGGCGTGTTCTTCACCGTCGGCTGGCACCCCCATGAGCCGGCCGGCCCCGATCGGGCCCAGCTCGACGCGCTCGACCAGCTGCTCCGGCACCCGCGCGCGGTGGGCGTCGGCGAGGTGGGTCTCGACCAGTACTGGCGACCGGGGTACCACGAGACGCCGCTCTTGGTGCAGCAGGCCGCCCTCCATCAGATGCTGGAGCTGGCCCGTGCCCACTCCCTGCCGGTGGTCATCCACGATCGCGACAGCCACGCCGAGGTGCTGGGCGCGGTGGACGTGGTCCCCGGTGTCCGAGGCGTCATGCACAGCTACACGGGCGATGCCGCGCACGCGCGGAGCTGCCGGAAGCGCGGCTTCCTGCTCTCCTTCTCGGGGATCGTGACCTTCCCCCGCAGCGAGGGCATCCAGGCCGCGGCTCGCGAGGTCGACGCTGACGGGTATCTGGTGGAGACCGACTCGCCCTTCCTCGCGCCCGTGCCCCACCGGGGGCAGCCCAACACCCCCGCCTTCGTGGCGGCCACCGCGGCGGCGGTGGCGCGGCTGCGCGACGTCGAACCGGCCGAGGTGGCGGCGGAGACCACCGCCAGCGCGCGACGTCTCTTCGCCCTCCCCGCAGACGACCTCCTCCGTGGCTGACCGGATCGTGCGTTCCGCGGGAACCGGGCCGCTCGGCGGCGGGAGATGGCGGGAGTGAGCGCGGCCACCCGCCCGCTCGATCTCACCGACCCGGGAACGGTGACCAGGGTGGCCCGTCAGGCCGGGCTCTTCGCCAAGCGTCGGCTCGGCCAGCACTTCCTGGTGGATCGGGGGGCGCTCGAAGCCATCGTGGAGGCGCTGGACCCGTCGGCCGCTGACACCGTCTGGGAGATAGGGCCGGGAATCGGGGTGCTGACCGCCGAGCTGGCGCAGCGGGCGGGGCGCGTGGTCGCGGTGGACCTGGACCCCGCCTGCATCCGGGCCGCCCGGGTGACCCTCCGCGGCTTCGCCAACGTGGAGCTGATCGAGGGGGACGCGCTGCGATCGGACGCGGCCAGCCTCGGCCTCCCCGACGACCAT
Source organism: Candidatus Dormibacteria bacterium (assembly GCA_050012735.1). GTDB lineage: Bacteria > Chloroflexota > Dormibacteria > Aeolococcales > Aeolococcaceae > Changshengia. The sequence continues at coordinate 27,088 of JBEKGP010000021.1, forward strand.
CTCGCCGCCGGCAACCTCCCCTACAACCTCACCGGCGCTCTGCTCGGCCACCTCTTCGAGGCGGCGAGCCCTCCGCGTCGCGCGGTCTTCCTGGTCCAGCGCGAGGTCGCCGCCCGGATCGCCTCGCCCCCCGGGGGGTGGAGCCTGGCGACGGTGGCGGTGCGTTCGATCGCGGACGTCGAACGGATTCGAGACGTGCCGCCGGCGAGCTTCATGCCCGAACCGGCGGTGGCGTCGAGCATCATTCGCATGCATCCCGCCCGGCTGATGCCCGAGGCGGAGAGGAGAGAGGTGCTCCGACTCGCTCGCGCCGCCTTCCAGCTACGCCGCAAGACCCTCCGCCACGGCCTGGGCCGGGCCCTGGGCGACCGCGCCGACCTGGTCGAGGCCGTGCTGGCCCACTGCGGCGTGGATCCGGGGCGCCGGCCGGAGACCCTCGACCTCGACGAATGGCGCTGCCTGGCGCGGGCCGCGGGGGAGATGGGATGAGCCAGAACCGGTTGCCCGAGCGGCCCGACCACGCCGCGCCCCTGCATGCGGTCCGCCCCGCGGTGCCACCCCACCCCGAAGACGCTGCCGGCTTTGCCCGCGTGCTCCGCCGGCGGGACTTCCGCTTTCTCTGGGGGGCCCAGTGCGGCAGCCAGCTGGCTCAGAACTTCATCCAGTTCGCCCTCTTGGTCGTGGTTTACGACCTCACCGGCCTGACCACGGCGGTGGCGGCGGTGGCGGTCGCCTTCACTTTCCCCGGGGTGCTGCTCTCGGCCCCCGCCGGTGTCTACGCCGACCGCCACGACAAGCGGTCGCTGATGATGCTCACCAACCTGCTCCGAGCCGGGCTCCTGATCCTCATACCGGTGACCCAGCTGATCCCCTTCCTCCAGCACCAGGCATGGCCGTTGCTGATCATCACCTTCCTCTTCAGCTCGGTGGGTCAGGTCTTCGCTCCGGCCGAGGCGGCCAGCATCCCCTCCCTGGTGAGCCGCGAGCAGATCCAGGGCGCCATGTCGCTGTTCATGACCACGGTGATCTTCACCCTCCTGCTCGGCAGCGTCCTGGCGCCCATCTGCCTGATCCTCTTCGGGGACCTGGTGCCCTTCTACATCGCGGCCGGGCTGTTCGCGCTGGCCGCCCTCTCCTGCTGGCGGATCGGCGCGTCGCTGCGTGCGGTCGCCCCGGGGCCAGGTCCCCAGACCCACGCCTTCCGGGAGTTCCAGGACGGCCTCGGCATCCTCCGCCGCGGCCCGGCGCTGCGCTGGGGGATGATCCAGCTCGGGCTGGCGCTGATCATGGTCTTCACCATCTACGCGCTGGGCGCGCCCTACCTGCAGAAGGTGCTGCACCGCTCGCCGAATGACATCTCCATCGTGCTGGGCCCGGCCATGGTCGGGCTGGTGGCGATGGCGGGGGTCCTCGGCCAGCATCTCATCACCCTCCGGCGGCGCTCGCTGAGCGTCGTCGCCTTCGTCACCACCGGGATCTGCCTGGTGGCGATGGGCGTTTTCCCACCCGTCTTCCAGGACATCGGCATCAGCGGCCTGCTCACCCCCGCCGTGGTGTTGCTGGCCCTCATCTTCGGTGGTGCTCTGGGCGCGATCCTCATCCCTGCTTTCACGGTTCTGCAGGAGGGCACCACCGAGGAGTCCCGGGGCCGGATATTCGGCGGCGTCTTCACGGTGATCAACGCCTCCATCGCCCTGCCGCTCCTCGCCTTCGGTGGTGCCGTCGACCTCTTCCACTCGGTCATCGGCGTCGTCGACGTCTTCGGCGCCCTGGTGATCTCCGCCGGGCTGAGCTTCCGGTTCATCTTCTGGAACCGGCTCGCCGTCCTGGACCACCCCGGCCAGACGGACGCGACATCCGGAGGAGCGACTTCCAGCCCTTGACACGGCCGTGCAACGACGGGGTCGCGGTGCCATGTCAGACCCGGTCCATTCCCACACCGGTGCCAAAGTCGGGGAACTTCGCGAGCGGTGGCCGCCCCTTGGGGGGCACCGGCTCGGGGAGAGTGGAGGCGCCAGGGGAGAGATGCGAGCCATCGTGACGTGTGAGTGCTGTGGTTATCGCCAGGCGGTGGCCCGCCCGATCCGTCGCCCGGAGCAGTTCCACGTGATCTGCCACGGCTGCGAGGGTGTGCTCCTCGTGGAGGTCACCAGCGCCGACCTGAGGCAGGCTGACAAGCCGGCCACGGCCCGCGCCCCCCACGCCGCCGGCGGCGTGGGCACCCCCGTCTGAGCGAAGGCAGTCAGCGGGCAGGTTCGGCGGGACCGTCCGCTCGCGGTATCATCCCGGCCTGACCTGCGCGGGTGCGCGGGCGCATAGCTCAGTTGGTACGAGCGCAGCGTTGACATCGCTGAGGTCTCAGGTTCGATCCCTGATGCGCCCACGTCCGCCGGAGGACGGCACCGCTCCGCTCAGGGGCGATGCCACCTCGCGTCGGAGGTGGGGTCCCGTGGGCGATCAGGATGTCGCCGTCATTTTCCGGATGGTATAACCGCTGCAGTCGATGTCGCGGCAGCCAGGTGGTCCGCATAGCACTTGCGCAGCGCCTCCGGCTCCTCCCACACCACGATCTGGACGCCAACTCCTGTGCAGGCAAATCGTCACAACTGGACTTTCCGAACAGCTTCCCCACAAGCCGCGAGAGGCTGGTGAGATGGGCATTCACCGGTTGTCCACAGTGTGCACACCTCGCCGCTTGCACTTTGCGCGCCGATCGGCGGACTTCTCACACACCTGTTCTTTGCAAACCCGAAATCAGGTGTTGACAGCCGGGCAGAGAGCAGTCGTAGACTGGCCTCTGCTCATGGAGGTGGGTGTGCGACACGCGACTCAAGGTCGCCTGCCGACGGTGCGATTGTGCGCTCGACGGGGGTGTGGCCAACCGGTTAAGAAGCCGACCAACAAGTACTGCAGCGTGCATTGCTGCGCCATAGATCCCGAGCGACTCGAGCGTCTGCGGGCTCAGGCGCAGCGCGGCTCGCGACGCAGCGTGCTGCCGCTCGCCCATCAGCTCTCACTCGAGATCTGGGGCTCGTCGCTGGCTAACCCGGAGGCCGAGATCGACATCCTGGGCGAGGGCCGCGAGGACGTGCCGCGGGGCATGTCCCGCCTGGTCGTCTGACCCTGGCGCGAGGGGGCCCTTCGCGCCCCTCGTCGGGTTCGGGCATCTCGGTGGGCCAGGCTCCGCCGCCCGCGTGACCCGGAGGCGCCGCTTCCGTACAATGCGGCCACCATGCCAGAGGAAGTCGACGACGCCGCCGAGGCCGGTCCGCCCCTGGAGGCCCCGGTCGACCTGACCCTGGACATCCTCCGGCACAGCGCCGCCCACCTGATGGCGGCAGCGGTCTGCGAGCTCTTCCCGGGGGCCCAGTACGATGTCGGCCCGTCGATCGAGGACGGTTTCTTCTACAACTTCCTGCTCCCCGAGGACCGTCATCTCACCGACGGAGATCTGGCGGCCATCGAGGCGCGGATGGGTGAGCTGGTCAAGCAGCGGGTCTCCTATCAGCGCGAGGTGCTGCCGCGCGATGAGGCACGGCGTCTCTTCGACGAGATGGGCCAGAAGTTCAAGGTCGCGATCATCGACCGCCTCGCCCCGGACGTCAGCAGCGTGAGCGTCTACCGTACCGGCGACTTCCTCGATCTCTGCCGGGGACCGCACGTCCCGGACAGCGGCGCCCTCCGGACCGTCAAGCTGCTCCGCGTCGCCGGGGTCTACTGGCGCGGCGACGAGCGCAACCCCCAGCTCCAGCGGATCTACGGGACCGCCTGGTTCACCCCCGCCGACCTCGCCGCCTACCTGGACCGCCTCGCCGAGGCCGAGCGGCGCGATCACCGCCGCCTCGGGCGCGAGCTCGAGATGTTTCACTTCGACCCCTCGGCGCCGGGCATGCCCTACTGGCTGCCCAACGGCGTCATCGTCCTCAACGAGCTGATCGACTTCTGGCGCAAGGACCACCGTGCTCGCGGCTACCACGAGGTCATGACCCCGCTCATCAACGAGAAGGCTCTCTGGGAGACGTCGGGGCACTGGGACCACTACCGCGACGACATGTTCCTCTTCCCGGTGGACGAGCAGACCACCTACGGCCTCAAGCCGATGAACTGCCCCAACGCCCACGTCATCTACAACCTCCGGCGTCACAGCTACCGGGAGCTGCCGCTCCGCTACTCGGACATCGACCCGCTGCACCGTTTCGAGCGCTCGGGCACACTGCACGGGCTGCTGCGGGTGCGCAAGTTCATGCAGGACGACGCCCACATCTTCGTCACCGAGGAGCAGATCGAGGAGGAGTACGCGCGCATCCTCGAGATCACCCGCATCTACTACGGGATCTTCGACCTCGAGTACTCGCTGCGGCTCGGCACGCGACCCGCCGACTTCATGGGTGATCCGGAGACCTGGGATCTGGCCGAGGCCGCGCTGCTGCGCATCCTGGAGGCGAACGAGGGGATTCCCTTCACCGTCGAGGCGGGGGAGGGGGCCTTCTACGGGCCCAAGATCGACATCCTGATGAAGGATGCGATCGGCCGTTCCTGGCAGACGGGGACGATCCAGCTCGACTTCCAGCAACCCCGGCGCTTCGGCTGCGAGTACATCGACGCGTCCGGTGCACCGCGCACTCCGGTCACCATCCACCGCGTCATCTACGGATCCCTGGAACGCTTCATCGGCATCCTCCTCGAACATTTCGCGGGCCAGCTGCCCCTCTGGCTGGCTCCCGTCCAGGTCGAGGTGGTGCCGGTCCAGGACGACGTCGAGGCGGTCATGGACTGCGCTCGGAACCTGGTGGAGCGTCTCGAGGCGGCAGGGCTCCGCGCCGCGGTCAGCGATTCTCCGGGCAACCGGATGCAGGCGCGCATCCGCGACGCCGAGCTGCGCAAGGTGCCGTACGTGGTCGTCATCGGCAAGCGCGACGTCGAGCGCGGCGACGACGTGGTCAGCGTGCGCGACACGCGCCGCGGCGGGACGGAGCAGCGGAGCGCCCCCGATCTCATCGCGCTGCTCGACGACGAGGTCGCCAGCCGACGGCCGAGCTGAGCGCGCGGGGCGATCGGCGCCGGGCGGCGCAGGCTCGTCGAGAGCGGTGACCCGCCGCCTCCGCCGGCTCGCCGATGTCGTCGGCGAGCTGGAGCCCGGCGCCGATCCCGCCGTCCTGGTGGCGAGTGGCGAGATCGAGGTGGACGGCTTCGCCGTCACCAATCCCGAGGCACGCGTCTCCGCCGGTGCGCAGGTCCGGCGCCGGCGTCCGGCCAGTCTGCGCGGGGAGGCCAAGCTCTCCGCCGCGCTGGCCGCTTTCGACATCGGCGTCCTCGGCCGGGTGGCCCTCGACGTCGGCGCGGCCGCCGGGGGCTTCACCCGGGTCCTGCTGGCGGCGGGTGCGCGCCGCGTCTACGCCGTCGACGCCGGCCATGGCCAGCTCCTCGGGTCGCTGCGCCAGGATCCCCGCGTGGTCAACCTGGAGGCGACCAATGTGGCCGATCTGACTCCCGTTCTCGTCCCCGAGCCGGTCGAGGTGGTGAGCATCGACGTCTCCTACCTCTCCCTGAGCGCTGCCGCCGCACAGCTCGACCGCATCCACCTCGCTCCGCGGGCTGACCTCGTCGGCCTGGTCAAGCCGATGTTCGAGCTCCGCCGGGCGACGGCTCCGGTCGACGACGCCAGCCTGGCCGACGCCCTGGCGGTCGCCGTCACCGGGGTGGGGGCGGCGGGCTGGCAGGTGGTCGCCAGCACGGCCTCGCCCGTCCTGGGGGCCCATGGCGCCCGCGAGCTGCTCCTCCATGCCCGGTGGGCCGGGCCCTGACGAGGGGAGGGGACGCGGGTCGAGCGGGCGCGCGAAGCGCGCGATCGGGGCGGAGTCGCGCCGGGCCAGGGGTGAGCATCCAGGTGGCTCTGCCACCGATGCGAGGGGGCGGCACGCCCCCTGTGAAGGCACGGGGACGCCACGCGGCCTGCCGCGTGGGGAGGCCCGTGGTATGCTCCGGCGCTGGACGCGTAGTGCGCCGCCAAGAGGGTCCGTGAATACGGCCCCACCTTCCGGGTCCGCCTTGAAGGTCCAGCCGACCCAGCCTGGATAGCGGAAGCTATCCGTTTTTTGTTTCAGCCGGTTTTTCGGGAGGTCCCACCCCATCGCATTCCGAGAGCT